>NZ_JAFCJI010000002.1:668183-1002274 GCF_018131105.1 Bradyrhizobium manausense | reverse complement strand
CGCGCCAGTTTCCGCATGCGAAGGTGACCGCGGTGTCGAACTCGCAGTCGCAGCGCGCCTATATCGAGGAAATGGCGCAGAGCCGCGGCCTGCTGAACTTGCGCGTCGTCACATCGGACATGAACGTGTTCGCGCCGGAGGGCCAGTTCGATCGCATTATCTCGGTCGAGATGTTCGAGCACATGATGAACTGGCGCAAGCTGATGACGCGCGTTCGCTCATGGCTTGCCCCCGAGGGGCACTTCTTCATGCACATCTTCACCCATCGCGCCGGTTCCTATGTGTTCGACCGGGCCAATCGCGAGGACTGGATCGCGCAGCATTTCTTCACCGGAGGGGTGATGCCGAGCCATCAGCTCGTCAGGCAATATGCCGATATCTTCGCCATCGAGAAGGAGTGGCGCTGGAGCGGCACACATTATCAGCGCACGGCCAATGACTGGCTCGCGAATTTCGACGCGCATCGCGACGCGATCGAAACCTCCTTGCGCAACGTCTATGGCGACGAGACCGCTTTGTGGATGCGGCGCTGGCGCTGGTTCTTCCTCGCCACCGCTGGCCTGTTCGGTTATGCCGACGGAACCGAGTGGGGTGTCAGCCACTATCGGATGAAGGCGGTCGACTAATTGCGTTGTTCTGTCGCAGTGCGACGAGATGGAACCTGACTCACAATCTGGTGAATCCAGAAAATCACCCTGAACTCAGCGCGATAGCGGATGTGACATTGAGCCGCCCGCGTAATGCGTTGCGTCGCAGCACGTCCATTCTATTTTGATCGCGTCAGCTACGCAGATTGCCCAGAACAGGCGGTGGCGCGAGGACTGATCGATTTCAACAATTCCGGGGCACACCACTTCATGTCAGGACTTCGAGCGCGATCGGCATGCGTTGCAATGATGCTCGCGGCCTTTGCGCCGCTGCTGAGCGCTTGCGACGAATCTTCATCCGCCATCTCCGCCACCCAACCCATCGAACCCGATGTCAGCATCGTCACTGTCAGGCCGCAACCGCGTGCCGTGGTGCGCGAGCTGCCGGGCCGGATCGCGCCGACGCGCGTCGCCGAAGTGCGCCCTCGCGTGTCAGGCATCGTGGTCGAGCGGCTGTTTCGCCAGGGCAGTGAGGTGAAGGCGGGCGATCCGCTCTACCGCATCGATCCGCGTCCTTTCGAGGTCGAGGTGATGGCAAGCCAGGCAGCGGTCGCCAAGGCGGAGGCTGCATTGGTTCAAGCCAGGCAGCAGGCGCACCGCATCGCGACGCTGACCAGCCAGCGCGCCGCGCCCGAAGCCGAAAACGAGAAGGCGATTGCCGCCGAGCTCCAGGCCAAGGCCGAGGTCGAGGGACGCAAGGCCGAGCTCGCGCGTGCCAAGCTCAATCTCGATTACGCCACCGTACGCGCGCCAATCGACGGCATCGTCGGCGCCGCGCTGGTCAGCGAGGGCGCGCTCGCCGTGCAGGATCAGACCAACCTTGTCACGGTCCAGCAGCTCGATCCGATCTATGCGGACTTCACGCAGTCGGTGACCGAGCTCAGCCAGCTTCGCCGCGACTTCGACAGCGGCGATCTCGAGCGCATCGCGCCCGATGCCGCCAAGATCCGGCTCGTGCTGGACGACAACACCATCTATGGACTCGACGGCAAGCTGCTGTTCTCCGAGGCCAAGGTCGACGCGCATACCGGCCAGGTGACGCTGCGCGGCGAATTCCGCAATCCCAAGCGCGAGCTGCTGCCGGGCATGTATGTCCGCGTTCGCATCGAACAGGGTCTCGACAGCGACGCGATCGCGGTGCCGCAGCAGGCGGTCCAGCGCAATGGCGGCGGCGGCAGCGAGGTGTTCGTCGTCAAGGACGACAACCGCGTCGCGGTTCGGCCGATACGCACCGGCTCGGTACAGGACGGATTCTGGTTCGTCACCGACGGCCTGAAGGCCGGCGACAAGGTCGTCGTCGAAGGCTTCCAGAAGTTCGCGGCCGGCGACAAGGTCAAGCCGCAATCCTGGGCCGAGGCGGAGGCCGAGGCGAGCGCGGATAACAGGCAAGCCCTCAAGGTCACGCAGTAACGCGCCATGCCGAGCTTCTTCATCGACAGGCCGATCTTCGCCTGGGTCGTCGCGCTGTTCATCTGTCTGATCGGTGCGATCTCGATCCCGCTGTTGCCGATCGCGCAATATCCGATCATCGCGCCGCCCTCGATCTCGATCTCGACGAGCTATCCGGGCGCGTCGCCGGAGAACCTCTACAACAGCGTCACGCGCCTGATCGAGGAGGAGCTCAACGGCGCCTCCGGCATCCTCAATTTCGAATCGACCAGCGACTCGCTCGGTCAGGTCGAGATCATCGCCAACTTCCAGCCGGGCACCGATACCAGCGCGGCCTCGGTCGAGGTGCAGAACCGCATCAAGCGCGTCGAGGCGCGCCTGCCGCGCGCCGTGATCCAGCAGGGCATCCTGATCGAGGAAGCCTCCAGCGCGGTGCTTCAGATCATCACGCTGAACTCGACCGACGGCAGCCTCGACGAGGTCGGCCTCGGCGACTTCATGATCCGCAACGTGCTCGGCGAGATCCGCCGCATTCCCGGCGTCGGCCGCGCCACGCTCTATTCGACCGAGCGCAGCCTTCGCGTCTGGGTCGATCCCGCAAAGCTCGTCGGCTATGGGCTGACCGCCGACGACGTCAACAAGGCGATCGCGGCGCAGAACGCGCAGGTCGCTTCGGGCAGCATCGGCGCCGAGCCGTCGACCGCGACCCAGCGCACCTCCGCGCTGGTGCTGGTCAAGGGCCAGCTCTCTTCGCCCGAAGAATTCGGCGCCATCATCCTGCGCGCCAATGCCGACGGTTCGACCGTGCGCCTGCGCGATGTCGCGCGCATCGAGGTCGGCGGCCTCAGCTATCAGTTCAATACCCGCCTGAACGGCAAGCCGACCGCGGGCCTCTCCGTGCTGATGTCGCCGACCGGCAACGCGCTGGCGACCGCCAGCGCGGTCGAGGAAAAGATGAAGGAGCTGTCGCGCTTCTTCCCGGCCAACATCTCCTACGAAATTCCCTACAACATCACGCCGGTGGTCGAGGCCTCGATCAAGAAGGTGCTTTCGACGCTGCTCGAAGCCGTGGTGCTGGTGTTCGTGGTGATGTTCCTGTTCCTGCAGAACATCCGCTACACCATCATCCCGACCATCGTCGTCCCGGTGGCGCTGCTGGGTGCCTGTACCACGCTGCTGCTCGCCGGTTACTCCATCAACATGCTCAGCATGTTCGGCATGGTGCTGGCGGTCGGCATCCTCGTCGACGACGCCATCGTCGTCGTCGAGAACGTCGAGCGCATCATGGCGGAGGAAGGCCTGTCGCCGAAGGAAGCAACGCGCAAGGCGATGTCTCAGATCACCAGCGCCATCATCGGCATCACGCTGGTGCTGATGGCGGTGTTCGTGCCGATGGCGTTCTTCCCGGGTTCGGTCGGCATCATCTACCGCCAGTTTTCGGTGACGATGGTCGCGGCGATCGGCTTCTCCGCCTTCCTGGCGCTGTCGCTGACGCCGGCGCTGTGCGCGACCTTGCTCAAGCCCGTCGCGGCCGGTCACGGTCATGCGAGGAAGGGCGTGTTCGGCTGGTTCAACCGCATGCTCGAAGGCGGCAAGGAGGGCTATTCCCGCACGGTCGGCTTCTCCCTGAAACGTACCGGCCGCCTGATGCTGGTCTATGCAGCGCTGCTGGTCGGGCTGTCCTGGGCCTTCGTCAGCCTGCCCGGCGGCTTCCTGCCCGTCGACGACCAGGGCTTCGTCACCACTGACGTTCAGACGCCGTCCGACTCGTCCTACGGCCGCACCGAGTCCGTGATCGAGAAGGTCGAAAAATATCTGGCGCAGCGGCCCGGTGTCGACAATGTCACCTTCCTCACGGGCTTCAGCTTCTCCGGCCAGGGCATGAACACCGCACAGGCGTTCATCACCTTGAAGGACTGGTCGGAGCGCGGGCCGAAGGATTCGGCCGCGGCGATCGTCAATGACATCAACCGCGATCTGTCGTCGTCGATCCGCGACGCCAAGATCTCGGCGTTGCAGCCGCCGCCGATCGACAATCTCGGCAACTCCTCGGGCTTCTCGTTCCGCCTCCAGGATCGCGGCCAGAAGGGCTATCCGGCCATGATGCGCGCCGCCGACCAGTTGATCACGGAGGCCAATGCCAGCCCGGTGCTGCAGAAGGTCTATGTGGAGGGCCTGCCCGAAGCCGGCGTGGTCAATCTCGTGATCGACCGCGAGAAGGCCGGCGCCTTCGGCGTCACCTTCGAGGATATCAACAACACGATCTCGACCAATCTCGGCTCGAACTACATCAACGACTTCCCGAACCGTGGCCGCATGCAGCGCGTCGTGGTGCAGGCCGACAGCCGCGACCGCATGAAGCCCGAGGACATCCTCAACTACAACGTCAAGAACAGCCGGGGTCAGCTGGTGCCGTTCTCGTCCTTCGCCACGGTCGAATGGTCGCGCGGTCCGACGCAGATTGCAGGCTTCAACTACTATCCGGCGGTGCGCATCTCGGGCGAAGCCAGGCCGGGCTTCACCTCGGGCGATGCGATTGCCGAGATGGAGAGACTTGCCGGCAGGCTGCCGCGCGGCTTCGGCTATGAATGGACCGGACAGTCGCTCCAGGAAAAGCTGTCGGGCTCGCAGGCACCGTTCCTGCTCGCGCTTTCCGTGTTCGTGGTGTTCCTGTGTCTGGCCGCACTCTACGAGAGCTGGACCATTCCGCTCGCGGTGCTGCTCACCGTACCGCTCGGCATCGTCGGCGCGGTGGCGGCGGCCATGCTGCGCGGCCTGCCCAACGACGTCTATTTCACCGTCGGTCTGATCACCATCATCGGCCTTGCGGCAAAGGACGCGATCCTGATCATCGAGTTCGCCAAGGATCTGCGCAAAGAGGGCAAGCCGCTGCTCGAAGCCACGATCGAAGCCTGCCGCCTGCGCTTCCGCCCGATCCTGATGACGGGTCTCGCCTTCATCTGCGGCGTGCTGCCGATGGCCATTGCCCACGGCGCCGGCGGCGCCAGCCAGCAAGCGCTCGGCAGCGTCGTGATGGGCGGCATGATCGCGGTGGTGATTTTGGCGCTGCTGATGGTGCCGGTTTTCTTCGTCTCCGTGCAACGCGTGCTGGCGGGGGACAGGGAGCCGAAGGCGGCGAGGGAAAGCGAAGCGTACGGCCCGCCGGCGCCGGCGTCGCACGGCCATTGATGCTGTCATTTCGGAGCGCGCGCAGCGCGAATCCGGAATCCATCGAACCGCAATTCCAGTGACGAAATGGATTCCGGGCCCGTGCCGAGTGGCGCGACCCGGAATGACAGCGGAGCTGCAGCGGAAGCCTTCGCCTACTTCCGCAAAATCTTCACCAGCTCTCCGTGCACGAACTCGTTGCCGCACACGACGTGACCGGTGACCAGCGGGTCGCCCGGCGTCGCGATATCGCTCACGGTGCCACCCGCTTCGCGCACCATCAGCATGCCGGCGGCGATGTCCCAGGATTGCAGATTGCGCTCCCAATAGCCGTCGAGGCGGCCTGCGGCGACGAAGGCGAGGTCGAGGGAAGCAGCGCCGAAGCGGCGCAGGCCGGCGACGCGGTCCTGCATCGCAGTCATCTCGCGGCGGAATTCCTCGTGGTCGCCGCGGCCGATATGGGGCAGGCCGCAGGCCACCACGCATTCGTTGAGCTGGCGGCGGCCGGCCACGCGCAGGCGCTGGTCGTTGAGGAAGACGCCCTTGCCGCGCTCGGCGATATAGAGCTCGTCATTGGCGGGGTTGTAGATCACACCGGCGATGATGGTGCCCTCGCGCACGAGACCGATCGAGATCGCGAATTGCGGGATGCCATGCAGGAAGTTGGTGGTGCCGTCGAGCGGGTCGACGATCCAGGTGTGGCTCTTGTCGGTGCCTTCCCGCGTGCCGCCTTCCTCGCCGATGAAGCCATAACCGGGCCGCGCCTTGGCGAGGTCCTGATAGAGGATTTCTTCTGCGCGCTTGTCGGCGAGGGAGACGAAGTTGGCCGGCCCCTTCAGCGAGACCTGGAGATGCTCGATCTCACCGAGATCGCGCTTGAGGCTGCGGCCGGCACGGCGCGCGGCTTTGACCATGACGTTGATAGTTGCAGAATACAGCATGAGATCAGTCTTTGGCGGGGGAGGGGCGCGAAAGGGCGCCATTTGAGGGAATTGGGTGCCCCGCGAGGGGGCAAACGTCAAGAGATTGCGTCAGGTCATTTGTTCCCGAGCCATTTCCTGGCGGCTGCCTCCGCCTTGGCGCGGTCGTCGGCGGGCAGATCGGACAGCTCCTTGTCGAGCTCAGGGTCGCCCTTGCCCGATGTTTTGGCCACCAGATGCCATTTGAACCCCTCGATCTTGTCCACGGGCGTGCCCATGCCGTTGATCAGGACCCAGGCGAGGCGGTTCTGCGCGATTGCGCTGCCCTGGCGGGACGCCTTGCGCAGCAAGGCCACGGCCGCGGGCTGGTTTTTCGGCGTGCCGGTGCCGTTGAACAAGGCGATGGCATATTCGACCTCGGCATCGACATTGTCGGCCAGCGAGGCCGCCTGGAGCAGCCGCACCGACCGTTCGGGGTCCTTCGGCACCCCGGTGCCTTCCTTGTAGAAGGTCGCGAGCGCGTATTGCGCTTCGGGCAGCCCGGCGTCGGCCGCCTGGCGCAACAGCTCGGCGGAGCGCTTGACGTCCTGCGGCAGGGTCTGGCCGTCGAGATAAAGCAGAGCAAGGTTATAGGCCGCCTTGGGCTCGCCGAGCTTGGCGGCGGAGGCCATCAGCTTGACCGCGTCGCCCTTGTCGATGGGGCCGCCGCGGCCGGCCATGCGCAGCATGGCGAGCGCGAACATCGCCTCGCGGTCGCCGGCGTCGGAGGCGCGCTTGTACCATTCGGCCGCCTTGGCGTAGTCGCGCCGGATACCCATGGCGTTGGAATAGAGCTCGCCCAGCATGGTCATGGCCTTGGCGTCGCCGGTCTTGGCGCGCGCGCTGGCGAGGTCGAAGGCGGTCTTGTATTCGCCGCGCTGATAGGCGCCGAACACCAGATCGACGTTGGAATTGTCGGTCGGCGGCGCCGGGATCACGGTCGCCGGCAGCGTCGGGCTCGGCGAGGCCGATGGCTTCGGCGCCGGCGTGGCCTCTTTCTTCTTGGTGATCGTGTGCGGCGCGACCTTCGGCTTGTCCTTCGCCGGCTCCTTTGCCGCTTCCTTTGGTGCTTCCTTGGGCTTCTGCTTTTCGGGCGCAGGGCTTGGAATCGTGGCCGGTGGCGTGATCTGGAGCTGCGCGACCGCGGGCGTTGCCAGCAGCAGCGTGGCCAGAAGGATGATGCGCGGAAGCGTCATGTCAGGTGCTAGCTCTGGTCCACGGCAACAGCCGTGAAGGCCTTCTTGATTGCGGCGTCGGCTTCGATCAGCGCAGCCTTGGGCCCGCGCGGATCGGCCCAGACGAGATCGCCGACCAGCACGAAATCGGCGCCGCTGGCGGCGAAGTCGTAGGCCTCCTCGAACGAAACGGCGAAGCCGACACAGGGCGGCTCGAACAGCTCGGCCCACCAGTCCAGCCGCTCGGCGATCGCCTGCGATGACGGCCGTTGGCCGTTCGCGTCCGGCTCGCCGAACAGCAAATAGTCCGCGCCGATCTCGCCCGCATCCATGGAGTGGTGCCGCGTTGTCAACCCGCCGACGCCGGCGATGCGATCGGGCTTGAGCGACGGCAGCGCCTCCTTCAGCGCGGCGATGCCGGGGAGGTGCGCGCCGTCGGCGCCGCCACGCGCGACCAGCTCGGCATGCCCGTCGACCAGCAGCGCGGCACCGGCCTTCTGCACCACCGGCGCCAGCGCCTTGATGCGCGAAATCATGGTGCGCTGGTCAGTCTCCTTCAGCCGCACCAGCACGGCCGCGACATCGGCAGCGGCCAGCAGCGCCGGCAGTTCGGCAAGGAGCGAGGCGGGATCATCGACCACGGGCGTCGCGAGATAGAGGCGCGGCGCCGGGCGCGGCGGAGGCGGTTTGTTCGACAAGATCTAGGCTGCCTTCTTTTCCAGGCTGCTTTGCCATTCGCCCTTGGAGGCGAGGCCGTTCATGCGGGCGCGGTGACTGAATGCGTTCTGTCCGGCGGCGACATTCTCGGGCCTGCCCGACCAGGCCTTCTGCGGCGCGGCCTGCAGCGCGCGGCCGTAGGAGAAGGTCAGTCCCCAGGGAAGCGGGCCCAGCCTGTGCATGGCGTTGAGATGCGCGGTCGCCTCTTCGTCCGACTGGCCGCCGGAGAGGAAGGCGACGCCGGGCACGGCGGCGGGCACGCAGGCCTTGAGCAGGCGAATGGTCTTGTCGGCGACTTCCTCGACGGAGGCCTGCCTTGCGCACTTCTTGCCCGAGATCGCCATGTTCGGCTTCAGCACCATGCCTTCGAGCGCGACGCGCTGCACGCGTAGTTCCTGGAAGGTCTTGTTGAGCACGCGGCTCGTCACGTCATAGCAGCGATCAATGTCGTGATCGCCATCCATCAGCACCTCAGGCTCGACGATCGGCACGATCTGCGCGGCCTGGCACAGCGCGGCGTAACGCGCCAGCGCATGGGCATTGACGCTGATCGCGGTCATCGAGGGAATGCCGTTTGCGATATCGATCACCGCACGCCATTTGGCGAAACGCGCGCCGCGCTCGTAATATTTCTTCAGGCGCTCGGCGAGCTTGTCGAGGCCGACGGTGACGGTTTCACCCGGGCACATCGGCAGGGCTTGCGTACCCTCGTCGACCTTGATGCCGGGAATGGCGCCGCTCTGCTCGATCAGCCGGACCAGGGGCGTGCCGTCCGCGGCGTCCTGCCAGATCGTCTCGTCGTAGAGGATCACGCCGGAGATGTACTGGCTCATGGCCTCCTTCGAGCGGAACAGCATCTCGCGATAGTCGCGGCGGTTGCCTTCCGTCGACTCCACGCCGATCGCGTCGAACCGCTTCTTGATGGTGCCGGAGGATTCATCGGCGGCAAGGATGCCCTTGCCGGGTGCGACCATGGCGGTCGCAACCTTGTTGAGCTCAGTCAGATTCATCGAGAGGTCCTCCCAAAACGATTCTGCCCTTGCCTGTGAAGTTAGACCGTTCTCGGGCAATTTCCGAGTTAACGTTGGTCGCAGGGTAAAAGGGACATCGGTCATTCCGGGGCGCGCCCCTTGGCGCGAGCCCGCAATCCATTGATCCGCGTCGACGGTGGCACCATGGATTCCGGGTTCGCCGCTTTGCGGCGCCCCGGAATGACGGGAGAAGGTGCCTGCGGAGCTGCCTTACGCGACCTTCGGGTCCAGCTCGCCCTTGGCATAGCGCTTGGCCATGTCGGCGGGGGTCAGGATCTTCTTGAACTTGGCGGCTTGCCCTGCGGTGTTGAACTCCTGGAGCCGCTGCTTGCACAGCTTGGTCATGGCTTCCATCGCCGGCTTCAGGTATTTGCGCGGATCGAACTCTTCCGGATTGTCCTTCAGCACTTTGCGGATCTGGCCGGTCATGGCCATGCGGTTGTCGGTGTCGATGTTGATCTTGCGCACGCCGTGCTTGATGCCGCGCTGGATCTCGGCGACGGGCACGCCCCAGGTCGGCTTCATCTTGCCGCCATAGGCGTTGATGATGTCCTGCAGGTCCTGCGGCACCGACGAGGAGCCGTGCATCACCAGATGCGTGTTCGGCAGCTTGCGGTGGATTTCCTCGATCACGTTCATGGCGAGGATGTCGCCGTCGGGCTTGCGGGTGAACTTGTAGGCGCCGTGCGACGTCCCCATCGCGATGGCGAGCGCGTCGACCTTGGTCTCCTGCACGAACTTCACGGCCTCGTCCGGATTGGTCAGGAGCTGGTCGTGGCTCAGCTTGCCTTCGGCGCCGTGACCGTCTTCCTTGTCGCCCATGCCGGTCTCCAGCGAGCCGAGCACGCCGAGCTCGCCCTCGACCGAGATGCCGCCGAGATGAGCCATGTCGGTGACGGTCTTGGTCACGCCGACATTGTAGCTCCAGTCGCCGGGGGTCTTGCCGTCGGCCTTGAGCGAACCGTCCATCATCACCGAGGTGAAGCCGGCCTGGATCGCGGTCATGCAGGTCGCGGCCTCGTTGCCGTGGTCGAGATGCACGCAGACCGGAATGTGCGGGTAGATCTCGGTCACCGCGTCCATCATGTGCTTGAGCATGACGTCGTTGGCATAGGAGCGCGCACCGCGCGAGGCCTGGATGATGACGGGCGCGTCGACCTGGTTGGCCGCGTCCATGATCGCCAGCGCCTGCTCCATGTTGTTGATGTTGAAGGCCGGTACGCCGTAATCGTTCTCAGCCGCATGGTCGAGCAATTGACGCAACGTGATCCGAGCCATCTGTCTTCTTCTCCGGTTGGGCCTGAGGGCCGCTTGTTTCTTGCTGTTTTCTTGCCGTTCGAATTACCTGGTACGCAGAACTTCGACGCCGGGCAGGGGCTTGCCTTCCATCCATTCGAGAAATGCGCCGCCGGCGGTCGAGACATAGGTAAACTGACCGGCCACATGGGCCTGGTTGAGGGCCGCGACGGTGTCGCCGCCGCCCGCGATCGAGATCAGCTTTTTGGTCTTGGTGCGCTCGGCTGCGTGCTTGGCGGCCGCCATCGTACCGCGATCGAACGGCTGCATCTCGAAAGCACCGAGCGGCCCGTTCCAGACCAGCGTCGCGGCATCGTCGATCGCCGCATGGATGCGCGCGATCGATTGCGGGCCGACGTCGAGGATCATGCCGTCGGCCGGGATCGCATCAAGCCCGTAGGCGTGCGAGGGTGCATTCGCCGCGAAATGATAGGCGACGGTGGCGTCGACCGGCAGGATGATGGCGCAGTTGGCGGCTTCCGCCTTCTCCATGATGCGCAGCGCCGTCGGCGCGAGATCCTTCTCGGCCAGCGACTTGCCGACGCCGACGCCCTGGGCGTGCAGGAAGGTGTTGGCCATGCCGCCGCCGATCACCAGCGCATCGACCTTGTTGACGAGGTTTTCGAGCAGGTCGATCTTGGTCGAGACTTTTGCGCCGCCGATGATGGCGATGACCGGCTTGGTCGGCGAACCCAGCGCCTTCTCCAGCGCATCGAGCTCGGCCTGCATGGTGCGGCCGGCATAGGCGGGGAGCTTGTGGCCGAGGCCTTCGGTCGAGGCATGGGCGCGGTGCGCCGCGGAGAACGCATCACTCACCCAGATGTCGCCGAGTTTTGCCAATTCCGCGACGAATGCGGGATCGTTCTTCTCTTCCTCTTTGTGGAAACGGGTGTTTTCCAGACAGAGAATGTCGCCATCCTTCAACGCCGCGACAGCCTTGGCCGCGGGCTCGCCGATGCAGTCATCGGCAAACGCGACGGGCTTCTTCACGACCTTCGACAGCGCTTCCGCGACGGGCAGAAGCGAGTCCTTGGTATCGCGTCCCTTCGGCCGGCCGAAATGCGCGAGCAGGATGACCTTGCCGCCCTTGTCGGAGATTTCGGTAATGGTCGGCGCGACGCGCTCGAGCCGGGTCGCGTCCGTGACGCGGCCATTGTCCATGGGCACGTTGAGATCGACGCGCAGCAGCACGCGTTTGCCCTTCACGTCGACGTCATCGAGGGTGCGGAATTTGTTGGTCATCGGACGCTTCCTTGTCCCGGGCGCATTGCGGCGCGCAGCGCCGCTGTGCAGAACCGGGACCCACATTGCAGCGAGTCCCGCGATCGACGGGTCCCGGATCTGCGAAGCAGCGTTTCACGCTGCATCGCGTCCGGGACACGAGAGTGCAGTTAGATCACCTTCGCCATCGCGACGGCGGTGTCGGCCATGCGATTCGAGAAGCCCCACTCGTTGTCGTACCAGGACATCACCCGCACCAGCGTGCCGTTCTGCACCTTGGTCTGGTCCTCGTGGAAGGTCGAGGAGTGCGGATCATGATTGAAGTCGATCGAGACGTTCGGCGCATTGGTGTAGCCGAGCACGCCCTTGAGCTGCTGCTCGGAGGCGCGCTTCATCGCCGCGTTGATTTCCTTGGCGTCGGTGGCGCGCTTGGCGACGATCTTGAGGTCGACGACCGAGACGTTCGGGGTCGGCACGCGGATCGCGACGCCGTCGAGCTTGCCCTTCAGTTCCGGCAGCACGAGACCGATCGCCTTGGCGGCGCCGGTCGAGGTCGGGATCATCGACATCGCGGCAGCGCGGCCGCGATAGAGATCCTTGTGCAGCGTGTCGAGCGTCGGCTGGTCGCCGGTGTAGGCATGGATCGTGGTCATGAAGCCGGTCTCTATGCCGACGAGATCGTTCAGCACCTTGGCGACCGGCGCGAGACAGTTCGTCGTGCACGAACCGTTGGAGACGACCAGGTGATCCCTGGTCAGCGTCTCGTGGTTGACGCCGTAGACGATGGTGGCGTCGGCGCCGTCGGCGGGCGCGGAGACCAGCACGCGCTTGGCGCCGGCGGTCAGATGCGCGGAGGCCTTGTCCTTCGAGGTGAAGATGCCGGTGCATTCCAGCGCGATGTCGACGCCGAGATCCTTCCAGGGCAGCTTCGAGGGATCGCGCTCGGCGGTCACCTTGATCTTGTTGGCTCCGAGGCTGATCGTGTCGCCATCGACGGTCACCGTGCCGGGGAAGCGGCCATGGACGCTGTCGTAGCGCAGGAGATGGGCATTGGTCTCGACCGGGCCGAGATCGTTGATTCCGACGACCTCGATGTCCTTGCGGCCGGACTCAGCGATAGCTCGCAGGACGTTGCGGCCGATGCGACCAAAACCGTTAATTCCGACGCGGACTACCATGTTTCGTCTCCTTGTGACCGTTCGATGACGTGTTCAATAACCCCGATCATCCCGCACAACGCGCTTAGCGCGCCTGCGAGGGTTTTTTAGGGCGGACGCCCGGTTCGGCCGGGCGATGCTTGAACATATGAGACTTACGTAGTCCTTTTTCCCGCCAAGCTCAACTCTCAGGAAACGCGCTTCAGGACGGCGTTGACCGCAGCCTCGGCGGTAATGCCAAAGTGCTTGAAAAGGTCCTTCGCCGGCGCGCTGGCGCCGAACGAATGCATGCCGATGAATTCGCCATCCTGGCCGATCACGGCATCCCAGCCCCAGCGCACGGCGGCTTCGATTGCGACCTTCACCGGCGCATTGCCGATGATGGCGGCACGCTTGGCTTCTGGTTGCGCTAACAAAAGCTCGAGCGAGGGCACGGAGACCACCCGTGACGCGATGCCGCGCTCGGCGAGCTGCTTCTGGGCGGCGACCGCGATCTCGACTTCAGAGCCGGACGCGAACAGCGTCGCCTTGGCTTCGCCCTGGGCAGCGACCAGCTCGTAGGCGCCGGCCGCGCACGGATTCTCGTTCGGCGCTGACGTGCGGAGTTGCGGCAGGTTCTGGCGCGTCAGCGCCAGCACGGTCGGACCGTCGATACGATTCAGCGCAAGCTCCCAGCACTCGGCGACCTCGATCGCGTCGCAGGGGCGGAACACGCGCATGTTCGGAATGGCGCGAAGGGCGGCGAGATGCTCGACCGGCTGATGGGTCGGGCCGTCTTCGCCGAGGCCGATGGAATCATGCGTCATCACGTAGACGACACCGGCGCCCATCAGCGCGGCGAGGCGCATTGCCGGACGCGCGTAGTCGGTGAACACCAGGAAGGTCGCGCCGTTCGGCGCAAAACCGCCATGCAGGAAGATGCCGTTCATCGCGGCACACATGCCGTGCTCGCGGATGCCGTAATGGATGAAGCGGCCCTTCGGCGTCTTCGCCGAGAACGCGGTCGCCGACTTCGCCTTGTTGTTGTTGGAGCCGGTGAGGTCGGCGGAGCCTGCGAGGAATTCCATCGGCATCGCGCCGGCAATCACTTCGATCACGGCTTCCGAGGACTTGCGGGTCGCCGCTGTCATCGGCTTTTCCAGCAGCTCCTTCTTGTACGCGCGCACGTTCTTTGCCAGCGCGGCCGGACGCTCGTGGCGCAGGCGGCGTTCGAACTCGGCGCGCTTGCGGCTGCCGAGTTCACCGAGCCGTCCCTCCCATTCCCGGCGGGCCGCGGCGCCGCGCGAACCGGCAGCGCGCCAGGCCTTCAGCACGTCATCCGGCACCGAGAAGGCGTCCTGCGAGATCCCGAGGTTTTCCTTGGCGGCCTTGAGCTCGTCGGCGCCGAGCGCTTCGCCGTGCGCCTTTGCGGTGCCGGCCTTGTGCGGCGCGCCGAAGCCGATGGTGGTGCGGCAGGCGATCAGCGTCGGCTTGTTGGATTTCTGTGCGCGGGTGATCGCGGCAGCAATCGCTGCCTGGTCGTGGCCGTCGATCTTCTCGGCGGCCCAACCGGCCGACTTGAAGCGCTTCACCTGGTCGACGGAGTCGGAGATCGAGGTCGGGCCGTCGATCGAGATGCCGTTGTCGTCGTAGAGCACGATCAGCTTGCCGAGCTTCCAGTGGCCGGCCATCGCGATCGCTTCCTGCGACACGCCTTCCATCAGGTCGCCGTCGGAGGCGAGCACGTAGGTGTGGTGATCGACGATCTTCTTGCCGAACTCGGCGGCGAGCATCTTCTCGGCGAGCGCCATGCCGACCGCGGTCGAGATGCCCTGGCCGAGCGGGCCGGTGGTGGTCTCGATGCCCTTGGTGTGGAAGTTCTCGGGGTGCCCCGGCGTCAGCGAGCCGAGCTGGCGGAAATGCTTGAGCTGGTCCAGCGTCATGTCGGCATTGCCGGTCAAGTACAGCAGCGAGTAGAGCAGCATCGAGCCGTGGCCGGCGGAGAGCACGAAGCGGTCGCGGTCGGGCCAGTCGACCGCTGCGGCGTCGAACTTCAGGAATTGCGTAAACAGCACCGTGGCCATGTCGGCGGCGCCCATCGGCAGGCCGGGGTGGCCCGATTTCGCCTTCTCGACGGCGTCCATCGAGAGGCCACGGATCGCGTTGGCCATGCGGTTGTGATCGACTTGCGTCATGTCTGAAATCCGTCTGAAATGAGGCGCTTGGCGGTGGTGCGGGCCGCGCGGAAAGGAGCCTTTCGGCCACTGAAGGTCGGGGCTGGGATAGCACCTCGGTTCCGGGAGTCCAAGGCAATCAAACGTCGGTTTGGCCGTAAAGGTTGCTTAGCGGTGCATAGTTTCGCGGCGGCGTTGCGCTCGGCTAGCTTGCCACGTAAATTTCTGCTTCTAACCGCTTGCCGAACCGAGTCTTTTGCCGGACGGCAAGCTCCCAGGTAAAGGCCACGGGCAAGGCCCACAGGTTCCGCCGCTGACTGCATGAACGATCGCGTTTCCAAAAGCTCCGCCATGACGGAGTCGTCCGCCGTCGAGATCGAGATTGCGACCCGCAGACTCACGGCGGCACTCGACTCGCTCGAAAGCGCGGTCGAGCGGCGTCGCGATGCCGACCGCGACGAGAATGAGCTTGCGACGCGAATCCAGGCGCTGGGCGCGGATCGCTCGCGTCTTGCCGACGAGCTCGACGGCGCGCTGGTGAAGGCGCGCAAGCTCGAGCGCACCAACCGCGAGATCTCGGATCGGCTGGATTCCGCGATCGTCACGATACGCTCGGTACTTGATACCGGAGAGGACGGATGAGCCACATCAACGTCACCATCAATGCCCGCCAGTACCGCATGGCCTGCGAGGAGGGCCAGGAGGTGCGGTTGTTGAAGCTCGCCGAAAGCCTGGAGACGCGGATTCAGTCGCTGCGCGGAAAGTTCGGCGAGATCGGCGATGCACGCCTCACCGTGATGGCGGCACTGACCGTCTGCGACGAGCTGGTCGATGCCGGCAACCGCATCCGCACCATGGAGCAGGAGCTGACCGAGCTTAGGGATTTCCGCAACGCCGCCGTCGAGCGCGCCCGGATCACCCAGACCGCCGTGGTCAACGCACTGAACTCCGCAGCCGAGCGCATCGAGAAGTCGACCCAGGTCCTGAACCGGACCGTCGGCAACGGGATCGCGATCGGCTGACCGTGGACGGCCGTCCGCCGGGCTGGCGATTCGTCAGTATCGTTGTTACATTGCCCCGGCGAGGCTGCGACGCGCGTCCGGAGCCATATATCCCCGGGGCCTTATCGATCCTTTAGGGAACTGTCCCTGGCCGGGCCCGTGGGCCCGGACATATGGTGCCCACCTACTTTCGTAGGGAACTCCGGGATCGAGTGCTTCAACGGCGTCCGCGGCTTCGCACTGTTTCTTCCTTCTGGTTCTTGCCTGTCGAAATGACCGCGGCCAGTTCAGTAGGTGTCATTCCCCGCGAAAGCGGGGAATCCAGTACGCCGCGGCTTTCGTGTGACTCACCACCGCCTCTGGAATGCTGGATCATCCGCTCCAGTGCGCAAGCGCGCACAAGGCGGGTGATGACCTTGGGGGACCAACGCGCATGTCCAATTCAAAATCCGAACTCCGCGCCAAAGCCCTCGCGGCGCGCGACGCGCTGAGCGACAAGAAGCGCACTGCCGCCGCGACGAAACTCGCCAAGCGCGGGCTGCCGTTCGAGCTGCTGCCCGGCAGCATCGTCTCCGGCTATTCGCCGATCCGCAGCGAGATCGATCCGCTGCCGCTGATGAAGAAGCTCGCCGAGGCAGGTGCCAGGCTGGCGCTGCCCTGCGTCACCGCGCGCGGTCAGTCGCTGATCTTCCGCCTCTTCCATCCGAACGACCGCCTGATGCTCGGCCCGCTCGGCATTCCCGAGCCGTCGCCGGCAGCCGCCGAGGTCATCCCCGACATCATGCTGACGCCGCTCGCGGCCTTCGATCGTCTGGGCCATCGCATCGGATATGGTGCGGGGCACTACGACGTCACCTTCGCTCACCTGCGCAAGGCCAAGAACATCCTCGGCATCGGGCTTGCTTTTGCCGCGCAGGAGATCAAGGCGGTTCCGGCATTGGCCCACGACGTGGCGCTGGATTATGTGCTAACGGAATCGGACGTGTTCGATTTCCGGAGTTCTGAAGTTGCGCATTCTCTTCGTGGGTGATGTCGTCGGTCGGGCGGGGCGCGATGCCATCGCCGAATATCTGCCCGGCATGGTCAAGGATTGGTCGCTCGATTTCGTCGTCGTCAACGGCGAGAATTCGGCCGGTGGCTTCGGCATCACCGAAGCGATCTACCAGGAGTTTCTCAATGCCGGTGCCGATGCGGTGACGCTTGGCAATCATTCCTGGGACCAGCGCGAAGCCCTTGTCTTCATCGAGCGCGCCGAGCGCCTGGTGCGGCCCGCGAATTATCCGCGCGGCACGCCCGGCCGCGGCGCCGCCCTGGTCGAGACCAAGAACGGCAAGCACGCGCTCGTCGTCAACGCGCTTGGCCGTGTCTTCATGACCCCGTTCGACGATCCCTTTGCCGCGCTCGAGCGCGAACTCGGCGCCTGTCCGCTCGGTGTTGCCGCCGACGCCATCGTCGTCGACTTCCATTGCGAGGCGAGCAGCGAGAAGCAGGGCGTCGGCTTCTTCTGCGACGGCCGCGCCAGCCTCGTCGTCGGCACGCACACCCATGTGCCGACGGCCGATCACCAGATCCTGTCGGGCGGCACCGCCTACATGACCGATGCCGGCATGACCGGCGACTACGACTCCATCATCGGCATGCAGAAGGAAGAGCCGCTGCGCCGGTTCACGTCCGGGATTCCGTCGGGCCGGTTCGAGCCGGCCGCGGGTGTTGCGACGCTGAGCGGTGTCGCAGTCGAGACGGACGACGCGACGGGCCTGGCGCTGAAGATTGCGCCGGTGCGCGTCGGCGGAAGGCTGGAGCCGGCGACGCCGAAGTTCTGGCTGAGCTAGGACTGCAATCATGGATCCGAGCGTCTGCTTGGCACCGTGAGGGGACCAGGTACGGGCAAGTCCGGGAAGCCCGATAGTGACCCGCAACGGACTTTGGGAGCTGATCGGAACGATCTATTTCGCGTCGTCTTATGCAGCGATGGACGATCTGCTCAAGCGCGCCGACCGGGCAATCGAAGAGGGCTATCGCGTCAGGGACGAGGCAATAGAACAACTCGTGCAGGTCAGAAGGGTGGCCCGCGCGCTGAGATTAGCCGTCGGTCGTGCTCGGAGCGCTAGGTCTCGTTATCGTCAGTCTCGGTTGGAAATGGCTGATAGGCAGGACGCTTTTGAGGAATGTCCTGCGGGTACCTTATCTTCCGATCAGCCGGCGTGAAGTCCTTCATCCGCCTCGCGGTTATCTGGTCCAGCATGCGCCTATGCGCTGCAACAAAGTCTTCCGCGAGCTGCTTGGAGCGCAGAATTGCGGTTTGGGCACGTGCGAACAGCGTCTCTAGGTCCTGTGCCATCCCCTATAACGGGGGGGCGCTTCTGTTCCGCCGAACTGTCCAGGCTGAAAGGCCGATGCCCTGTCATTCAGGTATTAAGTCCGGTAGGATGCTCACGACAGATTCCCGACTGCAGGACCGGGAGCATCGGAAATGTTGGTGCCGGCTGTCCGCATTTTCCGTTTGTCTCCTCTCGACAAGGAGAGGGAGGATCGCAGTCTGGCGTCAGGACGGGCGGCTGTCGCGCTGGGCCGCAAAGTGCTGGCGGAAAATCCTCCGCCAAACATTCCAAAGATCGCGCAGCCCAAGACCGAAACGCCCGAAACGCCATCGTCTCGCCCCCCTGACGACCTTCGGATACAGACAGCCATCGATAGGAAACTGAAGGCAAAGGGGGAGTGGCGATCCCTTGAGCGGCAACATCTGTCTCTTGCCAATGAACACGTAGGAAAAGCTGAACGTGTGATCAGTGAGCAAACGGCCTTGATCGAGAACCTGCGTTGCGATGGCCAGGACACAAAGCTCGCGGAGGAAACCATGAGGGTTTTCGAGGCCAATCTGCAGGTAATGCGCGAGCACCGAGAGCTTATCCTTAGGGCCATCGAGGAGACCGACGAGGGCCTGTAAGGCAACCTGGTCATTTGGTCGTTGATGCCGGCCCATAAGAAAAACAGAGAGCCGAATTCGTCTGGATCGGTAACGCCCAGTGATCAGGCCAGCCCGTTGTCGATCTGCTCAATCGTTTTGAGAATTAGCTCTCGATGCTCAAGCAGCGTCTTCAGATTGTGCTCGAAGCCCGTAAGCATCTCCTCTGCAACTTTTGTGTCGTGACCGTCCGACCGCAGATTGTCGAGTAAAAGTCGTTGCTTCGTGATGTGTTGCTCGGCAGTCGCGATATGCCTGTCGGACTGCCCGAGGCGTTCGACTTCGGCTTCTCGATCCATGCTTTAGCTCCACTGAAACGCCCATCGTGAAACGTCCCCACGAAGATGCCGTTCCTCTTGGGTGCCGAGGTCGCCTTTTGGCCCGTTGCTGATGACGCGGATATTGCTGCCGACGTCCCTCGTTGGCCAACGGCCTAGGAAGCCGAAGTGGCTGAAGATCGGAACTCTTCCGATTTTCGGGCGCTCAAGCGTCTATGCGTTGACCGCTGCTGGTTCAAGCGACGATTGAGCGACATCAACGACTGAACGGTCCTATTCGGCTTATCTGGGTCTATGGATAGTCTGCTAAAATACGCTGACACCCTCATCGCAGATACTCTCGCCCTGAGAGAAGAGGGGCGCAGGGCCCTTCGCAAAGCGCGGCCGGAAGCCGGCAAGCTCCGAGCCCACGTTTTGCTGAGGCGCGTGGAGAGGGCTGGAGCTGTTCATCTTCAGACGGAAACAGCCGACAGGATCAGTGCTGATCGGGGAAATCCTGCTGCAAGCTAATGGGCCAATTCGGTTCGACAGTCGAACTGTCGCCTACTGGGCCCGTTGCTGACCTTCGCCCGGTGCGCTGACAGGTCCGCTTCCAGTAGATTAACTGACATTTCTCACGCTCAGGCCCGCTTTTGACCCGGAGCGGACACGCGGTGAACGCGTCGAGACCCGCCGGTCGGCATGTCATGGGTTAGTGCGGGGGGGGGGGGAGGATTCGCTACCGTGGCGACATGGACGATCTGTTGCTGAAACGTGCGGATACGGTCATAGCGGATACTCAGGCAATGAGAGCCGAGATGCGCAACCGACTACTGCAAGCTCGCATTGAAGTAGCGAGGATTAGAAGCAATGTCTTACTGGCTCGCCTAGAAATAACCAGATGTCGCCATCTTCGCTGGGGAATGGTTGATCCGGTTGACTAAGTGTTCAACCAAGCCGGTCTGTGTTAGTTGTTGGATCATCACCGGCCGAGGCCCTGCCCGTAGGCGCCGGTGGCTGAGAGACTGATTGCGCTCCCGCCTGCTTGAGCAGGGAGCGCGGCCATGACCGAGATAACCCTGACCGAATTTGCTCGTGTTGCGATTGCCGATGTCGATCGGCAGAACGACTTCGTTCGGGAGAAGATCGCGCAATCATCTTGCCGCGCTGACTTCCGTTCTTGGTCCACACCCGGCCTTGTCCTGCCGCACGCCCAGTGTCAGCGGTTGCCCCGGCTCCGACCTGGAGGACCGTCCTGATTGGGCTGGTCGCGCTTTGCAGCCTGTGATCATATGCTTTTCCGGACAGGACAATGTCGGGCAGCCATGATGAAGCGACGAGAGTTCATCGCAGGCGCTTTCGGCGGTTCGGTTGTGTTGTCTGGTATCGCCAGAGCGCAGCCGCCCGGACAGAGACGGATTGCAATCGTCGCACCTTCCCGCTCGATTGAAAGTCTCAGGACGAACTCTTACAATCGGGCGTTCCTCGATGAACTTGCGCGCCTGGGATTTGCCGAAGGGCAGAACCTTGCCATTGAGCGCTATTCGGGAGGTGGCGATATGGATCGCTATCCTGAGTTGGCCAGAACAGTTGTAAGCACCAATCCAGAGGCAATCCTGACATCAGCCGGTCCTATGACCCTCGCTCTCAGGGCGGCAACACAGAGCATTCCAATAGTCACCATCATAGGTGACCCTGTCGTCTGGGGGCTTGCGACAAGTCTCGCGCGACCGGGAGGGAACGTGACCGGCGTGACCGTTGACGCGGGGATAGAGCTTCATGGAAAGCGTCTTGGACTGCTACGAGAGATAAAGCCTGAGGCTTCGCGAGTGGCCTATCTTTCGTCTTCGCAGGCTTGGAGGCAACCACAGGCCGCCATGGTTCGGGAGGCTGCACAATCGTCCAAACTTTCGCTTTCACAAGTGGACCTCGGAAGCGATCTGAACGATGCGGCCTACGATGCTGCTTTCGCCTCAACCGACTGGTCCAGATCCGACATGCTGCTGGTCTCCGACGAGCCGGAACACTTGTCCCACAGCAAGAGGCTCGTCGATCTGGCCACCCGTACTCGCCTGCCCGCCTGCTATCCCTTTCACGATCTCGTCGTGGCTGGAGGGCTGATGGCTTATTATCGCGATTTGCCTGACGCGTTTCGGCAGATGGCGGCTCAGATGGCGCAGATATTATCCGGCCACAACCCCGCCGAAATTCCGTTCCGGCAACCGATCGCTTTCCGTCTGTCGCTTAACACCAAAGCGGCGGAGAAGATTGGCGTGACGCTGCCGCAGGCGTTGCTCATCAGCGCCAACGAGGTGATCGAATAGTGGCATTGCAACGAATCCGAACGCGGCCCAGCCACGGAAGCCAATGCTTGATTTCTGCAATCGGGTCCGTGGACAGTACGCCGACGGCGCGCAACGCGATCGCGACACAAAAGATGAGCGCGACCACTTTGCTGAGCACAACGATGAAGAAGGCAGTCGGCTCGCGATCTTCCGAAAACTCAAAGACCATCGCCGGGCTCGCCTTGCGGACAAGGTCATTGAATAAGGCGGCAGACCGCTTGTGTCCCAAACCGACCCGCGGGACCATTCTGATGATGTCGGTTGATTGGAGTGCACCGGAGGTGACTGGCCGACCGCCAAACTAACGCGATTTACCGTGAACGGAACTTCCCCGAGATGGCGGCGGTTGCCTGAGATCAGTGCTCCCAGGCCTGATGTGTTAGAGCGCACGGAGGACAACATGACATCCAAGCTCGCGGCTTTTGCTGTTTGCCTGTTGCTGGCCGTTCCGCACTTCTCAATAGCGGGAGAGACGCTTGACGATGCCGCCATGGATGAGATGCACAGGCAGTTTTCAGAGGCGTACAATCGTGGTGACCTGGACAAGATGGCGGCGACATTTGCAGAGAACGCAGTGCGTGTGACGCCCAGCGGCACTTTTCAAGGGCGGGACGCCATTCGCCGGAGCTTCAGCGACGCCCTGAAGATGGGACTACACGATTATTCGGTTCAAGGAACCATCTCACGTCCCGAAGGCACCTTTGTGTTCAACGCGGGCACATGGCAAGCCAAGGTCGGGGACCGGTCGTTTCATGGCTACTATTCGTCCATCCTGTCGAGCGAAGGTGGACAGCCTAAGATCATCGAAGAAACGGTTGTTGTTGCCGCGCCATGATGATTGCGCGGTACCTCCGCAGAGACGGACGACGGCTTCCGCTTCTGGCACCTAGCAGTCCTCCGGGCTTCGCCAAACGATTGCTGCGGCTTATGGGTCCCGGATCTGCGCTTCGCTTGTCCGGGACGACGGCGGAGATTGACGCGCGCGCTCGCACATCAACCTCGCAACCGTCAATCCCGCCGGCGCTACTCCGCGGCCTGCTCCCGCAGCTCCGCCACATCCTTTGCCGTCAGCTTCGAGCCCTTCGCGCCGAACCTTGCCGTCACGTAGTTCGCCACCGCCGCGATCTCGTCATCCGTATACGCATCGCCGAACGCCGGCATCGACAGGGCACCATCGGGTGTGTGCCGCCTGGTGCCTGATATCACGATCTGCGCGACGTTGGTGGCGGCGGGGTCGTTGACGGCCCAGGTGCCGGTGAGCGTTGCCATCGGTGACACCGGGCTTTCGCCACTCCAGCCGTGACAGCTGGCGCAGGCGCCGGCGAACACCTTCTTGCCGCGCGCGTCTGCCGTCACGCCGTCCTTGTGCGAGGCCGGTGCGACCGGTGCCGTGGTGGCTGGCAGATCAGGCGAGGGCACCGGCGGCACGCTGCGCAAATACACAACGATGCTGCGGATATCCTCCGGCGCGAACTGGCTGAAGCTGTGGTCGACCGCTTCACCCATCGGCCCCGAGGCCGAGCCATGGCCCGGTGCGTGGCCGAGCGACAGATAGGCGATCAGATCCTCGTCACGCCAGTTGCCGAGACCGGTGGCCTTGTCGGACGAAATGTTGAAGGCGTGCCAGCCGGCCGTGATGGCGCCGGCGAACTTCTTGCGGTTGTCGAGCGCGAAGCCGAGATTGCGCGGCGTGTGGCACTCGCCGCAATGCGCCAGCGCTTCCGCCAGATATGCACCGCGATTCCATTCCGGGCTCTTCGAGGTATCAGGCGCGAAGCGCGTGTCCGGATTGAACACGGCCGACCAGAACATCATCGCCCAGCGCTGGTTGAACGGGAACGACAGCGTATTGTCGGGCGCCTTGGCGCGCACCGCCGGCAGGCTGAACAGATAGGCCTTCACCGCCAGCACGTCCTCGTCGCTCATGTAGGTGTAGGACGTGTAGGGCATCGCCGGATAGAGCCGGGCGCCGTCATGACGCTTGCCGCGCTGGACCGCGTTGAGGAAATCCTGGTCGCTGTAATTGCCGATGCCGGTGTCCTTGTCCGGCGTGATGTTGGTGGAATAGAGCGTGCCGAACGGAAGCCTGAAGGCGAGCCCGCCGGCATAGTCCTTCTCGCCGGGCTTGGTGTGGCAGACCATGCAGTCGGCCGCCTTCGCCAGATATTCGCCGCGTTCGACCATGCCGGCCTTCTCGAGCCGCGCCGGCACGCCCGTGGGCTTGCCGGCGCGGTAATCCGCCAGCGCCACTTTCGTGCCGCCGGCAAAATCGAGCGGGCCCGGCCCGCGGATGACGAAGACGCCCAGCGCTGCCGCGACGATGGCGATCACGACCAGGCTTGCAAGGATACGCATTGTCCTGGTCATGCCTTCTTCCCCGCCGCCAGCAGTTTCCGATCGATCGGCAGGCGCCGCAGCGTCACGCCGGTTGCAGCAAGGATCGCGTTGCGCAGCGCAGGCGGTCCGGCGTTGACGCCGGCCTCGCCGATGCCGCCGGGCGCTTCGCCGCTCTTGACGACGATGACTTCGATCTTCGGCGTCTCGTTGATGCGCATCATGCGGTAGTCGTGGAAATTCGATTGCTGCACGCGGCCCTTGTCGATGGTGATCTCGCCATAGAGCGCGGCGGTGAGGCCGAAGACGAGGCCGCCCTCGATCTGCGCCTTCACCGTGTCAGGGTTGACCGCGATGCCGGTATCGACCACCGAGGTGACGCGGCGAAGCGTGATCTCGCCGAAATCGTCGATCTCGGCTTCCACGACGGTCGCGATGAAGCTCGCGAATGACGGCTGCACGCAGACGCCGCGGCCGACGCGCGGCGGCAGCGGCTGGCCCCAGCCGGACTTTTCAGCGACCTGGTTGAGCACCGCGAGCATGCGCGGGTTCTTAGTCAGCATCGATTTCCGAAATTCGATCGGATCCTTGCCGGCCTTGCGCGCAAGCTCGTCCATGGCGCATTCGACCGCGAACACGTTGTTGTTCGGACCGACGCCGCGCCAGAAGCCCGTCGGTACCGACAGCGGCTCGGCGCGGACATATTCGACGTGGAAATTGGCGAAGTCGTAGGGCGCGTCGACCGCCGCATCGACCGCGTCGATGTCGATACCTTTCTGGAACGCCGGCGGCAGCCAGCGCGCCAGCACGGCGGAGCCGGCGACCTTGTACTTCCAGGCCGCGACCTTGCCGTCGACCAGCGATGCCGTGATCTGGTCGCGATAAACAGGACGATAGACATCGTGCTGGATGTCCTCCTCGCGGGTCCAGATCACCTTGACGGGATAGTCGACCTGCTTTGCAATTTTCACCGCCGCGATCACCATGTCGGGCTCGAGCTTGCGGCCGAAGCCGCCGCCGAGCAGGTGCTGGTTGACGATCACCTTGTCGACCGGGAGGCCGGCGGCCTTGGCTGCCTCGGACTGCACCCGCGTCATGATCTGCGTGCCGGTCCAGATCTCGCAGGAATCCTTCGTGACCCGCACCGTGGCGTTGATCGGCTCCATCGACGCATGCGCCAGGAACGGCAGCTCGTAGGCCGCCTCGAACTTGTCGCCCGTTGCGAGCGCCTTGGCGATGTCGCCGGTGGATTTCGCGACCGCGCCGTCCTTCGTGCTGGCGTCGCGCAGGTTCTGCCAGATGTCCCGGGAGCTGATTTTCGCGTTGGGGCCCTCGTTCCACTCGATCTTGAGCGCTTCGAGACCTTTCTTCGCAGCCCACATATGGTCGCCGATCACGGCGACGGCGTCGTCGAGCACGACGATCTTGCGCACGCCGGCGACCTTCGTCGCGGCGCTGTCGTCGACCTTGCCGACCTTGCCGCCGAACACAGGGCAATTGGCGATCGCGGCGATCTTCATGTCGGGCAGGATCGCGTCGATGCCGTAGAGCGCCTTGCCGTTGACCTTGTCGGGCGTGTCGAGCCGCTTCAGCGGCTGACCGATCAGGACGAAATCCTTGGGATCCTTGACCGCGACGTCCTTGGGCGGCGTCTGGCCCTGCGCGGCGAGCGCCAGCTCGCCATAGCCGAGCTTGCGGCCGCTCGCGGCATGGGCGACCTCGCCCTTCGATGTCGTGCAGCTTGCGGGCTCGACGCCCCACTGGCTGCTTGCAGCCTGCACCAGCATCGCGCGCGCGGTCGCGCCGGCCTTGCGCAGCGGCATCCACCAGGCGCGGATCGAGTTGGAGTTGCCGGTGACCTGGAGGCCGAAAGTAGGATTAGCATAGAGCTTGTCGTTGGGCGGCGCATGCTGCACCTCGACCTTGCTCCAGTCGGCATCCAGCTCCTCGGCAAGCACGGCCGAGATCGACGTGTAGGTGCCCTGGCCCATCTCGACCTGGGGCATCATCAGCACGGTGCGGCCGGTCGCGTCGATGCGTATGAAGGCGTTGGGTGCGAACTTGCCCTCGGTCACATCCTTCTGCGGAGGCTCGTTGGCGGCTGCGCGCAGCGGCAGATGGAAGGCGAGCAGGAAGCCGGTGGCGAGACCGCCGGTCAGGAGCGCGCGGCGGGAGACGTTGGGAAGAGCCTTGTCGGTGATCATGGCGGACCTCACGACTGGCGACCGGAAGCGGCCTGCTTGATGGCCTCGCGGATGCGCACATAGGTGCCGCAGCGGCAGATGTTGCCTGCCATCGCGGCATCGATGTCGGCATCGTCAGGGTTGGGGGTGGCCGCCAGAAGTGCCGCGGCCGACATGATCTGGCCGGACTGGCAATAGCCGCACTGGATCACTTCGGCGTCGAGCCAGGCCTTCTGTACCTTCGCGCCGGCAGGGGTGCTGCCGACATGCTCGATCGTGGTGATGGCGTGGTTCGCAACGGCGCTGACCGGCAGCACGCAGGAACGCACCGCCTTGCCGTCGATGTGCACGGTGCAGGCGCCGCATTGCGCGATGCCGCAGCCGAACTTGGTGCCGGTCATTCCGAGGATGTCGCGCAGCACCCACAGCAGCGGCATGTCGGGTGGCGCGTCGAACGATCTGGTTTCGCCGTTGATGGTGAGTGTCGTTGCCATGTGCATCCCCTTGCTCGCCGATCGCTTGCGGTGATCGGGCCGGCGAGATTTTCGCGCGACCATAATCATAGCGATGCGAAACGATGAAGCTTCCAGATTCGCAGCAATGCATATCTGCGCGGTTGGCGCGTCAGGCCATGACGTTCACGAATTTGTGCGGGAATTTCCGCGACGGTTTGGGCTAGTTGATATGATAAGCGTCATTTTCTGGCGTATTTTCGTCACGCGCGCCATGAACCGCCGCAGACGATCGTGCGAACGTGCAAAATCATGCGATGGCGAAAGTCGTGCGATTGGGAAATCGGTGGCGACGAGCACGTCGGAGATGATTGTGCCCTCTCCCCTTGTGGGAGAGGGCAGCGACGTCAGCAGACACAAGCACGTTGGGGTGAGGGGTCTCTATCCGCATACGACCCTCTCACATACGTGAGCAGATCAGCCCGCGGAGACA
Organism: Bradyrhizobium manausense; assembly: GCF_018131105.1. Classification (NCBI taxonomy): domain Bacteria; kingdom Pseudomonadati; phylum Pseudomonadota; class Alphaproteobacteria; order Hyphomicrobiales; family Nitrobacteraceae; genus Bradyrhizobium; species Bradyrhizobium manausense. Next base: position 975,331 of record NZ_JAFCJI010000002.1, on the reverse strand, counting down.
GACCCCTCATCCGGCGCTACGCGCCACTTCTCCCACAAGGGGAGAAGGAAGAGGAGCATGCGATTTCGGAATAGTAGAATTATGCACCTGTTTTGCCCGACGCGTCAAGCTGCGTCGTGGCCTGCCGGTACGAACCATCGATGCCCCACGCTACGGTGCATGGGGTTGTTTTCGAGTTTTGGTTGAGAGCAGCGGCTAGCCCTGCCGAAAACCCATCCGGAAGGCGCCCCAGTGCTTGCCGCGGACCACGATAGGCGAGGACAGATCCTTCATCAGCACGAACTGCCCGCCGCCCATGTCGCGGCGATAGGTCTGGAGCAGGAACGGCTTTGTGTTGGCCGCGACCTTCTTCACCGCGCGATCGGTGAACAGGCGGCGGTTGCGGCAATTGGCGTTGTTCCAGACGGGGTCCTTGCCCTGCGGCAGCCGATAGTTCGGATTGTGCGTCGGCAGATAGCCGCCCTTGGCCCAGGCGACGCAGAACACGATGCGAGGATCGGATTTCTGGATCGGATCCTGGATGGCGGGCAGCACGCGGTCGGTGAAGTCGACATAGGCGGTCTTGTACTGCCTCGGATCGCTGCCGGCGATCTCCCGGTAGTCTTCGTCCATGAGCTGGTCGAGCGTGATCTCGCCGCGCGCGACTGCGGCCTCGAACTCGGCCGAGATCCGCTTCGCGGTCTCGACGACGACGCGGATCAGCGGCGCATCCGACGTCTCGACGCCGCTGTCGGCGATCAGGGCGATCAGGCCTTCGGAGGTGTCGAGCAGCTTTGTCACGCGCTGGTCGGCGCTCCTGAGATCGCGCGAGGAGAGGTCGACGCCCTTGGCGAGTTCGTTGAGCTCGCTGATCACGGTGTCGCAATGGCCGAGATTGGAGGTCGCCGCGCGCGTGACGCTGTCGATCTCGGCTTCCACCGAGGCAAAGCCCTGCTGGACGCGCGAGATGATGCCGGAGATCTGCTGGGCCCCTTCGCCGGCGGTCTTGGCGCGCTGCGAGGCGTCGCTGCTCTCGCCGATCAGGCCTTCGATCTGGCCGTCGAGATCGCGCACGGTGTCGGAGATCTGGTGCGTGGCCTGCCGGGTCGCCTCCGCGAGGTTCTTGACCTCGCTTGCGACCACGGCGAAGCCGCGTCCGGCACTGCCGGCCCGTGCGGCTTCGATGGTTGCGTTCAGCGCAAGCAGGTTGGTCTGCTTGGCGATCGCCTCGATCGAACCGGAGACTTTTGCCACCTGCGCCAGCGCGGAGCCGACGGCGCCCAGCCGCGCCTCGATCCGCTCCACCGCCGCGACGAGCTCGGAGATGTGGCTGACCGCGGTATCGACTGCGTTGCGCGACTGCGCGATCTCGCCGACCGCGGCCGATGTGGTCGATTGCACCGCCTGCGAGGCGTTGGCGATGTCGTGGTTGGCGGAGACCATGGTCTCCGCGGTCTGCTGGAGGTGGTGGAACCGCTCCGACTGATTGGAGACGCGATTGGCGACCTCCTGGACGTTGCCGGCGATGTCGGCGAGCTCGACCCCGAGGCCGCCGATGCGGTCGGCGAGCTGGTCGATCAGCCGTTCGGCGAGCGTCCGGTTGGACCCAGTGTCCATGACGGCAAGTTGTGCGAGGGACATGTTACGGGCTTCCTCAACTCGGGGCCGTCCATCGGCTCACCGCGGCATTCCCATTCCAATTCCAACCTTAGAGGATGATTCGCATCCGGCGTCTTGCCTGAGCGTGCACTACAGCTTGTAGGCCGTGCGAAATCCACCCCAGTGCCGGCCCTGCACGCGGATCGGAACATCGATCTCGCGCATCATCACCGTGTTGCCGTTGCCCATGTCGCGCGCATAGCTCTGGATCAGGTACGACCGCAGATTGTGCGCGGCCGCCAACCCCGCCGGATCGTTGAAGATGCGGCGGTTGCGGCTGTTGGCCGTGTTCCAGGCGGTGTCGCCCGGTCGCTGCGCATGCGAATAGACCTTGTTGTGGACCGGCAGGAAGCCGTTGCGATCGACCATGGCGCAGAACGCCATGCGCGGTTCCTTGGCGAGGAAGGCCTCCTGGAACGGCGGCAGCGCGCGGTCGGCCCAATCGAGATATTTCGTGCGGTATTGCTGCGGATTGCTGCCGGCGATCTCGGCGTAGTCCGTGTCGAAGAGATGGTCCATCTTGACCTCGCCGCGCGCGACGGCCTGCTCGAAGATTCGGGTCAGCGCGTTGCCCGCCTCCATCGCGCGGGTGACGAACTCCGTGTTCTCCTCGTGGATCGACCAGAGCTTGTCTTCGATCTTTTCGCGCAGCTCGGCAGCTGGGCTGACGAATTGCGTGCGTGCGCCGGCCGTGGACTGCTCGATCACGCGCAGGCGGCAGGCGCCGACGCCTTCGAGCGTGCCGTCGATGATGGCTTGCGGCGCGAGCCGGTTTGCTTCGGCTCCGCCGATCAGCACGCCGTCCATCGCGATATCGTAGACCGGCAACACCCCGCGCGCGCTTTCCAATTTGAGATGGCATGGCAGCCGCTCGGTCTTGCGGCGGTCATCGTGTTCGCTCTGTTTGAGCAGCACGGCGCAACGCGATTTCAGCTTCCGTGCGAAGGTCGTCACGGCCTTGCCGGCGCTGGCGACGTTCTCGCCATGGGTCTCGGCGGCCTTGGTCGCCGCGTCGATCTCGGCGGCGCTCTCGCCGACCGAGATGATGAACTGCGATGCGCTGCTCGCGTTGCCGGAGACCTCATTGGTGGTCGCGTTCTGCTCGGCCACCGCGCCGTTGACGGTGTCGAAGACAGGGCGGATCGCCTCGATCGCCTGAGAGATCCGGTGCACGGCGTCCGCGGAGCCCGCGGCATCGCGCTGGAGCGCGTCGATCTTCCTGGAAATCTCTTCCGTGGCTCCCTGCGTCTGCACTGCGAGGGCCTTTACCTCGGTGGCGACGACCGCAAAGCCCTTGCCGGCCGCACCGGCGCGCGCAGCCTCGATGGTGGAGTTGAGCGCGAGCAGGGTGGTCTGCCGCGCGATCTGGGCGATCAGATTGACGACGTTGCCGATCGCCGCGGAGGATTCGCGCAGGCGGTCGACATTTTCACGCGCCTCCTGCGCCGCGGCGCTTGCCGCATCGGCGAGCTTGCCGGCCTCGCGGACCTGCGCGCCGATGCCTTGCGCGGACTGGGTGAACTTGTCGGCGGCATGGGCAAAGCCCGAAGCGTTCGACTGCGCGGCATTGGTCCGCCCGGTCAGCGCGTCGGTGCGCTGGCGGATATCCGCGAGCGTGGCCGCAGTCGCCTCGGCGCCGCCCGCGACCGAATTGGCGGCGCGCTCGAGTTGTCTGATCATAGCGCCGAGCTCGAGTTCCAGCAGTTCCAGGATCTCCCGGGCCGAATCGACCTCGGCGGCCGGAATTGCCCCCGAATGGGCCGCCGGCAAGGCGGTTTGCGGAGCTGCCGCTGGCATGGCCAATTCGGGCCGGCGCTTCCGGGAAATTGCGAACGCCATTGGGTCAACTCTTGTCGGGAGGTGGGCGGACGCTATTTTCGCCGGTCGGAATGAAATCAGGGTTAACGATGCCTGACTTCCGGCACATGCCACTACGTTATTACCTTAAAGTATGAGAGGCTCTTTCATTCCGGTGGGCGGGCGGCCTATAAGGCCGCGCTTCCCCACGCTCACCTTTGGCGCACGATTCCCTAGAGAAGATCACGCATGGCCGGACATTCCCAATTCAAGAACATCATGCACCGCAAGGGGCGGCAGGATGCCCAGAAGTCGAAGCTTTTCGGCAAGCTGGCACGTGAAATCACCGTCGCAGCCAAGCTCGGGACGCCTGACCCCAACATGAACCCGCGCTTGCGTGCAGCCATCATCGCGGCGCGCCAGGAAAACATGCCGAAGGACAATATCGAGCGCGCGGTCAAGAAAGCGCTTGGTAATGACGGCGAGAACTATGACGAGATCCGCTACGAAGGCTATGGCCCCGGCGGCATCGCCGTCATCGTCGAGGCGTTGACCGACAACCGCAACCGCGCCGCCTCCGACATCCGCTCCTTCTTCACCAAGTCAGGCGGCAATCTCGGCGAAACCGGCTCGGTCTCGTTCATGTTCGACCGCACCGGTGTCATCGAATACGACCGCAGCGTCGCCGATGACGATTCGGTGCTGGATGCCGCGATCGAGGCCGGCGCCGACGACGTGGTGTCGGGTGAGGGAGGCCACGAGATCTACGCCTCGACCGAAGGCTATCGCGACGTTGCCAAGGCGCTCGAAGCCAAGTTCGGCGAGCCGCGCAAGGCCGCGCTGATCTGGAAGCCGCAGAACACCGTCGCGGTCGACGACGAGACCGGCGAGAAGCTCTTGAAGCTGATGGATCTGCTCAACGAGCACGACGACGTCCAGCACGTCTACGCCAATTTCGAGGTGTCGGACGCGCTGATCGCGAAGATCGGCGGGTAAAGGCGCGAGACGGCCTTTCCCCGGGGACTTCTGTTCTGTTTCTGTTTCGCTATTATGGGCCAACCGCTATCACTGGCCCATGACCGCGCTCCCGATTCGCCAACCCGTTCGCATCATCGGCATCGACCCCGGCCTGCGCCGCACCGGCTGGGGCGTGATCGAGGCCGATGGCAACCGGCTGATCTACATCGCCTGCGGTTCGGTGGAACCGCCGGACGATCTGCCGCTGGCGAGCCGGCTGCTGGCGATCCATGAGGGCCTCGCGGCCATTCTCTCCAATCACCAGCCGGTGGAAGCCGCGGTCGAGCAGACCTTTGTGAACAAGGACGGCGTCGCGACGCTGAAACTCGGACAGGCCCGTGGCGTCGCCATGCTGTCGCCCGCGATGTTCGGTATCTCTGTCGCCGAATACGCGCCGAACCAAGTGAAGAAGACGGTCGTCGGCGCGGGCCATGCCGACAAGCAGCAGATTGCAATGATGCTGAAGATCTTGCTGCCCAAGGCCGAGCCGCCGTCAGCGGACGCTGCCGACGCACTCGCCATTGCCATCACTCACGCCCATCATCGCCAGAGTACGGCGCTTCGGCTGAAGGTGGCGGGACTATGATCGGCAAGCTCAAGGGTTTGATCGATTCCTACGGCGAGGATTTTGTCCTCCTTGACGTCGGCGGCGTCGGCTACCAGGTGCATTGCTCGGCGCGGACGTTGCAGCATCTGCCCGCGCCGGGTGAAGCCGCCGTGCTGTCGATCGAGACTTATGTCCGCGAGGACCAGATCAAGCTGTTCGGCTTCCGCACCGACCAGGAGCGCGAATGGTTTCGCCTGCTCCAGACCGTGCAGGGCGTCGGTGCCAAGGTCGCGCTCGCCGTGCTCGGCACGCTGGCGCCGGCCGATCTCGCGAACGCAATCGCCCTGCGTGACAAGGCTGCGGTGGCGCGCACGCCCGGCGTCGGGCCGAAGGTCGCCGAGCGCATCGTCACCGAGTTGAAGGACAAGGCGCCGGCCTTCGCCAATGTCGATCCGGCCGTCGTGCATCTCGCCGGCGCCGTCGACGATCAGCGCGCGCCAAGACCGGTCGCGGATGCGATCTCCGCGCTGGTCAATCTCGGCTATGGTCAGCCCCAAGCGGCTGCGGCGATCGCATCCGCCTCGCGCAGCGCCGGTGAGAATGCCGAAACGGCGCAACTCATTCGTCTCGGCTTGAAGGAACTCTCGAAGTGAGCGATCCCAAGGCCAATCGCATGGTCTCGCCCGAGCGCCGCAGCGACGATGTCGGCGACACCGCGCTGCGTCCGCAATCGCTGTCCGACTTCGTCGGCCAGCAGCAGGCGCGCAAGAACCTCTCGATCTTCATTGAGGCGGCGCGCAAGCGCGGCGAGGCGCTGGATCACGTGCTGTTCGTCGGTCCCCCCGGTCTCGGCAAAACCACGCTGGCGCAGATCGTTGCGAAAGAGCTCGGCGTCGGCTTTCGCGCCACCTCGGGGCCGGTGATCGCCAAGGCCGGTGATCTCGCTGCGTTGCTCACCAATCTCGAAGAGCGCGATGTGCTCTTCATTGACGAAATCCATCGTCTCAACCCGGCGGTGGAAGAGGTGCTCTATCCCGCGATGGAGGACTTCCAGCTCGACCTCATCATCGGCGAGGGGCCGGCGGCGCGCTCGGTCAAGATCGAGCTGTCGAAATTCACTCTCGTCGGCGCCACCACACGCGCCGGACTGCTCACCAATCCCTTGCGCGATCGCTTCGGCATTCCGGTTCGCCTCAATTTCTATACGATCGAGGAGCTGGAGAGCATCGTCACCCGCGGCGCGCGCGTGCTCAATGTCGGCATGAGTGCGGATGGTGCCAACGAGATCGCTCGCCGCGCCCGTGGCACGCCACGCATCGCCGGCCGTCTGTTGCGCCGCGTCCGCGATTTCGCGTCAGCGGCTGATGCAGCCTCGATCGATCGCAAGATTGCCGATCATGCGCTGAGTGCGCTCGAGGTCGACGCCGCCGGCCTTGACGCTATGGACCGCCGCTACCTTACGACCATCGCGATGAACTACGGTGGCGGCCCTGTCGGCGTCGAGACGATGGCGGCCGCGTTGTCCGAGCCGCGCGATGCGATCGAGGACATCATCGAGCCCTATCTGATCCAGTGCGGCTATCTCCAGCGCACTCCGCGCGGTCGCCTGCTCACCTCCCACGCTTTCCGCCACCTCGGCATCGCCGAACCCTCGCGCGATGCCGCGGCGCAGTTCGGCCTGTTCGGCACTGATGACAGCGACGAGTGACCTGCCCAGGTCGCTATTTGCTCTAGCTGTCATGAACTTTCGGTAATCCCTGTGCTGATGATCTGCACAAGCGCACCCCAATTCCGCTCCAATCGGACCGCATCACGGAAGCGTATCTGAAGCAGGCTTCCATGATCACTCGGCGTCATCTCATCCGTTCCGTCGGCGGTCTTTCCGCGCTCGGCATCTCGACGGCCGCCTATGGCGTCGGCGTCGAGCCGGAACTGCGGCCGCGCATCACCCGCTATCGTCCGACCCCGCGACAATGGCCTGTGGACGTGCCGCTGAAGATCGCCGTGATCGCCGACATCCATGCCTGCGATCCCTGGATGTCGCTGGAGCGGATCGAGGCCATCGTCGACCAGACCAACGCGCTCAAGCCCGATCTCATCGTGCTGCTCGGCGACTACGTCGCCGGCCACCATTATGTGACGCGGTTCATTCCGTCCGATGAATGGGCCAGGGTGTTGACGGGCCTCAGGGCCCCGCTCGGTGTTCATGCGGTCATGGGCAATCACGATTATTGGGACGACAAGACGGTGCAGCGAGCGGGGCAGGGGACGCCTGTTGCCCATCGCGCGCTTCAGGCTGCCGGCATTCCTGTTTACGACAACGATGCCGTGCGCCTCGCCAAGGACGGTCGCTCGTTCTGGCTCGCCGGTCTCGGCGATCAGCTCGCTTATGCGCCGGCGCAACGCTACGGCCGCGCGCGTCGCTTCGGTGCCGACGATCTCACCGCGACGCTCGCAAAGGTCACCGATGATGCGCCGGTGATCCTGCTCGCGCATGAGCCCAACATCGCCTGGCGCGTGCCCGGGCGCGTCGCACTACAGCTCTCCGGTCATACCCATGGCGGCCAGGTTCGTCTGTTCGGCTGGTCGCCGGCGCTCCCGAAGCAATATGCCGCGCAGCTCGCCTATGGGCACTTTCGGTTGAACTGCGACGTCATCGTTTCCGGCGGTCTCGGTTGCAGCATATTTCCTGTCCGCGTCGGGGTGCCGCCTGAAATCGTCGAGGTGACGCTCGGGCGGGTGCCGGCGATAATCGTGTCGTAGCCGCGCTTGCGCTGCCGGCCGTTTTTGCGCAAAACGGGCCGGTAGCGACAAGCAAAGAGGCTCGCGACGTGACAGCTCATCTCGACGGCGAGATCCGCGACGGCCGCCACCACATGCAGGTCCGCGTCTATTACGAGGACACGGATTTCTCCGGCATCGTCTATCACGCCAATTATCTGCGCTACATGGAGCGTGGGCGCACCAATCATCTGCGGCTGATGGGCGCCGAGCAGCAGGCGCTGTTCGAGCAGCCCGAGACGGAAGGCTCCGGTTTTGCCTTCGTGGTGCGCTCGATGCATCTGGATTTTCTCAAGCCGGCGCGGATGGACGACGTGCTCGACGTCGTGACCTGGCCGGTCGCTGTGAAGGGCGCATCGATCATGCTGGCGCAGGAGGTGCGGCGCGGCGAGGACGCGCTGGTGAAAGCCGAGGTCCGCGTCGCCTTCATCAGCGGCGGCCGCGCGCAGCCGATCCCCAAATCGATCCGCACGCTGATGAAAGCCGATCTGATTTCGTGATCGCCCGATAGGAGATCGCCTCTCGACTCCATCGCCTGCAGAGATAGATTGCGGTCCCGCACATCGATGAGGCTCCCATGTCGCGCCCGCCGCTTCCGCCCTTCACCCGAGAGACCGCCGCGCAGAAGGCGCGCATGGCCGAGGATGCCTGGAATTCGCGCGATCCGGTGCGGGTTTCGCTCGCCTATACCGAGGACAGCCGCTGGCGTAACCGATCCGAAGTCTTCCAAGGCCGCGAGGCGATCGTCGCGTTCCTCACCCGCAAATGGGAGAAGGAGCAGGAGTATCGCCTGATCAAGGACCTCTGGGCCTTCGACCAGAACCGCATCGCGGTGCGCTTCCAGTACGAATGGCACGATGCCGGCGGCCAATGGTATCGCTCCTACGGCAACGAGCAGTGGGAGTTCGACGAGCACGGCCTGATGCGGCGTCGCGAGGCCTCGATCAATGACATCGCGATTGCGGAGAAGGACCGCCGGTTTCATTGGGCCGCGCCGGGGCCGAGGCCAGCGGATGTGCAAGGGCTGGGGACGGATCCGTTCTGATCATTTCGGCGAACGGCGCTGTTTCTACCTTCTCCCGCAAGGGAAGAGGAGCCCCGCGGCTTAGAGCGCCGTACGCCTCGCCAGAAACCTCGTAATCGCCCCGCCCAGCTTTGCGCGGTCCATCGGCTCCGCCAGGGACTGCCTCGCCGTGGCGACGACGTCATCCGGTGCCTTGCCGTTGCGCAGTTCGCAGCAGACTTGCGCGAACTCCACGTCGAATTCCGGATGCGGTTGCACCGTCAGTGTCGCGCCATTGGCGTAGAGCAGGCCGGCATGCGGCGTGAAGTCCGACGAGAGGATCGTCAGCGCATCATCAGGCGGCTCGATCACCTGGTCCTGATGCGAGCAGGCGATCGCGATCTCGGTGCCGTCGACGACGCCGTTCTCCGGTAGCACCTGATAGACGTGCCGGCCGATGCCCCAGCCCTTCTCGGACTTGCGCACGGTGCCGCCGAGCGCCTGCGCGATCAGCTGATGGCCGAAGCACACGCCGACCATCGGCGTCTTGTTGGCGTACGCTGAGCGCACGAAATCTTCCAGCGGCGCGATCCAGTCGAGCCCGTCATAGACGCCGGCGGCAGCACCGGTGATCAGCACGGCCTCGAGCTTGCCCGGATCGGGCAGCGCGTCGCCATTCGGAATGCTGACGACATCGACCGTGGCGTCCGGATCCTCGGCGCGGACCATGCGCTCGAACATGTCCGGAAACGAGCCATGCTGCTCGCGATATTTTGGCGGGACCTGCCCTGTCTCGATGATTGTGATGCGTGCCATTGTCCTCACCTAAGAGATCGGCCTTATCCATGCAAGCGTTCGATCATCCGGACGCGGATTGATCGTCGAATTCAGCAAGCGATTTTCGCACAGTCTCGACCAGATCGAGCGCCACCGGAGAGGGGCTGCGCTGCGCGGGAAACACCGCGGAGAACTCGAAGTCGATACGGGGCAGGAAACGGCGCACGACGACGCCGCGGGTGGAGAATTCCTGTGCGGTGAAGGGATCGCAGATCGCGACGCCGAGTCCTGATGACACCAGGCCGCACATGATCTCCGACAATGCGGTCTCCACGCGCAGCACGCGTCGGACGTCGTGGCGATGGAAGACCTGGTCGACGAGATGTCGGCTCGACGACCCTGATGACAGCGAGATGAAAGTCTCGCCCTCGAAGTCGCGTGGCTCCAGCACTTGCTTTTCTGCGAGGCGATGACCGGTCGGCAGCACCGCGACACGTGCGGGCGCCGGCAGCTTCTGGCTGGGCAGGCCGGAATGCGCGATCGGCACCTCGGCAAAGCCGATGTCGCACTGGTTGTTCAGCACCCAATCGACCACGATCGGCGAGATCACGCCGAAGAAGGCCAGGTTGAGGTTCGGCCGCTCCTTCAGGAAGCGACCTGTCAGCCGCGGCAGAAAGCCGTTCGACAGCGCCGGCAGTGCCGCGATCCGCAGCGAGCCGGTGCGGCGGCCGCGGATTTCCTCGGCTGCGGCGGTGATGCGTTCGAGGCCGACGAAGGACCGCTCGACCTCGGTATAGAGCGCCATCGCTGCCGCGGTCGGCACCAGGCCGGTGCCGCGCCGCTCGAACAGCTCCATTTTCAGCAGCGCCTGGAGATCGCGCAGCAACCGGCTGACCGCCGGTTGCGTGACCGTCATCAGCGCCGCCGCCTCGGTCACGCTGCCGGTGAGCATCGTCGCGCGAAACGCTTCTATCTGCCGCGAATTGATCCGGGCCATCCAAGATACCATTCATAACATTCTGGCATGCAGAGGGTGCCATTATTCATTGGACGATGGAAGGCGGGGTTTGCGATCTTTTTCATCAGAGCTGGAGACGGCCCGCTTTTTCGGCACCTTGGAGGCGTTCAAACCTCTAAATCGCGCCAAAATCCGCTGAACAGGGACCGGAGCCCTGATCGGACGGGCGGCGCGGAAGGAAATGCGGAAGGTGCTTTGGCTAGCGAGACTTGTCGGCACGTCACCTCATTCCGGTATGGAGATCGGACCACATGAAGACTCTCAGCCTTCTGACCGCGGTCAGCATCGCGGCGCTCGTCGCCGCTCCAGCTTCGGCCCAGCAAAAGACGCTCTACGTCGCCGGCTACGGCGGCTCGTTCGAGAAGACCATCCGCGACGAGGTGATCCCGACCTTCGAGAAAGAGAATAACGTCAAGGTCGAGTACGTCGCCGGCAATTCCACCGACACGCTGGCAAAACTCCAGGCGCAGAAGGGTAACCAGCAGATCGACGTCGCCATCGTCGACGACGGCCCGATGTACCAGGCGATCCAGCTCGGCTTCTGCGGCAAGCTCGACGGCCTGCCGGCTGCCGATCTCTACGACACCGCGCGCTTCAAGGACGATCGCGCCGTGGCGATCGGCATCGTCGCGACAGGCCTGATGTACAACACCAAGGTGTTTGCCGAGAAGGGTTGGGCGCCGCCGACCTCGTGGAACGATCTGAAGGACACGAAATACGCCAAGCAACTCGTGATCCCGCCGATCAACAACACCTATGGTCTCGAAGCGCTCGTGATGCTGTCGAAGATGAACGGTGGCGGTGAGAGCAATGTCGAGTCCGGCTTCAAGATCTTCAAGGAGCAGATCAATCCGAACGTTCTCGCCTATGAGCCGTCTCCGGGCAAGATGACCGAGCTGTTCCAGTCCGGCCAGGCCGTAATCGCGGTGTGGGGCACGGGCCGCGTGCAGAGTTTTGCCAACACCGGCTTCCCCGTCGACTTCGTCTACCCGAAGGAAGGCGCGGCAACGCTGCTGACGACGGCGTGTCCGATTGCCAAGCCGAACGCCTCGCCGCTGGCATCGAGCTTCGTGAAGATGCTGCTCGATCCAAAGATCCAGCTCGTGATGCTGAAGGACTACGGCTACGGCCCGGTACTGAAATCGCTGAAGGTGCCGCCCGAGCTCGGCAAGATGGCCCCCATCGGCGATCGGGCGGCCAAGCTCTATAATCCGGACTGGACCACCATCAACGAGAAGCGCGAAGAGTGGACCAAGCGCTGGAATCGCGAGGTCGAGCGCTGACCTGATCGTCCGGAGCGGAGACAGCGTATGGTCTATCTCGAGCTTGATCGGGTCGCCAAGCAGTTCGGCCCGCTGACTGTCGTCGATGACTTCAGTCTCGCGGTGGGCAAGGGAGAGTTCATCTCCTTCCTCGGCCCGTCCGGCTGCGGCAAGACCACGACCTTGCAGATGATCGCGGGCTTCCTCGATCCCACGCGCGGCGCGATCCGCCTGGAGGACAAGGATTTGACCGCGATCCATCCGGCAAAACGTGGACTCGGCATCGTGTTCCAGAGCTACGCGCTGTTTCCGCATATGACCGCGGCGGAGAACGTCGCATTCGGCCTCGAGATGCGCGACGTATCGCGTGCTGAGAGAGCCGAACGCGTCCGTGCCGCGCTCGCGATGGTGGGCCTCGCCGGTTACGAGGACCGCCATCCCCGCCGCATGTCCGGCGGCCAACAGCAGCGCGTGGCGCTGGCGCGTGCGCTCGTGATCAAGCCGAGCGTGCTGCTGCTCGACGAACCACTGTCCAATCTCGATGCAAAGCTGCGCGAGGAGATGCAGATCGAGCTGCGCCAGATTCAGCGCACCATCGGCACCACAACGATCCTGGTCACCCACGACCAGAACGAGGCGATGTCGCTGTCCGACCGTATCGTGGTGATGAGCCAGGGCCGCATCGAGCAGATCGGCACACCACAGGACACTTACGAGAAGCCGGCCTCGGCCTTCGTCTCGCAGTTTTTGGGCAAGACCAACGACTTTGCTGGTACGATCGACAGAACCGCAACACCGGCGCGGCTGGTGGCGGGCTCCTGGAGCGCGCCGGCGCCGGCTGGGCTCAGCGGTCCTGTCACTGTCAGCATTCGCCCAGAGAGAATCGGCTTTGGCGATGCCGGCCTCAGCGCAAAAATCGTCACACGCATCTTCCAGGGCAATCACTGGCTGTTCCAGTGCGACAGCGAATGCGGCCCGGCGATCGTGATCCGCCAGAATGACGGCAAGCCCCAGCCGGCCGAAGGCGAGGCTGTGCGCCTGACCTGGCGGCCCGAGGACATGAGTGTGCGCGCGAGGGCCAGCGCATGAGCGCGGCCGCCCACGAGCGCAGTGCGCGCGCGCCATGGGTGCTGACGGCGCCCGCCTTGATGCTGTTCGTCGGCGTGCTGCTGATTCCGCTTGCGATGACCGTGATGTTGTCGTTCCACGACTGGGGCCAATACAAGGGCATCGAACCGGTCTTCATCCTCAAGAACTGGAAGGAGATCGCGACCGATCCCTATTACGCCGAAATGTTCTGGCGGACGTTTCGGATCGCGATTCTGACCACACTCCTGACCGCCCTGTTGGGGGCGCCCGAAGCTTACATCCTCAATCGCATGAGCGGCCGCTGGAAGAGCCTCTTCCTGCTGGTTATCCTCGGCCCGCTGCTGATCTCCGTGGTGGCGCGCACGCTCGGCTGGGCGCTGCTGTTCGGTGGCAATAATGGCCTCGTCAACAAGCTGCTGATGTCGCTCGGTGCGATCCGCTCGCCCATTCCCTTCATGTTCACGGAAACCGGCATGGTCGTCGCGCTCGCGCATGTGATGATGCCGTTCATGGTGCTGTCGGTGTGGGCGGCGCTGCAGCGCCTCGATCCGCAGATCGAGAGCGCGGCGATGTCGCTCGGCGCGGGCCCCGTGACCATCATCCGCCGCATCATCATGCCGCAGATCATGCCGGGTGTGCTGTCGGGCGCGATCATCGTGTTCTCGCTCTCGGCCAGTGCCTTTGCGACGCCGGCGATCATCGGCGGCCGCAGGCTCAAGGTCGCGGCGACGCTCGCCTATGACGAATTCCTCAATACGCTGAACTGGCCGCTCGGGGCTGCGGTCGCAACGCTGCTGCTGGTCGCGCTCGTGCTGATCGTCGTCGGCAGCAACGCGCTGATCGAACGCCGTTACGCGGAGGTGTTCCGATGAGACGGAATGGCCCGCTGGCGCTGATCTTCCACACCATCTTCGTCACCGTGATGGTGGCACCGATCCTGGTGGTCTGCCTCGTCGCCTTCACGCCTGAAGGTTTCCTGTCGCTGCCGACCAACGGCTTCTCGCTGCGTTGGTTCAGGGCGATTGCGGACTATCCCGAATTCATCCATGCATTCTGGATCAGTCTTGGCCTCGGCACGCTGTCGTCGTTCGTGGCGCTGCTGTTCGCGGTGCCGGCGGCGCTGGCGATCGCGCGCTATCGTTTCCGCGGCCGCGACGCGCTGGCTGCGCTGTTCCTGTCGCCGTTGATGATCCCCCATGTCGTGCTCGGCATCGCCTTCCTGCGTTTCTTCACCTCGGCGGGGCTCGGCGGCAGTTTTACGGCGCTGATCATCGCGCATGTCATCATCGTGTTTCCGTTCGCGCTGCGGCTGACGCTGGCGGCCGCGACCGGCATGGACCGCACGGTCGAGATGGCGGCGGTCTCGCTCGGTGCCGGCGGCTGGACGCTGTTTCGCCGCGTGACCTTGCCGCTGATCTTGCCTGGCGTCATCAGCGGCTGGGCGCTCGCCTTCATCCAGTCCTTCGACGATCTCACCATGACCGTCTTTCTCGCGGCGCCCGGCACCGAGACATTGCCCGTGCGCATGTTCCTTTATATCCAGGACAACATCGATCCGCTGGTGACGTCGGTCTCGGCCTGCGTGATCGCTGTGACCATGACCGCCCTCATTCTGCTCGACCGTTTCTACGGGCTCGACCGCGTGCTCGCCGGCAAGGGCGATGCGGGACGATAGGAGAACTCATGCCCAAAGATTATGACGTCGCCGTCGTTGGCGGCGGGTTGCTTGGCTCTGCGATTGCCTGGGGCCTCGGCCGACTTGGCGAGAGCGTCGCCGTGCTCGACGAGGGCGACATCACCAAGCGCGCCTCGCGGGCAAACTTTGCGCTGGTTTGGGTTCAGAGCAAAGGCCTGGGCATGCCCGCCTACACAGTCTGGACCGTGCAGGCGTCGCAGGCATGGGGTCGGCTTGCCTCGGAGCTGAAGCAACAGACCGGCCTCGACGTTTCCCTTCAGCAGAACGGCGGTTTCCATCTCACCCTTGGTGAAGATGAATTCGGCCAGCGCACCGAGCTGGTCAAGCGAATGCACAACCAGACGGGTGCGGCCGACTACAAGATGAAGATGCTTTCGGCCTCCGAGGTGAGGAAGTCGCTGCCGCTCATCGGACCGGAGGTTTCCGGCGGCAGCTTTTGTCCGCTCGATGGCCACGTCAACTCGCTGCGAACGTTCCGGGCGTTCCACACCGGCTTTAAGGAATTTGGCATTGATTATTTTCCGGAGCGGCCGGTTTCCGCGATCAGCAAGAGCGGCGGCGAATTCCGGCTGACCACGCCGCAGGGCGAGCTGCGTGCCGCCAAGATCGTGCTTGCGGCCGGCAATGCCAACCAGACGCTGGCGCCCATGGTCGGCCTCTACGCGCCGATGGGCCCGACCCGTGGCCAGATCGTGGTCACTGAGCGCACCATGCCGTTCCTGCCGCATCCGCTGACCACGATCCGCCAGACCGACGAGGGCACCGTGATGATCGGAGACAGCAAGGAGGACGAGCTGGATGATCGCGCGCTGAAACATTCGATCAGCGCCGTCATGACGGATCGCGCGCAACGCATGTTTCCGCATCTGTCGCGGCTGAACGTGGTCAGAAGCTGGGCCGGCATCCGCGTGATGCCGCAGGACGGTTTCCCGATCTACGATCAGTCGGAGACACATCCCGGCGCCTTCGTCGCGTGCTGCCATTCCGGCGTGACGCTTGCCTCCAACCACGCCTTCGAAATCGCGCGCATGGTGGCGCAGGGCGCGCTCGAGCGGGAGCTGGTCGGCGCGTTCTCCGCCAGTCGTTTCGGCGGTGCGGGCGCAGCGAACAACAGCGGCTATTAGAGATATCAAGGAGCCAAGAGGCATCCATGTTTAGACGATCCGAACAGGACAAGCGCCCTCAGGTGCAGATTTTCGTCGACGGCGTGGCCGTCGCGGCGCGCCAGGGCGACACCGTTTCTGCCGCTCTGCTCGCATCCGGCCAGGACGCTCGTCGCTCCACCGCGGTGAGCGGCGCACCGCGTCTGCCCTATTGCATGATGGGCGTCTGTTTCGATTGCCTCGTCACCATCGACGGTATCGGCAATCGTCAGGGCTGCCTTGTGCCCGTGGCCGAGGGCATGCAAGTCGAGATCCAGAAGGGCAAGCGGGAGATCGGAAGATGACTATGGCTCCCAAGCGGGAAGATTACGACGTCGTGGTGATCGGCGCCGGACCCGCGGGCCTCGCGGCGGCTGCGGCATCGGCTGAAGCGGGTCTCACGACGTTGCTGCTCGACGAGAACGTTGGTCCCGGCGGTCAGGTCTTTCGCGCCATATCTTCGACGCCGGTGACCGAGCGTAGCCAGCTCGGCGCCGACTATTGGATCGGCACAGAGCTCGTGCAGGCGCTGCGCGCGAGCAGCGCCGAGGTCATCCATCGTGCCACTGTCTGGAGCCTCGACCGCAATCTCGATATCGCGGTCTCAATCGGCGGCGCGTCGGCCTTCGTCAGAGCGAAGCGCGTGATCCTCGCGACCGGCGCGCTGGAGCGGCCGTTTCCGATTCCGGGCTGGACATTGCCGGGCGTCATGACCGCGGGCGCAGCGCAGACGATGCTGAAGTCATCGGCGCTTGTGCCCGATGGTCGCACCGTGATTGCAGGGCAGGGGCCGCTGCTCTGGCTGCTCGCCGCACAGATTTTGCGTCTCGGCGGCCGCATCGATCGCATCCTCGACACCACCGAGCGCGGCAATTATTTCGCCGCGCTGCCGCACGCCTTCGCGTTCCTGACTTCGCCTTATTTCGCGAAAGGCCTCGCGATGATGCGCGAGGTGAAAGCGAAGGTGCAGGTCGTCTCCGGCGTCACTGAGCTTGCGGCAGCTGGTGATAGTCAGCTTACGAGCGTGAGCTATGTCGCCGGTGGCAAGCGCGAGACCATTCCGGCCGATCTGTTGCTGCTGCATCAGGGTGTGGTGCCCAATGTCAATCTGGCGATGTCCGCAGACATTGAGCATCGCTGGGACGATTTGCAGCTGTGCTGGTCGCCGGTGCTGGACGCGAGCGGCAATTCGTCGGTCGCCGGTATCGCGATCGCCGGCGACGGTGCCGGCATCGGCGGCGCGAATGCCGCCGTAGTGCGTGGCCGCATCGCGGCGCGCGCGGCTGTGGAGGCACTGGCGCCCGCTGCTGCCGCGAAGCTCACGCCAATGGCGACGCTCCGTGCCGATCTCGCCAAGGCCGAGCGCGGCCGCGTTTTCCTCGACACGCTGTTCCGTCCGTCGCCGCAGTTCCGCATTCCCTCTGATGACACCATCGTCTGCCGTTGCGAGGAGGTCACCGCGAAGGACGTTCTCGATTCCGTCGCGATCGGCGCCACGGGGCCGAACCAGCTCAAGGCCTATCGCCGCACCGGCATGGGCCCGTGCCAGGGCCGGCTCTGCGGCCTCACCGTCACCGAGCTGATGGCGCAGGCGCGCGGCAAGACCCCGCAGGAGATCGGCTATTACCGGCTGCGCGCGCCGGTGAAGCCGATCACGCTGGCCGAGCTCGCCGCCGTTCCGAAAACGGAAGAAGACGTCAAGGCCGTGGTGCGCGGATGACTGGAAATGTGGATGCGATCGTCGTCGGCGGCGGCATCCACGGATGCTCGACGGCGCTGCATCTGTGCCTCGCCGGCCTCAAGCCGGTGCTGATCGAGAAAGACTATGCCGGCCGCCACGCTTCGGGCGTCAATGCCGGCGGTGTCCGCCAGCTTGCGCGGCACATTCCCGAAATCCCGCTCTCGATCCGCTCGATGGGAATCTGGGAGAAGATCTCCGATCTCCTCGATGATGACTGCAGCTTCGAGAGCCATGGCCAAGTGCTGGTCGCGGAGAACGACGAAGAGCTCGCGATCTGCCGCGCGCGCGTCGCCGAGCTCAATGCGCTCGGCTTCACCCATGAAGAGCTGATCGACGCGGCTGAACTGCGACGCCTCGTGCCGGCGGTGGCCGAGACTTGTCCCGGTGGCGTGGTCTCACGCCGTGATGGCGCGGCCAATCCGGCACAGGCGACGACGGCGTTCCGGCGCAAGGCCGAGCAACTGGGCGCCACCGTGCGAGAGGGCGTCGCCGCCAGCAATATCCGCCATCGCGACGGTCTCTGGCATGTCGATGTCGGCCCTGAAACCTTTGCCGCGCCAGTACTGGTCAACGCCGCCGGTGCCTGGGCCGGCAAGATCGCCGCCGATCTCGGCGAGCCGGTGCCGGTCGAGACCGTGGCGCCGATGCTGATGATCACCTCGCGCGTGCCGCACTTCATCGATCCCGTCGTGATTCTGCGCGGGCGAAAACTCTCGTTCAAGCAATTCACCAACGGCACCGTGCTGATCGGCGGCGGCCATCTGGCTACGCCCTACCAGGACCGCAACGAGACAGTGCTGGACTGGAAAAGTCTCGCGACCAGTGCGCGCACCGTGTTCGAGCTGTTCCCGGTGATGCGCAGCGCCACCATCGTGCGCGCCTGGGCCGGCATCGAGGCCAAGATGAAAGACGATATCCCCGTGTTCGGCCCGAGCAGTCGCCACAAGGGGCTCTATCACCAGTTCGGCTTCTCGCTGCACGGCTTTCAGCTCGGCCCCGGCGCCGGCGCCGTGATGGCGGAGCTGATCGTCAATGGCGGCACTCAGACCCGTGTCAGCGATCTCGGCATCGACCGCTTCCATCCCTCCACGCTCTAAAAAGAACAGGACATCATGAGCATCACCCGCAGCATCCGCACGCCCATCATGCATCGCGCCGTCGAAGCCAACGGTTTCGTCTTCGTCGGCGGCACCATCGCCGACGATACCTCGGTCTCGATGGGCGACCAGACCCGCAACATTCTCGGCAAGATCGCGGGCTATCTGAAGGAAGCCGGCACCGACAAGTCGCGCGTGGTCAGCGCTTCGATCTTCGTCACGGACCTCTCCAAGAAAAAGGAGATGGATGCGGCCTGGACCGAGTTCTTCGGCGATAATCTGCCGACCCGTGCCACCGTCGGCGTCGCCGATCTCGGCGGCAGCGCGCTGATCGAGGTGGTCGTCACCGCGCTCAAGGGTTAGTTGTGATAGGCCGACCACGACGTCAGCGCGTCGCGCGCTTATGCCTCGACTTGATCTCCCGCCCGGATGGGACTAGTTAGAGGCATCTCATCAAGGATATTCGCAGCCATGGATCTGACCCCGACCGCAACGCCCATCCGCATTGCTCACGGGGAATTCCATGCCTGCTTCCATCATCCTGTCGCGCCTGTCGCTGTCCACACCTGACGGCCGCTCGCTTCTCTCCAACATCGATCTGACTTTCGGCGCGGAACGCGCCGGCCTCGTCGGCCGCAACGGCGTCGGCAAGACGACTCTGCTCACTGCGATCACGGGCAGGCACGTTCCGCAGTCGGGGCGCGTTGTCGTCAACGGCACCGTCGGGCTCCTGCGCCAGGATGCCCAGCTTCGCGCCGGCGCGAGGGTCGTTGACCTCTTTGACGCGCGCGATGCCCTGAATCTGCTTCGCCGGGCGGAACGCGGCGATGCCTCCGCCGAGGAGGTCGCCGAGGTCGACTGGACCCTCGAGACGCGGCTGGCGTCCGCCCTTGCGCGTGTCGGGTTCGATATCGCGCCTGATTTGGATTTGGACCGTTTGTCCGGCGGGCAGGTCACGCGTGTCCGTCTCGCCGCGTTGCTGTTCGCCGAGCCGGACTTCCTGTTGCTCGACGAGCCCACCAACAACCTTGATCGCGACGGGCGCCAGGCCGTGATCGATCTGCTGGCTGGCTGGCGCGGCGGCGCGATCGTCGTCAGCCATGACCGGGCACTGCTCGAGACCATGGACGCCATCGTCGAGCTGACCTCGCTCGGCGCGACGCGCTATGGCGGTAACTGGAGCAGCTATCGTGAACAAAAGGCTGTCGAAGTCGCCGCCGTCAGGCACGACCTCGCACATGCCGAGAAGCACCTGTCCGAAATCGACGGCAAGGCGCAGGAGGCGGCCGAACGCAAGGCGCGCAAGGACAGCGGTGGAAGAGCGAAGCGCGCCAAGGGTGACATGCCGCGGATTTTGGCCGGAGCGCGTAAGGATCGTAGCGAGGACAGCGGCGGCAAGACGACGCAGATCGCTGAGCGGCGCCGCGCGGAAGCGGTCGATGCGGTCGACACCGCGCGCCGGCGCATCGAAGTTCTCCAGCCGCTCTCCGTAAAGCTGCCTTCGACCCGCTTGCCAGCGGGCAGGGAAGTGATTTGGCTCGATCGCGTCAGTGCCGGCTATTTGCCGGAGCGGCCGGTCCTGCGCGATCTATCGCTCACCGTCGTCGGGCCGGAGCGCGTCGCGATCGTCGGACCCAACGGCTCCGGCAAGACGACGCTGCTGAAGCTGGTCGCCGGCGAGCTGCGCCCTGTCTCGGGTACCGTACGAGTCAGGCCGGACTTCGCTCTGTTCGACCAGAAGGTCAGCCTGCTCGATCCCGCGATCCCGATCCTCGACAATTTTGGGCGTCTCAATCCGAGGGCGGGCGCGAATGAATGCCATGCCGCGTTGGCACGCTTCATGTTTCGCGCCGATGCGGCCTTGCAGATCGCCGGCAGCCTGAGCGGCGGCCAGCTGTTTCGCGCGGGCCTCGCCTGCGTGCTGGGTGGGTCGACGCCGCCGACGCTGCTGATCCTGGACGAGCCGACCAATCATCTGGACCTCGAGTCCATCGCGGCCGTCGAAGCAGGCTTGCGGGCTTATGACGGCGCGTTGCTCGTCGTCAGCCATGACGAGGCGTTCCTGGAGGCCATCGGGATCACGCGCCGACTCGATCTTGGCGCCTCAGGCGGATTGTTCGGCGGAACTGAACAATGATGCCGGCCGGAGGCTGATTATCTCTCGCGGGAAATGGGGCAAATCCTCCGGTGTCAGCCGCAAGCAGCGGACCCGAACCACGGAGAACGCACATGTCCAACCCAGACAAGAAGGTCGCCATTGTCACCGGGGGCTCACGCGGCATTGGCGCCGCGATCGCCGAACGGCTCGCCGCCGACGGCTTTGCCGTCGTCGTCAACTATGCCGGGAGCGCCGCCGAAGCGGAGGCGCTTGCCGACAGGATTACGCAAGCGGGCAGCCAGGCTATCACGTCGCAGGCTGACGTCAGCGACGCAACTGCTGTCGCACGTATGTTCAATGCGGCTGAGTCCGTGTTCGGCGGCGTCGACGTGCTCGTCAACAATGCCGGTGTCATGCGTCTCGCCGCGATTGCGGATGCCGAGGATGCTGCGTTCGACAGCCAGATCGCGATCAACCTGAAGGGCACCTTCAACACGCTGCGCGAGGCGGCGCGGCGGCTGCGCAATGGCGGTCGCATCGTCAATCTGTCGTCGAGCCAGGCCGGCATCCTGTCGCCGACCTACGGCGTCTATGCCGCCACCAAGGCGGCGGTCGAAGCCCTCACGCATGTGCTGGCCAAGGAGCTGCGCGGCCGCAACATCACCGTGAATGCGGTGGCGCCCGGACCGACCGCAACGAAGCTCTTTTTGGATGGCAAGTCGAAGGAGCTGGTCGATCATCTCGCCAAGCTCGCGCCGCTGGAGCGGCTTGGCCAGCCCGAGGACGTCGCCGCCGCGGTTGCGTTCCTTGCAGGTCCAGATGGTGGCTGGATCAATGGTCAGGTGCTTCGCGCCAATGGCGGGATCATCTGATCTCGCCAGGCAAATCCTGGTAATTCTTCAAAAACCCGACGCTCTGCCCCCAGCGCGTCGGGTGGAATGGATGAGTATCAATCGGTGATCCCAACGCCGCTGTTGTGACTCCAGTCCTATGAAATTTCTACTCCGGTAAAATACCGCATCGAAACCGACCTGCGCCTGCCGATTTACGCGCTGTGGTGGTTTCACGCGCTGCCGCCGGGCTCCAGCGCTTCGCCCATCTCCAGCGGATGCGCCATGGTCTCGTGCAGCGCCTCGCGATCGAGCTCTCCCTCGGAAATGCTGATGACGACGCAGGCGACGCCGTTGCCGATCAGGTTGGTCAGCGCGCGGCACTCGCTCATGAATTTGTCGATGCCGACCAGGATCGCGATCGACTGGATCGGGATGTCGGGCACGATCGAGAGCGTTGCGGCGAGCGTGATGAAGCCGGCGCCCGTAACGCCCGATGCGCCCTTCGAGGTGATCATGGCGATGCCGAGAATGCCCAACTCCTGCCAGATCGTCAGATGGGTGTTGGTCGCCTGCGCCAGAAACAGCGTCGCCAGGGTCATGTAGATGTTGGTGCCGTCGAGGTTGAAGCTGTAGCCGGTCGGGATTACGAGGCCGACCACCGAGCGCGAGGCGCCGAGATGCTCCATCTTCTGGATCATCTGCGGCAGCACCGTCTCCGACGACGAGGTGCCGAGCACGATCAGAAGCTCGTCCTTGATATAAGCGATGAAGCGCAGGATCGAGAAGCCGGCCAGTCTGGCGATAGAGCCAAGCACGATCAGCACGAACAGGATGCTGGTGAGATAGAACGTGCCGATCAGGGCGGCGAGGTTGAGCAGCGAGCCGAGGCCGTAGGCGCCGACGGTGAACGCCATCGCCCCGAACGCGCCGATCGGCGCCACGCGCACGATGATGCGAATGATGCCGAAGAACATTTTTGCGGCCTTGTCGACGGCGTCGGCGATCGGCTCGCCGGCCTTGCCGAGGAATGCGATGGCAAAGCCGGAGAGGATCGAGACCAGCAGCACCTGAAGCAGGTCGCCGCGTGCGATCGCACCAAAATAGCTGTCGGGGATGATTCCCATCAGATGGGCCACGATGCCATCTTCCTTGGCCTTGGTCACGTAAGTGGCGACCGACTTCGGATCGATCGTGGCAGGGTCGATGTTGAAGCCGTGTCCGGGCTGGAGCACCTCGCCGACCAGGAGGCCGACTGCGAGCGCCACCGTCGAAACCGATTCGAAATAGATCAGCGATTTCAGCCCGACCCGGCCGACACGCTTGAGGTCGCCCATCGAGGAGATGCCGTGCACCACGGTGCAGAAGATCACGGGCGCGATCATCATCTTGATCAGCGCGATGAAGCCGTCGCCGAGCGGCTTCAGAGCCTTGCCGAGGTCCGGATAGAGATAGCCGATCAGCACCCCAAGCGCGATCGCGATCAGCACCTGGACATAGAGGATCTTGTACCAGGGCAGGTGCCGGCGATGGGCGGCTGGCTGGATCGCGACTTGTGTCATAATGTGAGCCCTGGAACGCATTGATCTTGCATGATTCACATCATGTGATGATCGCCCTATAAGCAACAATCACATTTTTGTCGGATCGCACGAAGATCAATCGCTGCACCGCAATGGGGGGAACATGTCGAACGCATCAGGCTCGGACGAGCAGGCGCACAGCTATTTTCCGCGCTGGAAGCTGAAGACCTCGGGCGTGATCATGCCGGAGGAGCGGTTGCCATGGGGGCAAACCATCGTCTCCGGTCTCCAGCATTGCGTTGCCATGTCGGGCTCGACGATCATCGCGCCGCTGCTGATGGGATTCGATCCCAATGTTGCGGTCCTGTTCTCCGGCATCGGCACGCTGATCTTCTTCGTCATCGTCGCCGGGCGTGTGCCGAGCTATCTCGGCTCGAGCTTCGCCTTCATCGCCGTCGTTCTCGCCGCCACCGGTTATGCCGGGCAGGGGCCGAATCCGAACATCTCAGTCGCGCTCGGCGGCATCGTCGGCGCCGGCGTGCTGTATGGCGTGATCGCGCTGATCGTGATGTGGTCGGGAATCGGCTGGGTCGAGCGCCTGATGCCGCCGGCCGTCACCGGCGCCGTGGTCGCCGCGATCGGCCTCAACCTCGCACCCGTCGCGGTCAAGGCGGTGAGCGCCAATGCGTTCGACACCTGGATCGGGCTCGCGACCGTCTTGATTATCGGCGTGGTCGCCGTGGCCGCTCCGGGCCTGTGGCGTCGCCTGCCGATCATTCTCGGCGCGATCGGCGGGTACCTGTTGTACCTGCTGTTCGCGAACGGCCTCGGCTTCGGCAAGCCGATCGACTTCGCGCAGCTTTCGGCCGCGCCGTGGTTCGGCCTGCCGAATTTCACCACGCCGACCTTCAAGGCCGATGCGATCTTCCTGATCGCGCCGGTTGCGGTCATTCTCGTCGCCGAGAATCTGGGTCACATCAAAGCCGTCGGCGCCATGACGGGCCGGAGCCTCGATGGCTATCTCGGGCGCGCCTTGTTCGCCGACAGCCTCGCGACGATCGTCGCGGCGTTTGGAGGCGGCACCGGCGTCACCACCTATGCCGAGAATATCGGCGTCATGGCGGCGACGAAGGTCTATTCGACCCTGCTGTTTGCCTTCGCCGCCACGGTGTCGATCCTGCTGGGCTTCTCGCCGAAATTCGGCGCGCTGATCCTGTCGATCCCGGGTCCCGTGATCGGCGGCCTCTCGATCGTGCTGTTCGGATTGATCGCGGCGATGGCGGGCCGGATCTGGGTGGAGAACAAGGTCGACTTCGCCAACCCGGCGAACCTGATCACCGTCGCCGTGGCGCTGACCGCGGGCGCGGGCGACCTCACGCTCAAATTCGGCGCGTTCACGATCGGCGGAATCGGCACCGCGACCTTCGGCGCGATCATCCTGTATCAGATCCTGACCTCGCCGATCGCGCGCCGCGCGGAATGAATCCCAGGGATGCGCTCGTGGATGGAACAAAACACCGGTTCCATCCATGATCAGGTGTCCCGGAGAAAGCCTATGCCACAGACCGATCTCTCAACTTCGTTTCCCTCACGTCTCGTCGGCCGACACGCGCTGGTGACCGGTGCCTCCCAGGGCATCGGCCGCGCCGTTGCGGTCAGGCTCGCCCAGGAAGGCGCGACCGTCGCCATCAATTATATCGACCATCCAGAGCGAGCCGAGGAGACGCTTGCGCTGGCGAGGACGGGATCGGATGATCGCGGCCACGGCAAGCTCGACCATGTCATCGTCAAGGCCGATGTCAGCAATGAGCAGGAGGTGGCTGCGATGTTCGAGACGGTGCTGGCGCGCTGGAAGCGCCTCGATTGTCTCGTCAACAATGCCGGTTTCCAGCGTGAATCGCCCAGCGAGGCGCTCGACATCGAAAGCTATCGCCGCATCATCGACGTCAATCTCAACGGTGCCGTGCTCTGTGCCCAGAAGGCGCTCGCGCATTTCGTCGGGCGCGATGGAGGCGGCAGCATCATCAACTGCTCCAGCGTTCACCAGATCATCCCAAAACCCGGCTATCTCGCTTATTCGATCAGCAAGGGTGGCATGGCCAATCTCACCCGCACGCTGGCGCTCGAATTTGCCGGCCGCGGCATTCGCGTCAATGCGGTCGGTCCCGGCGCGATCGACACGCCGATCAACGCGGCCTGGACCGGCGATGCGGAAAAGCGCGCCAACGTCGCAAGTCATATCCCGCTTGGGCGCGTCGGCATGCCGGAAGAGATCGCCGCTGTGTTCGCTTTCCTGGCCTCGGACGATGCAAGCTACATCACCGGGCAGACGATCTACGCCTGCGGCGGCCTGACGTTGTTTCCCGAGTTTCGCGACAACTGGGCGAGCTAGTCGGCCGCGTCGGCCCATCTGGCAAAATGCCGCGGCGCAGACTACATCTGCGCCATGGCAAATCACCCGCTCCAGGATTTCGTCGGCCGGCACGAAAAACTGTTCGTGCTGACCGGCGCGGGCTGCAGCACCAATTCGGGCATTCCCGACTATCGCGACAGCCATGGCAACTGGAAGCGGACCCAGCCGGTCAATTTTCAGGCCTTCATGTCGGAAGAGCAGACGCGCCAGCGCTATTGGGCGCGCAGCCTGATCGGCTGGCGGCGATTCGGACAAGCCCGTCCGAACGACGCGCATCATGCGCTCGCCCGGCTCGAGGCCAGCGGTCGCTGCGAGATGCTGCTGACCCAGAATGTCGACCGGCTGCATCAATCCGCCGGCCACCGGCAGGTGATCGATCTGCACGGGCGGCTCGACCTGGTCCGCTGCATGGGCTGCGGTGGCAAGACACCGCGCAGCGAATTCCAGGAGGCGCTTGGCCGCGCCAACGCGGAATGGCTGACGCTGGATGCGGCGGATGCGCCTGATGGCGACGCTGATCTCGATCACGCGGATTTCTCGTCGTTCAAGGTGCCGGCTTGCGAGGCCTGCGGCGGCATCCTCAAGCCCGATGTCGTGTTCTTCGGCGAGAACGTCCCGCGCGACGTGGTCGCGACCGCGCAGGACCATCTGGCGCAGGCCGATGCCATGCTGATCGTCGGCTCCTCGTTGATGGTCTATTCCGGCTTCCGCTTCGTGCAGGCTGCGACCAAACGGCAAATCCCGATTGCCGCGGTCAATCTCGGGCGCACCCGCGCCGACGATCTCCTGACGCTCAAGGTCGAGGAGCGCTGCGAAGCAGCGCTGGCATTTCTGCTCTGAACGGGCAGGGCTCTCCTGCCGCATAGGTGCCACGCAATGGGGGCGGAAGGCTTCACCATTCGCGGCGTCGCTGGTATGAAAATTGCTGCGGCTTCGACCGCAGTTTGGCGATCAGCACGGAGTGTTCAGGAATGCTTGAGGGGGCCGAGGTACGGCTTGCCGTTGATATTGGCGGCACGTTCACCGACATCGTGCTGGACGTGGGTGAAGTGCGCAAGACGCGCAAGGTGCTAACCACGCCGCAGCGGCCTGAGCAGGCGGTGCTGGACGGCATGCGTCTCATCCTGACTGATGCGCATGCGCATATCAGCGACATCGACGTCTTCATTCACGGCACGACGCTTGCGACCAACGCCATCATCGAACGGCGCGGTGCCAAAACGGCGCTGATCGCGACCGAAGGCTTCCGCGACGTTCTCGATATCGGCACCGAGAGCCGCTACGACCAATACGATCTCGGCATCGACAAGCCGAAGCCGCTGGCGCCGCGCAATCTGCGCTTCACCGTGCCCGAGCGGATCGACGCCCACGGCGCCGTCCGTCTTCCGCTCGACGAAGCTGCGGTCCGCGCGCTCGCGCCGAAATTGCGCGAGCTGAAGGTCGAAAGCGTCGCGATTGCCTTCCTGCATTCCTACGCCAATCCCGAGCACGAGCGCCGCGCGGCCGCCATCATCAGCAGGGAAATGCCCGGCATCTCCGTGACTGTATCGTCGGCGGTGTGCCCCGAGATCCGCGAGTATGAGCGCACCTCGACCGCGGTCGCCAACGCTTATGTGCAGCCACTGATCGACGGCTATCTCGCGCGCATGTCCGATGCCCTGCAGGTCGAGCAATATCGCGGCGCGATCTATCTCGTCACTTCCGGCGGCGGCGTCACTTCGATCGAGACGGCGCGGCGCTTCCCGGTGCGGCTCGTCGAGTCCGGCCCGGCGGGCGGCGCGATCTTCGCGGCGCAGATCGCGGCAAGGCTCGGCGAAAGCAAGGTGCTGTCCTTTGACATGGGCGGCACCACCGCAAAAATCTGTCTGATCGAAAAGTATCAGCCCGAGACGTCACGCGTGTTCGAGGTCGATCGCGCGGCGCGCTTCCTCAAAGGCTCAGGCCTGCCGGTGCGCATCCCCGTGATCGAGATGGTCGAGATCGGCGCCGGTGGCGGCTCGATCGCGCATGTCGACGCGATGAAGCGTGTCACTGTCGGCCCGGAGAGTGCCTCGTCCGAGCCGGGGCCCGCCTGCTACGGCCGTGGTGGTCAGCGTCCTGCAGTGACCGATGCCGATGTCACCCTCGGCATGATCGATCCCGACGCCTTCGCGGGTGGCACCATCAGGCTCGACCCGGAGCTTTCGAAGAAAGCGCTGCTGAGCAGTGTCGGCGAGCCGCTCGGCTTGTCGGCGGAAACCGCGGCCTATGCCGTGCACGAGGTCGTCTGCGAGAACATGGCAAGTGCGGCGCGCGTGCATGCGGTCGAGCGCGGTGAGATCGTCGGCCAGCACACGCTGATCGCCTTCGGCGGCGCCGCACCGCTGCATGCGGCGCGCGTTGCCGAGAAGATCGGCGTTGCCAGGGTGATCGTGCCGTCGAATGCCGGCGTCGGCTCGGCGGTCGGCTTCCTCGCGGCGCCTATTGCCTATGAGCTGGTGCGCAGCCGTCACGTCCGGCTCGACGATTTCGACACCGGCGCCGTCTCCGATCTGCTGCAGGAGATGGTGACCGAGGCGCGGGCGCTGGTCGAGCCCGGTGCGGCCGGCGCGCCGGTGCGTGAGCGCCGCGCGGCTTTCATGCGTTACGTCGGCCAGGGCCACGAGATCACCGTCGAGCTGCCGAACCGGCCGCTGACCTCGGCTGATCTTGCAAGTCTCCGCCAGAAGTTCGAGGCCGATTATTCCGCGATGTTCGAGCGGCCAATTCCTGGCGCCGCGATCGAGGTCTTGAGCTGGTCGGTGCTTGCGACGACTGATGCACGCAACCCATCGGCGGTTGCGGCTGTTGCGCGCAAGCCTGCGGCGAAGGCCTCCGGCAGCCGCAAGTTCTTCGACGGAAGGGCAGGCGAGGTCATCGATATCCCGCTCTATCGCCGCGAGGACATGGCGCCCGGCGCGACGATTGCGGGGCCGGCTGTGATCGCGGAGGACGAAACCTCCACGTTCGTCTCCAACAGTTTTGATGCCCATATCGACGGTGCCGGCAGCATCGTCATGGAACGGAAGGCGGCCTGATCATGAGCAAGGCAAATGGCGCGAGCCTGATCGACCTTCAGATCATGTGGCACCGGCTGATCGCCGTGGTCGAGGAGCAGGCACAGGTGCTGCTCCGCACCGCGTTCAGCCCGATCGTGCGCGAATGCGGCGACCTTTCCGCGGGCGTGTTCGACCTGAGGGGACGGATGCTGGCGCAGGCGGTGACCGGCACGCCCGGTCACGTCAACTCGATGGCGGAATCGGTCAAGCACTTCATCAACCACTTCCCGCTCGAGACGATGAAGGAAGGCGACGCCTACATCACCAATGATCCCTGGATGGGCACCGGCCATCTCAACGACTTCGTCGTCACCACGCCCTGCTTCAAGGACGGCAAGGTCGTCGCACTGTTCTCCTGCACCAGCCATCTCATGGATATCGGCGGCATCGGCTTCGGCCCTGACGCCACCGACGTGTTCATGGAGGGGCTCTACATCCCCATGCTCAAGCTGATCGACCAGGGCGTCGTCAATGAGACGCTCATGGCGATGATCCGCACCAATACGCGGCTGCCGATCGACACCGAAGGCGACACCTATTCGCTGGCCGGCTGCAACGACGTCGGCTGCGAGCGCCTGGTCGAGATGATGACTGAGTTCGGCATCGACACGCTCGACGAGCTCGGCGACTACATCTGCGACCGCTCGCGCGAGGCCGTGCTCGCCGAGATCGCCAAGTTGCCGAAGGGGATCTGGCGCAACAGCATGGTCGTCGACGGCTATGACGCCCCGGTGACGCTCGCAGCGACCCTGACGATTTCGGACAAAGGTATCCATGTCGACTTCGACGGCACGTCGGCCGCGTCGAAATTCGGCATCAACGTGCCGCTGTCCTACACCACGGCCTACACCGTGTTCGGCCTCGGCTGCGTCGTTGCCTCGCAGATCCCGAACAATGCCGGCTCGCTCTCGCCGCTGACGGTGTCGGCGCCTTCTGGCGCGATCCTCAATGCGCCGAAGCCCGCGCCGGTCGCCTCGCGTCACATCATCGGCCAGATGCTGCCGGACGTCGTGTTCGGCTGCCTGCGACAGATCATTCCCGAGCGCGTGCCGGCCGAAGGCACGTCGTGCCTGTGGAATCTCAACGTGCGTGGCCAGACGCGAAGCGGCGTCGGCGGCAATTACGGATTCTCGATGGCGGTGACGTCCAACGGCGGCACCGGCGCGCGCTTCGGCAAGGACGGTCTCTCCGCGACCGCCTATCCCAGCGGCGTGCGTGGCACACCGGTCGAGATCGCGGAGACGCAGACGCCGTTGATCTTCTGGCGCAAGGAGTTGCGCCCGGATTCCGGCGGAGCAGGGCGTACCCGCGGCGGTCTCGGCCAGATCATCGAGGTCGGCACCGGCATCGATGCACCCTTCGACATCCTTGCGGCATTCGACCGTATCGAGCATCCGCCACGCGGCCGGGATGGCGGCAAGAACGGCGAAGCCGGTTATGTCGGTTTGAAGTCCGGACAGAAAATGCGCGGCAAGGGCTTTCAGACCATTCCGCCTGATGATCGGCTGGTGGTGATGACGCCCGGCGGCGCCGGCATCGGCGCGCCGGACGAACGCGATCGCGCGGCGGTCAAGGACGATGTCGAGAGCGGGCTTGTGTCGGCGGACAATGCGGCGATGGTCTACGGCTACGCGCGGTGAGATACTGAAAAAGCGTCGTCCCGGCCTTGGTGGCCGGGACGTTGTCTTGATGGGTTGAATTTACGCCGCCGCCTTCTTCCGCGCCTGCTCGGCCTTGTACAGCTCGAATTCCTCCGCGACCGCTTTCGCGACTGAAGGCCGCTGACGCAGGCGCTCGTAATAGGCCTTCACGTTCGGCCATTTCGAAAGTTCGATCGGCGGCGTCGCCATGGTCCAGTTGATGACCGTGACGAGATAGGCGTCGGCCACGCTGAAATGGTCGAGCAGGAACTCGCGACCCTTCAGGTAGTTGTCGAGATAGTCGAGCCGCGACAGATTCTTCTCCAGCACGTAGGTTTTGACGTCCTGCGACGCCTTGCGGTCGAGCACAGGAATGAAGAGTCCCTTGTGCAACTCGGTGCCGATGAAGCACAGCCATTGGTGCAACCGTGTGCGATCGATGCCTTCAGTCGCGCCGAGCCCCGATTGCGGGAAGCGGTCGGCGACATATTGCAGGATCGCGGCGTTCTCGGTCAGCACTACGCCCTCGTCGGTACGCAGCGTCGGCACCAGGCCGATCGGATTGACGGTACGGAAGTCGGAGCCGTCCTTGAGCACTTTCTTGGTCGGCGAATCGACTTCCAGATAATTCGCTTCGGCGCCGGCTTCATAAAGCGCGACGCGTGTCGCCATGGAGCAGGCGAGCGGCGAGAAATAAAGATCCATCGTGGGCCTCCTTGGGCAATTCCTCTTGTGAGTGTCGCTCAACCTGGCCAGATTGATTTTTGTACTGTCTTGCATAATATGGGGCTGGTCAAGGATTAATTTGCGACATGGTACAAAATTCGAAGCCGCCAGCTACAGCCAAAGAATCCGGGGGCCGCAGCGAACCCAAGCGCCGCGGTCGGCCGCGCGCCTATGAGCCGGACGTCGCCCTCGGCAAGGCACTCGATCTGTTCCGCAAGCAGGGCTTTGCCGCGACGTCGCTCGATGATCTCAGCGAAGCCACGGGCATGAACCGGCCGAGCCTTTACGGCGCCTTCGGCGACAAGCGCGAGCTCTATATCAAGAGCTATCAGCGCTACCGCGAGGACGCCCGCGCATCGATGGTCGAGATCTTTCGCCAGGAGATGCCGGTGCGTCAGCGGTTGGAGCGCATCTTTGCTGCCGCATTGAACATCTATCTCTCCGGCGAGACCGGCCCGCGCGGCTGCTTCACGGTGGTTACGGCAGCGTCCGAAGCTGTGGGCGATCCCGAGATTCGCGCCATGGTGCTGGAGGGGCTCACCGAGCTCGACAAGGCTTTTGCCAATTGCTTCCGGCGGGCGCAGGAGAAGGGCGAGCTACCGCAGAGCGCCGATCCGGTGGCGCTTGCCCAGCTCGCATCGTCAACGGTGCATTCAATCGCGATCCGCTCACGCGCCCGCGTATCGCGCAAGGACCTGGAAGCGATCGTGAAGGGCGCGATCGACGTGATGGTGGGGGCTGGCGCCAAAAGTTGACCTTCGCCGGGACGACATCGGGGGTGGTGCGCTATCGAGCCCTAATACCCTCTTCCCCGATCCACGACATTCTCCAGCGCTCCACCGGCCTCGAACCGCGCGATCTGCTCGGCGACGTAGGCCGAGATCGCGTCCGCGTCGGTGTCGGCGGCGTTGTGCGGCGTCAGCACCACCTTCGGGTGGGTCCAGAACCGGCTATCCGCGGGCTGCGGTTCCTGTACGAAGACGTCGAGCGAGACGGCACCCAGCGTGCCGTCGTCGAGGCAAGCCAGGATGTCGGCTTCGTTCTGCAAGCCGCCGCGGCCGGCATTGATCAGGACGGGTGCGCCGAGTGGGCTCGTACGGTTGAGCTTGGCGAAGACGTCGCGGTTGAGGATGCCTTGGGTGTCGGGCGTCAGCGGCAGCAGTGAGACCAGGATGTCGGTCTTGCGCAGGAACGCGTCCATTCCGGCCGTGCCGTGGAAGCATTCGACGCCGGCGATCGTGCGCGGGCTGCGGCTCCAGCCGGTAACGCGAAAACCGAGCCGTCGCAGCACGTCGGCGGCGTCCGCGCCGAGCGTGCCGAGGCCCATGACGCCGATCGTCACGGCGCTCGCCGACCACTGATATTGCGGCTCCCAACGCTTGGCGCGCTGCGAGTCGCGCAGGTAAAGCTCCTGGCGGTGGTGCATCAGCACGTGCAGCACGACATATTCGGTCATGCGGTTGGTCAGATCGGGCACTGCGACGCGCACCAGCGGCACATCAGGCAAGCTGTTGTCCGCCATCAGCGCGTCGACGCCTGCGCCGAGATTGAAGATCGCACGCAGGTTTGGGAAAAAGCCGAGGTCGCCCGGCACCGGCTTCCACACCGCGGCGTAGTGCACCTCGGCCGGATCCAGCCCGGTATCCGGCAGCAGCACCACCCGGCGGCCGCGGCAGACCGCATCGAACCGGGCCTTCCAGCGCTCCGGCAGCCAGTTCTGCTGCGTGCTGTTGATCAGGACGGCCAGTGTGCCCACGGTCATTCGAAGTGCCTCATACGGTTCCGCTTTTGACGCTCCTCCTTGGCACGATCCGTCGGAATTTTCTCGCAAATTTTTTCCGCAGCCCTGTCGGGGCGGGGCATAGTGGATCGTCTTCAAAACAAGCGTTCAGGGAAGGTGCTGCCCATGCTCTATGCGATCCTTTGCTATCACGACGAGGACTTCGTCGGCTCCTGGAGCAAGGACCAGGACGAGGCCGTGATGAAGAAGCTCGCCGTGGTGCAGGAGAAGCTGACGAGCCAAGGCCGGCTCGGCCCAGTGGCGCGCCTGCTCCCGACCACGGCGGCGGCGACGTTGCGCAAGGAAGACCCGCCGCTGGTGCTCGACGGTCCCTATGCCGAGACCAAGGAGCAACTGCTCGGCTTCTACATCGTCGACTGCAAGAACCTGGACGATGCGCTCGAGGTGGCGCGCGACCTTGGAGCCGCCAATCCCGGCGGCGCCTATGAGGTGCGTCCGGTCGGCGTGTTCAGGCCCGGAGGAATTTCGGCGTGAGCGACACTGATACCGCCTGGATCGAGACGGCGCTGACCTCAGCGCGTCCGCAGGCGGTCGGCGCGCTGCTGCGCTATTTCCGCGATCTCGACACGGCCGAGGAGGCGTTTCAGAACGCCTGCCTGCGCGCGCTGAAAACCTGGCCGCAGAACGGGCCGCCGCGCGATCCCGCGGCCTGGCTGATCATGGTCGGCCGCAACGTCGCGATCGACGAGGTGCGACGCACCCGCAAGCAGCAACCGCTGCCGGAGGACGACAAGGCGATCTCCGATCTCGACGACGCCGAGGGCGCACTCGCCGAGCGGCTCGACGGCTCGCACTACCGCGACGACATCTTGCGGCTGATGTTCATCTGCTGCCATCCGCAACTGCCGGCCACTCAGCAGATCGCGCTGGCGCTGCGCATCGTTTCCGGCCTGACCGTGAAGCAGATCGCGCGCGCCTTCCTGGTCTCCGACGCGGCGATGGAGCAGCGCATCACCCGCGCCAAGGCCAAGGTCGCGGAAGCCGGGACACCGTTCGAAGCGCCCGGCGCGATCGAACGCTCGGAGCGGCTCGCCGGCGTCGCCGCGATGATCTATCTGATTTTCAACGAAGGCTATTCGGCGAGCGGCGACACCGCGGAAATCCGCAAGCCACTTTGCGAGGAGGCGATCCGGCTGGCGCGGTTGTTGCTGCGCTTGTTCCAGAGCGAGCCGGAGATCATGGGGCTCACGGCACTGATCCTGCTGCAGCACGCACGCAGCGCCGCGCGCTTTGCCGAAGATGGCTCGCTGATCCTGCTCGACGACCAGGACCGTTCGCTGTGGAACCGCACCATGATCGCGGAAGGCCTTGCGTTGATCGACAAGGCGATGCGCCACCGCCGCAGCGGGCCCTACCAGATCCAGGCCGCGATTGCCGCGCTGCATGCGCGCGCCGCGACGCCCGATGAGACCGACTGGGCCCAGATCGACCTGCTCTACGGTGCGCTCGAAGTGGTGCAACCTTCGCCGGTGGTGACGCTCAATCGCGCGGTTGCGGTCTCCAAGGTGCACGGCCCGCAGGCCGCGCTCGATCTGATCGAGCCGCTGGCGCCGAAACTTGCCAACTACTTTCATTTCTACGGCGTGCGCGGCGCCTTCCTGATGCAGCTCCGCCGCAACGATGAAGCCCGAATCGCCTTTGACCGCGCCATCGCGCTAGCCAACACCTCGGCCGAGGCCGCCCACATCCGCATGCACATCGATCGCCTGATCCGGGATAGCCAGCCGAAGGGCGGCGCGCGGCAAGGTGCGAAGGCGAAGTAGGCCCGTCTGCTCCCACGTCGTCATGCCCGGGCAAGCCCGGCCATGACGGGCAATAGCAAAAATTTCGCTTCCGTTAGTGTCGGCCACGGCCCTCCCCCTTCGTCTTAATCCCGTATCCAGGGAGCCATTCATGCTGAAAGCTATTGCCATTATCGCCGCCGTGCTCGCGATCGGGATCGCGGGCATCCTCGTTTTCGCTCTGACCAAACCCGACACGTTCCGTGTCGAGCGCTCGCTCGCGCTCAAGGCGCCGGCCGAGACGATCTATCCGCTCGTCTCCGATTTCCACTTCTGGACTGGCTGGTCGCCCTACGAGAACCGCGATCCCGCCATGAAGCGCACCTACGGTGGAACCGCGGCAGGGAAGGGCGCAACCTATGCCTGGGACGGCAACAACAATGTCGGCGCCGGCCATATGGAGATCCTCGAGGCGAATGCGTCGTCGAAACTGCGCATCAAGCTCGATTTCGAGCGGCCGTTCGAGGGCCATAACACCGCCGAGTTCACCTTTGTGCCGCAAGGCGATGCCACACTGGTCACATGGGCGATGTATGGTCCGGCGCCCTTCATGTCCAAGGTGATGCAGGTCTTCATCAACATGGACACCATGATCGGCAAGGATTTCGAGGCCGGCCTCGCCAGCCTGAAGAAGCTCACCGAGAAGTAAAGCCAACCACCGCCCAGAGAAAGCAAAGAGGAAAGAAGCGATGCTCAATCCCTATCTGTTCTATCAGGACACTTGCGAAGCGGCCTTCAACCATTATGCAAAGGTGCTTGGCGGCAAGATCGAGATGATGATGCGTGCGAGCGAGGGGCCCGCCGATATGGCTCCATCGCCCGGACGTGAGAACATGATCATGCATGCGCGGATGTCGTTGCCTGGCGGCAGCGTCCTGATGGCCTCCGACGCGCCGCCCGAGCACCACCAGAAGCCGCAGGGCTTTGCGGTTTCAGTCACGGTCGCGGACCCCGCGGAAGGCGATCGCAAGTTCAACGCGCTGGCCGAAGGCGGAACCGTCACCATGCCCTTCAGCAAGACGTTCTGGGCCAAGGGCTTCGGCATGTGCGTCGACAAGTTCGGTATCCCCTGGATGGTGAACTGCCCGGCCGAGGGCATGTGAGCGTGACGTTTCCCTGATGTCCTGAGCTGCTGCTTCCTCTCTTCCTTGTCATGAGAGAGGAGGCGTGCCTCATCAGCGGATTGATCCGGTGGTGTCCTCGCTCGGTGGCTGCGCCCCGCAGCTGCGGCAGATCACGAGCTTCGAGCCGAGTTGCCTGTCGTTCTCGGCTTCGATTTCGTCCTGGACCGCCCACCATGCGTCGGAATAGGGGCGCAGCGTCGCCAGTACCCTTTGCCGCTCCAGGTTGGGATCGCGCTCCGGTGCTGCGTGATTGGCCGCGCGGTGTTTTGTGACAGCAGGACGATTGGGATCCTGACCGAGTCCGTCCCACGCAATGGCGCGACGCTCCGCTGCCGGCGCGCTTGCGCATCCCGCGAGTGCTGCGCAAAAACTAAGCAAGACGAGAATGTGTCGAGTCATGCCGGACCTGTCGTGCGCTGTGCCACGCGAATCTGTGTGGAAAACTTTTCATCGCGACGTCTACCTCGCACTTGAGGGAAAACGACGTCGCCAGCATGGCTGAAAGGAGATTCGTGCGCTCGGGTGACGTGGCGAGAACCGCGCGAGCGGCTTTGTGACACGAAGCGAATTGCATCGCACAACAACTGGCGCAAGATTAGGCTGTGCACTCAAGCCAGAATCGATAACAATATTCACAATAGCTACAAATTGGGGTGGACGTGACTTGGAAGGGAGCGACCGATGGCGGCGGCGCTACAAATCAATTTTGCTCTTTGGGGTATGCTCATCTGCGCTAGCGTGAAGCTTGTGCCGATGGTTCAGATTGCTTTCCACTAGACGAGCGGCGAGCTTGTGACGGCCACGGTTCCCTGCGCGAGCACGTAGAGCCAGAAGTCCCACGCGGAACATCGCGTCGAGCATCAGGCGATGAACAGCGCAATTAGCATGAAGCTCACTCCCATCACGACGATCATGGAACCGCAGGGTTGCGAGCGTCACGCCGCCATCTGTGGTCAAGGGTCAAGATGTCATCGGCAGCGCGGATAGATCGCGGCGAGGTCGCGCC
Organism: Bradyrhizobium manausense; assembly: GCF_018131105.1. Taxonomy (NCBI): domain Bacteria; kingdom Pseudomonadati; phylum Pseudomonadota; class Alphaproteobacteria; order Hyphomicrobiales; family Nitrobacteraceae; genus Bradyrhizobium; species Bradyrhizobium manausense. The sequence continues at coordinate 938,707 of NZ_JAFCJI010000002.1, read as the reverse complement.
CCTTCAACAGCAGCAGCCGTGAAGTGAGCCCGCCTCGGCGGCTGATCCAGTTGCGGACCGGGCCGGGATAGGCGGCAAGCACGGCCTCGGATGCTTCCGGCTCGGCATAGAAGCGCCCGCGGCGGTCGACCGAACGGGCGGCATGAAAGCCGAGCACGGCGCGCCTGGTGATGCAGATGCGCTCGCTCGGCACGATGCTGAGCACCAACGTGCACGCGGACAGGCAGGGACCGTCGATCACCACGCGCTCGCCGCTCTCGCGCACCTTCTCGAACAAATCGAGGAACGGTCCGACCTCTCCGCCCGGGCTCTGGATGATGCGGATCTCGGCCCTGGCGGTTGCGGAAGCGAGCAGGGCGGCCGCGAGTGCGGCAGCTTTGAGGACGGTGACGCGTCGCATCGAGCACTCCACCCTACGAGATTCTATCCGTTCCGGCGCTGGCCCCGCAACGTCGGCAGGCCGATGCCGGCTGCATCGAAGCCGCCATCAACGGCCAAAATTTGGCCGGTGATGTAGCTCGCGCGTTCCGAGCACAGGAAAAAAATCGCCTCCGCGAGTTCCTCCTCCAGGCCGTAGCGATTGAGCGGGATGGCGTCGTGATAGTCGGCGCGGATCTCCTTGGTGTGCACCTGCTTCGCCATCGCGGTGTCGACCGGCCCCGGCGCGACCGCGTTGACGCGGATATTGAGCGCGGCGAGCTCGACTGCGAGCTGCTTGGTGAGATGCGCGAGCCCGGCCTTGCTGGTGCCGTAGGCCGAGCGCAGCGTCGAGGCGCGCACCGCTGAGATCGAGGTGATGTTGACGATGGCGCCGCCATTGCCGTCGCGCATGAGCGGTACCGCCGCTTTGGTACAGAGGAACGGGCCGGTGAGGTTGACTTCGAGCACGCGGCGCCAGTCGGCCTCCGACGTCTCCATCAGCGGCGCGAATACCGCAATGCCGGCGTTGTTGACCAGCGCGTCGAGCCGGCCGAAGCGCTGCTCGACCGCCGTCATCGCGGCACCGACCGCGGCGCTGTCCGAGACGTCGCAGGTGAGCGCCAGCGTCTCGTCGCCCTTGCCGATGTCGGCGACGGCCCTGGCGAGCAGATCGCCCTCGATGTCGAGCAGCGCCACGCGCCAGCCTTCGGCCAGGAACTTCCTCGCAGTCGCAAGCCCGATGCCGCGCGCGGCTCCGGTGACGAGGGCGACTTTCTGCTGGGCTTGCGGCATCGGTTGTTCCGTCCTGTGTCGAAGGGAGGCGTGCATGAGCACGCGCTCCTTTTACTGCGCATCGGTCCAGCAGAGGAAGGGGGCGGTTGATCGGGAGCAGGAATGCCTGAGCCGTCGCCCTGAGGCGGCCGCTTTTTCAGCGGCTCGCGAACGGCGACGGCCACAACCCGGGCCGATTCAACCTTCGAGGCCCGCACCGCTTTGCAGTGTGAGCCTCGGGATGACGGGGACAGTGATAGAGTGAGTGTCTAGGACAGTTCCCCAGACGCGCGCTGCATGTTTGCCGACATGTCCGCGGTGACGATGCTCTGCTCTTCGACCGCGGCGGCGGTCGAGGCAATGAACTCGTTGAGGCCGGAGATGGCGCTCTTGATCGCGACCAGCGAGCCGGCGACGTCGCCGGAAATGCTGTTCAGCGCATCGATTTCCGAGGAGATGGTATCGGTCGCCTGCTTGGCCTGATTGGCGAGGCTCTTCACCTCGGACGCGACCACCGCGAAGCCGCGGCCCGCCTCGCCGGCACGGGCGGATTCGATCGTGGCGTTCAGGGCCAGCAGATTGATCTGGCCGGTGATGCCGGAGATCAGCTCGACGATACCGCGCATCGCCTGCGCGGCTGCGTTCAGCTTCTGCGCCTGTCCGTCCGCGGTCTCGACACGGGTCGCCGCGACCTTGGAGCTTTCGCGCGACTTCGACATGGTCTCGGAGATCTCGCGGATCGATGCGCTCATCTCCTCGCTGCCGGCCGCGACTGCCTCGATCAGCCCGCGCGCATTGTCGGCCTTCTTGCGGCCGATCGCCTGTGCGGTGATGTCGGTGGCGTATTTCACCACCTTGAAGGGCTTGCCGTTGAGGTCGAAGATCGGGTTGTAGGACGCCTGGATCCAGATCTCGCGACCTCCCTTGGCGATCCGCTTGTACTCGGCGGCCTGGTATTCGCCGCGGTTGAGGGCTTCCCAGAACTGGCGGTACGCGGGCGAATTCTTTTCGTTCGCCTCGACAAACATCGCGTGATGCTGGCCCTTGATCTCGGCCAGCGCATAACCCATCGCGCCCAGAAAGTTCTCGTTGGCGGTACGGATCGTGCCGTCCATGTTGAACTCGATCACCGCCTGCGACTTCTGGATCGCGGCGAGTTGGCCGTCATTGTCGGCGGCCCGCATCTTCTGGGCGGTGACGTCGGTTGCGAACTTCACCACCTTGAACGGCTTGCCGGTCTCGTCGAGGATCGGATTGTAGCTCGCGAGAATCCAGATCTCGCGGCCGCCCTTGGCGATCCGCTTGAATTCGCCCGCCTCGAACTCGCCGCGGCCCAGCTTGGCCCAGAACGCGCCATAGGCCGCGCTCGCGCGGTCCTCCGGCGTCACGAACATGCTGTGGTGCTTGCCCTTGATCTCGTCGAGCGAGTAGCCCATCGCATCGAGGAAATTCCGGTTGGCGGTGATGATGGTCCCGTCGACGTTGAACTCGATCACGGCCTGGACGCGGTTGATCGCGGCGAGCTTGCCGGCGTCTTCCATCGCCTTGATCTTCTCGGCGGTGATGTCGGTGGCGAACTTGATGACGCCGGTCAGCTTGCCGTTGTTGTCCATGATCGGATTGTAGGAGGCCTGAATCCACACCGGCTGGCCGCCCTTGGCGAAGCGCTTGTATTGCGCCGCCTGGTACTCCCCGCGATTGAGCCGCGCCCAGAATTCGCGATAGGCGGCACTCTCGCGCTCGGCCGGATCGACGAAAATGCCGTGATGCTTGCCCTTGATCTCGCCGAGCGAGTAACCCATCGCCTTCAGGAAGTTCTCGTTTGCGGTGACGATGGTGCCGTCGAGACCGAACTCGATGACCGCCTGCGACCGGTCGAGCGCCTCGGCCTCTGCAAGGGCATGCCTGACTTTCTTGCTCTGGAAATTGAACACGTGTCGCTCCGCAATGATCTAAGGACGGGTCGCTGAATCAAGATATCGTCGCGCTTTATCTAAAAAGTTGCATGCTGTGATTGAGCAACTGTAAACGATCACCCGCAGCCGCTCTTCTTCCGTATTTTCACGTACGATTTCGATGTCGTTCAGTTTACGAGCATTCTGGCTGCATAATCACGGCAAGGTTCATACGTGCGCGGGTGGGCGACCGTAATTTTACGGCGGCGCTTGGAAAATATTTTGGCCGCCCGCATCGACAGGCTGCGACAGGTTGTCGGCGCGGCCGCGTCTGGATCGTCTTGCAGAGGCTCACACAGGCCGCCGCGCACGTCGCAATGACCTCCCAGATAATTTCCTCGGCCGTGTCGGTCTCGTAGAATCTCGTTCGTCTTTAAATGGGAGCGCAAGTCGAAGGCCCGCCCCCAGTGAGGAACCGCATGCGATTCATGATGCTGATGATCCCGCTCGGCTACGAGACCGCGCCGGCGGACGTCCAACTCGACCCCGAACGTGTCGCCGCGATGATGCGCTACAACGAGGCGCTGAAGGATGCCGGCGTGCTGATCACGCTGGATGGCCTGCATCCGCCGTCGATGGGCGCCCGCGTTTCGTTTTCCACCGGCGTCCCCATCGTCACCGACGGCCCGTTCGCGGAAGCCAAGGAAGTGCTGGGCGGCTACTGGATGATCGAGGTCGGCTCACGCGAGGAGGCGATCGCCTGGGCCAGGAAATGCCCGGCCTCGGCCAATGAGATCATCGAGATCCGCCAGGTGCAGGAAATGTCCGACTTTCCGCCTGACGTGCAGGCCGCCGCCGCCGGTTTCGACGATCTGAAAGCATAGCCGCGCCCCGCGGCACCCGTCCATGATCAAGCAAGGGAGAAACGACCGATGAGCACCGATACCTATCTCGCCGTCTTCCTCGGCAGCAAGACCAGTCCGAAATGGTCTGCGTGGACTGCGATGTCCGATACGGAGCGCAAGGCGAAGGAGACAGAGGGCATTGCGGCCTGGAAGGCCTGGGTCGAGAAGCACCAGGGCGCGATCCAGGCGATGGGCGGCCCGCTCGGCACGACCAAGAAGGTCGACGGCAAGGGCGTCGCCGACATCGCCAACGAGATGGGCGCCTTCACCGTGGTCCGAGCCGCCTCGCACGAGGCCGCGGCCAGGATGTTCGAGAACCATCCGCATTTCGCGATTTTCCCCGGCGAGCGCGTCGAGATCATGCCGGTGCTGCCGATCCCGGGCGGCTAGGGCGCGTCGGAACGCTCGATACGTGGAAGTACGGGTTCACCAAAGCCCGTCGCCGCTAGTGACCTACATGCACAGCTCATGTAAAAGTCGTTCACATGAGCTGGCGCAAGGAGCAGCGCCGCGCCGAGCGCGGCTATCATCACGGCAATCTGAAGGAAGCCCTGCTGCAGGCCGCCCTCGGGCTGATCGCCGAGAAGGGGGCGGCCGGCTTTACTTTCGCCGATGCCGCGCGCATGGCCGGCGTCAGCGCGGCGGCACCCTACCGGCATTTTCGAGACCGTGACGAGCTGTTGTCCTCGATCGCCCAGCGTGGCTTCGAGCAGTTCGAGCAGCGGTTGACTGCAGCGTGGGACGATGGCCGTCCCGACACCGTCACCGCGTTCGAGCGTGTTGGCCGGGCCTATCTCGCCTTCGCCCGCGAGGAGCCGGCCTTCTACAACGCGATGTTCGAATCCGGGCTGCCGGTCGATGCCAATCCGGCGCTCCAGGCCGCAAGCGAGCGCGCTTTTAACGTCATTCGCGCCGCCGCCGAGCGCCTTGCCGCGCTCGCGCCGCCCGGCGCGCCGCGACCGCCGGCCATGATGATGGCGCTGCACATCTGGTCGATGGCGCATGGCGTGGCCTCGCTGTTCTCGCGTGGGGATGCCGCGCGGCGAAAGCTGCCGATGTCGCCGGACGAACTGCTCGAGGCCGAGGTGCTGATCTATCTGCGCGGCCTCGGCTTCCCGACGGATCGTCGTCCGGCGGGCAAGGGCGCCGAGCCGCCGCCGGTCCCGCCGGAGGCGTCCTCCGGTTCTGGCGTCCCGCCAGGAGGGCCCTGGGGCAAGCCGAAATAAAGTTGCGCAAATAATCCCGAGACCGTGTTTGGCGGCCGGCTTGACAAAATCGTGGGATGGTCTAGCTATGTAAATGTTATTTACATTCACAACGGCGCTGATGCCGTGATGGAGAAGGGAAATGGCCTACACCGCTGATGTCAATCGCTGGCGCGGCCCCTCGGACCAACACCAGCAATACGAGCGGCCCCACATGCTCGATACGCCGTGGCATCCTGGCTGGATTGCCGTGACCATCCTCGGCTTCATCATCTGGTGGCCGATCGGACTCGCCCTTCTCTTTTTCACACTCGGGAGCAGAAGAATGTCGTGCTGGAGCAACCAGGATCGCTGGCAGAACAAGATGGAGCGGATGCAGTACAAGATGGACCGCATGCGCGGCCGCATGGAGCGCCGTGGTTTCGGCTTCGGTTTCGGCCCGCCGTCCTCCGGCAACCGCGCCTTCGACGAATACCGCACCGAGACGTTGCAGCGGCTTGAGGAAGAGCAGGTCGAGTTCAAGAACTTCCTCGATCGCCTGCGTCACGCCAAGGACAAGGAAGAGTTCGACCAGTTCATGGCGCAGCACAAGACGCGTCCGACCCCGCCGCCGACCGACCAGCAGCAGGGCTGAAACCTCTCAAAGCCTTCAGGCGCATGCCCCCAAAGTCCTGATGGCCCCGAGCCGCCCGCCTGCGCACCCCGCAGGCGGGCGGTTTGGTTTTTTGGGGGCGCCGGTTTTCACCTCGCCCCGACAAAGGTCCGTCGTGCCCGGGCTTGTCCCGGGCATCCACGTTCTTGGATCAGCTAGGCAAGACGTAGATGGCTGGGACAAGCCCGGCCATGACGGCACGGATACATTCGCGTTTCTGCCGCGAACCGGCGCACGCTTCCCAACACTAACGCAATTGGACCTCCGCACCCGCTTGCTGCTCGGCGCCACCGCCTTCGCGGTGCTTGGCTATGTCGGTCTGGTCTATGGAAGCTGTGCTGCCGATCCCGATTGCCATTTCCGTCCCTGTCCTGGCGGACGCGCGTTTTGCGGCGTGGCTCACGCAAATGTGCAAACGCCATAGAACCGGATCCGGGCGCGGCCCGACCAAGTCCTGACCGCACCTTTTGCGCTAACGGGTCCGACCATGATCAACGCCGAACGCAATCAGATCAGCCAGCGCATCGCGTTGCTCGAGCACGCCAGCTCACTGTTCGATCGGTTCGGCGGCTTTATTCCCGTGGCGGTCGCGTTCCTCAATCGATGGCCGACCAAGGTCGAGCTCTATCCGCACTGGCAGGTCGGCGAGTCCTGGAAATTCTTTCTCAGCTGCTTTTTGTATTTCCTGGCCGGCCTCGCGCTCGACCGCGCGATCAAGTTCGCGAAGACGGGCCTGGACTCATGATCCTGCTCTGCGACTTCGCGCTCTTCATCCTTCCGGGCCTCGTTGCGGCCGCCGGCTGGCTCTATGCGCTCGACTTGCGCAAGCACGCCATGTCAGGGCGCACGAGCGCGGCCCGCGAACTTCAGCGCACCGTCACGAGCTTCGCGCGAACCGACGTCAGGAAGTGCTCATAGGCGTGGTCCACGATCTCGTTGAGGGATCGCGTTCGCGCGAACATCGCCCTCGCCTCAGCGAGAAACTCCTCGCGGGTCGGAATCTTCGGCAGATGCAGGTGTGTCAGCGCGTCGACGCCGTCGTGCGCGCGATTGAGGATGTCGTGCAGGGTCGGCAATTGCAGTTGGGCGAGATCCGCTCGGTGCAGCGCCGACGAGATTGCATGCGCGAGAGCGTGCGCGTCGAACCGTCCGGCAAGCTCGCGGGCGGCCCGATTGATGACGCGTGCGCCGAGCGGCTGCTCGTTGCGAAGCACCTGCTCGGGCGGCGCCTTCATGTTCCAGACTACCCCGAACCAGGACAGGATCGTCAGGACGTAATAAGTCACGTCGATTTCCCACCAGCGAAAGCCCTGTCTCACGCTGCTCTGGTAGGCGTGGTGATTGTTGTGCCAGCCTTCACCAAGCGTGAACAACGCCAGCAGCCAGTTGTTGCGGGAATCGTCGCCCGTCACGTAGCGCTTGCGCCCGTGCACGTGGGCCAGGGAATTGATGCAGAAGGTCGCGTGGTAGACCAGCACCGTGCTCCACAGGAAGCCGACCACCAGGCCCGACCATCCCGCGATCAGGAAGCAGAGTCCTGCAAGCACGAAGGCCGGCAGCAGCTCCAGCCGATGCAGCCACATCAGGTCCGGATAAGCAGCGAGATCGCCGACCTTCACCAGGTCGGTCGTGTCGTGCTCCCGGTAGAAGATCCAGCCGAGATGACTGTACAGGAAGCCGCGCTGACGCGGCGAGTGCGTGTCGTGTTCGGTGTCGGAATGCAGATGATGGTGGCGGTGCTTGGCCGCCCACCACAACACGCTCTTCTGCGCGCTGCTTTGCGCGATGAAGGCCAGGACGAATTGAAACACCCGGCTGGTCGCATAAGCCCGATGCGAGAAATAGCGGTGGTAGCCCGCCGTGACCCCGAACATGCGCACGACATACAGCGACGCACAGATCACGAGGGCCTGCCAGGTGATGCCGGTCCAGATCGCCGCAAAGCAGCCGAGATGGACCAGCAGGAACGGCACGGCGGAGGGGTACATGATGTCGTCGTGCTGGTCGTCGGCGGGCGCGTTCATGTCTTGGCGTAACCTCGGATGAGGGAGATCGGAGTTTGGTGTCGGCAGCGCAGGAGATGGTCGGGGTACGAAAAACCCGCGGGATGACGGACCACCGCGCGGGCTTGGAATGCTTTCGACATCCCCGACCAACGCAGCGTCGGCCGAAAATTCACGGGACTATATGGTCGTGGGCATCTGGCATGCAAGCTCGTAGCCTCACGGGGAACTGCGGCATGTTGGTCGGATCGGTTTTGCCGCTGACGTGGCATGGCGCCCGCCTTGGGCTCGACCTAATATGGAGAACCACCAAAATACCGGAGGCCGCGATGGCGGAAGCTGCGATCCTGGCGAGCGACAGCCTCTGGCGCAAGATTCGCGACGAGGCGCAAGGCGCTGCTGCCGCCGATTCCGTTTTCGGCGAGTCCGTCGCGAGCGCCATTCTCGCGCATGATGATTTTGCGGCCGCGCTGGCCGATCTGATCGGGCGGCGGCTTGGCGGTGGCGACGTCGGCTGCGAAAACTTCGCTGCGTTCTCTCGCGACGCCTTTCACCGCCAGCCGGATCTGATCGAAGCGGCCAGTCATGACTTGCAGGCCATTGTGAGGAGCGATCCCGCCATCGCCGGATTGTTGGCACCGTTGCTTCATTTCAAGGGTTACGTCGCGCTGCAGGCCTGGCGTGTCTCGCACTGGCTCTGGCTTAATGATCGTCGCGATGCGGCGTTGCTGTTTCAGAACGAAGCGTCGAACGTCCTGCAGGTCAGCATCCATCCCGCCGCGACGATCGGATCGGCGGTTTATCTCGACCACGCCACCGGCATCGTCATCGGCGCCAATGTCGTGATCGGTGACGAGGTCACCATCCTGCAGAACGTCAGTATCGGTCGCGGCAGCGAAATGCCGACACGCTCGCCGCGCATCGGCCGCGGTGTCTACATCGGCGCCGGCGCGACTATTCTCGGCGACATCAACATCGGTGATTTCGCGAAAGTAGGCGCCGATACGGTCGTGATCTCCGATGTTCCTGGCGGCTGCACCGCGATCGGCAATCCAGCGAGACTGACTAATTGTCCCGAACCTGCGGCTGCAGCCTGACGGGGACGATCGCCAATGGCGACGTTCCCGGGCCGGTTCCTCCGAGCGGGTAAACGGCCGGGAGGAGCGGAACTCTCGTGCCCCGGACGCAGCGCAGCGTCGCTTCGACGATGCGATGCAGAGCCGGGGCCCATCTCATCGTACGATTGCCCGGGGCTTCTGGGTCCCGGCTCCGCACTGCAACGCGAGGCGCGTTGCAGTGCGCCCGGGACACGGGATCGTGTCCCGATCCCCCTGCGCCGCCTCCCTTTCCCGCAGCCAAATTCGTTCCTGGTAACCCAGCATTAACCATCGCCGGGCTCTGGTATTTATGGACAATCGCGCCCGGTGCCGTCGTCGAGGCCCTTAGTTTTGACATCTTGGCAGGGAATGCAGGCGGCGGCTTTGGACGAGCCCCTGCACCCCAGAAAGAAAAGGCTTTGAGCGGGCTTGCCGGCTGCGCCGGTTCTAGCGCGGCTGTTGGGGAACCGGTCGCCATTTGCGGGCCGGGGGATAGGTAACGATCGCCAAGAAACGATCGTCTTGAGAGGATACTGCTGATGAATCCGGCCGACGTGGCTCAGTCCGCCCTTCCGGTTGCCGCCTCCGCCGACGTGTCGCTGATCGCGCTGTTCTGGCAGGCTCACTGGATCGTGAAATGCGTCATGCTGGGCCTGCTGTCCTGTTCCGTCTGGGTCTGGGCCATCGCGATCGACAAGATCTTCCTGTATGCCCGGACCCGGCGCTCGATGGACCGGTTTGAGCAGGCGTTCTGGTCGGGCGAATCGATCGAGGAGCTCTACCGCACGCTCTCGGCCAAGCCGACCCATTCCATGGCGGCCTGTTTCGTCGCGGCAATGCGCGAATGGAAGCGCTCCTTCGAAAGCCACGCCCGTTCGGTTGCCGGCCTCCAGATGCGCATCGACAAGGTCATGAACGTCTCCATCGCCCGCGAAGTCGAGCGGCTGGAACGCCGCCTCCTGGTGCTGGCGACGGTCGGCTCGGCCGGCCCCTTTGTCGGCCTGTTCGGCACCGTCTGGGGCATCATGTCGAGCTTCCAGTCGATCGCGGCATCGAAAAATACCTCCCTGGCGGTGGTGGCGCCCGGTATTGCGGAGGCGCTGTTTGCGACCGCCGTCGGCCTTATCGCCGCCATTCCTGCCACTATTTTCTACAATAAGTTCACGTCCGAGGTGAACCGGCAGGCCCAGCGGCTCGAGGGCTTCGCTGACGAGTTTTCGGCCATCCTGTCCCGCCAGATCGACGAGCGGGGCTGACGGACGGCATGTATAGTGTGAAGGCGAGATTGGGCACCAAGCCATGGGCATGAACGTCGCGAGTTCGTCCGGAGGCGGCGGGCGCCGTGGCCGGCGCAAGCCGGTCGTGGCCGAGATCAACGTCACGCCGATGGTCGACGTGATGCTGGTGCTGCTCATCATCTTCATGGTCTCGGCGCCGATGCTGACGGTCGGCGTGCCGCTCGACCTGCCGCAGACCCAGGCCAAGAGCCTCGAAAACAACGACCAGAAGCCGCTTCAGATGTCGATCGACATCAATGGCAAGGTCTTCATCAATGACGCCGAGGTGGCGCTGACCGATCTGATCCCGAAGCTGAAGGCGATCACGGACGCCCGCGGCGGGCTCGAGGAGCGCATCTACCTGCGCGCCGACAAGAAGGCGGATTACGGCACGGTGGCCAAGGTGATGGGCCAACTGTCGGGCGCGGGCTTCAAGAAGCTGGCGCTCGTCACGGAAGCGGATCAGGGGTCCTAGGCCGGTGAAGGTGAACGTCGACAAGACACTCGTTGCGTCGATTGCCCTCCATGTCCTCGTGATTGGATGGGGGTTGCTCACCTTTAGCAGCAAGGCCTTCATTGCGCCGGAAGAGTCGCTTCCGATCGACATCATCTCCACCGACCAGCTCGCGCAGATCACCAACGGGCAGAAAACCGGCAAGAAGGAAGAGCCGAAGCCCAAGGTCGAGAAGATCGCCGAGGCCAAGCCGGAGGAAGATGCCGTCGGCAAGGTCACCGAGAAGAAAGAGCTGATCAAGACCAACTCGACCCCCGACACGCCGCCGCCGAAGCCTGTCGAAAAGCCGGTCGAGAAGAAGCCCGACCCGCCGAAGCCGGTCGCCGAGGCCAAGCCCAAGGACGAGCCGAAGCCGCAGGAAAAGAAGCCTGATCCGGCCAAGGAAGATCCGATCGCGGAACTCCAGAAGAAGCTCGAAACCAAGAAGCCGCCGCCGAAGCCGGTGGAGCAGAAGGTCGCGGCTGTCCAGCCGCAGCCGAAGCCCAAGGAGCGCACCTTCGATCCCGCGCAGATTGCCCGCGACCTCGACAAGCGGGCTGCGACCCGGCACGAGCTTGCGGGATCGGCGCTGAATGCGTCGGCGTCGCTGGGTTCGACGTCAGGAACAGCCGCAAACAACGTCGCGACCTGGCAGGGTGCATTCCAGGGCGCGGTCAAGCGCTGCTTCACGCCGACCTATAACGGGCAGGACGCAAACCTGTACGAAGCCGACATCGATATTCCCATGAAGCTCGACGGATCGCTCGCGTCCGAACCCGTGATCGTCGCGGTGCGCGGACCGTCGCGGTCGATCGCCCAGGCGGTGGCGGAGAGCGCCAAGCGCGCCATCGTGCAGTGCCAGGTCTATTCGTTCCTGCCGAAGCAGCAATACGACAGCTGGAAGCTCATTCCGATGACTTTCGGTCTGAAAGACATGTTGTGACATCCGAACAAAAGATTTTTGCAATGAATGACGTTGGATCGATGAACCGCCGCCGCTTCATGACCTTGACCGGATCGACGCTCGCGTTGCTCGGCAGCGGGCCGGCCTTCGCGCAGGGGCGTATCCGCATCGATCCCACTGAGTTTCGTCCGATCCCGATCGCGATCACCAATTTCGTGCCGGGTTCGCCCGCCGACGGCGACGTCAGCAACGGTGTCACGCAGGTCATCACCAACAATCTGAAGCGCTCGGGCCTGTTTGCCCCGATCGACCAGGCCGCCTTCATCGAGCGCATCACCAATATCGACGTCGCGCCGCAATTCCAGAACTGGAAGACGCTGAACGCACAGGCCCTCGTCACGGGCCGCATGACGCGGCAGCAGGACGGCCGCCTCAAGGCCGAATTCCGCCTGTGGGACGTCGTCACCGGCCAGCAGCTTGCCGGCCAGCAATATTTCACCTCGCCGGAATATTGGCGCCGCATCGCCCACATCATCTCCGACCAGATCTACGAGCAGATGACCGGCGAGAAGGGCTATTTCGACAGCCGTGTCGTGTTCGTCGACGAGTCCGGGCCGAAGGAGCGCCGCGTCAAGCGGCTCGCGATGATGGACCAGGACGGCGCCAATGTGCGCTATCTGACCCGCGGCGCCGACCTGGTGCTGACCCCGCGCTTCTCGCCGAACTCGCAAGAGATCACCTATATGGAGTTCGGGCAGGGCGATCCGAAGGTCTATCTTTTCAACATCGAAACGGGCCAGCGCGAGATCGTCGGCAATTTCCCCGGCATGACCTTTGCGCCGCGCTTCTCGCCGGACGGCCAGCGCGTCATCATGAGCCTGCAGCAGGGCGGCAATTCCAACCTGTTTGTGATGGACCTGCGCTCGCGCTCGACCACGCGCCTCACCGACACCCCGGCGATCGACACGTCTCCGTCCTACTCGCCGGACGGCACCCGCATCTGCTTTGAATCCGATCGTGGCGGCAGGTCGCAGATCTATGTGATGGCGGCGGGCGGCGGACAGGCGCAGCGCATCTCCTTCTCCAAGGACGACAACAACGCCACCTATTCGACGCCGGTGTGGTCGCCGCGCGGCGACTACATCGCCTTCACGCGGCAGGGCGGTGGACAGTTCTCGATCGGCGTGATGAAGCCGGATGGTTCCGGCGAGCGTCTGCTCACGTCAGGCTTCCACAATGAAGGCCCGACCTTCTCGCCGAACGGACGCGTGCTGATGTTCTTCCGCGATCCCGGCGGCAATGGTGGACCGTCGTTGTTCTCGGTCGACATCTCCGGCCGCAACGAGTTGAAGGTGCCGACGCCGGGCTTCGCCTCGGATCCGGCATGGTCGCCGCTGCTCTCCGCGACAGCGGGCCAGTAAAAAGATCGCGCTCGGCAACGCGCGATCTTTTCGAAAAAGAGCACCGATTTTTTCGCTTTCTGCGCGTGCGGCAAGGTTTCCTTCACCTTGCGCTCGGCAAGCCTTGCCCAGTTGCTTGAAATTTCAGCAGAAATCGCTTCGCTATTGCCGAAAAACAACTCGACTTTAACGATGTTCCCTCAGAAAGGCTTCATCTGGTCTGGGTAAAAGTAGGCGCCAAACAGGACGCGTTTACAAAGCAGATGCAGCTCGCAAGCCACAGCGGAGAGCCGAACCAACGGCAGGCCTCGCCGACGATTTCGGCGGCGCTGATCGATTCGCTGTTCGAAACGCCCGCTCCGTTGCTGACGGGTCTCGTGTTCGGCGCCGTCGCCGCGGCCGCGACCGCGCTGAAGACCGGCGCAACCTCGATCTGGGCGTGTGTCGCGCTTCTCATCCTCGCCGGCGCCATTCGGGCGTTCGACTTGCGGCGGTATCAGATGCGCAAATCGACGCTGACCGCCGATGAAGCTGCGCGGTGGAAGAACCGGCATCAGGTCGGGGCGATGATCCAGGCCGCTGCGGTCGGCATCTGGTGCACGACGACGCTGTTGGTCAGTGACGATGCCGTGGCCCATATGATCGCTCTCTCCACAACCACCGGGTTCGTGGCGGGAGGCGCGGGCAGGGCCTATGGGCGGCAGTGGATATACAAGCTGCAGGCCTTGCTTTGCTTCGGTTCAACGGTGATCGCGCTGGCGGTGCGTGGTACACCCTATTACATCGTGATGTCCGTCCTGTGCGCCGCGTTTCTGGTGGCCGTCATACAGATTTCGGCCAACCTGCACAGGATATTCATGCGGGCGCTCGTCGCGCGTGAACGCGAAGCGGCCCTTGCGGGCCAGTTCGACACCGCCCTCAACAACATGCCGCACGGTCTGTGCATGTTCGGTGTCGACGGGCAGCTCGCGGTGATGAATCATCGTTTCGGCGAGATGATGCATCTGCCCGAGGGTCTCGTGGAAGGCGGCCCCAACGCGTCCGAAATCATCGCGGCATGCGTCGGTGGCGGTTCGATCTCGACGGAGAGCGGCAGTCTGATCCTCTGCGAGATCGAGGAAGGACGGGCCCGCGAACTCCTGACCACCGATCCGAATTTCGCGCGTGGCCGCACGCTGTCCTGGACGTTCCAGCCCATGGTGGGCGGCGGCACGGTCGTGCTGCTGGAAGACATCACCGAGCGCACCAATGCGGAAGCCCGCATCAGCCATCTCGCGCGCTATGACGAACTGACGGCTCTGCCGAATCGTGTCTCCTTCCGCGACGAGATCGAGCGTCTGCTCGCCCATTCGCACCAATCCGAACGGCTCTCCGCGCTGTTGTTCGTCGACCTCGATCAGTTCAAGCAGGTCAACGACACGCTTGGTCATCCCTGCGGTGACCAGCTGCTCTGCGCGGTTGCCAACCGTCTGCGCGAGATGCTGCGGCCGGAAGATTTCGTCGCCCGTTTCGGTGGCGACGAGTTCGTCGTGTTCCAGCAGAACATCAGTTCGGCCGAGGATGCCGCGAGCCTCGCTCGCCGCATCGTCGAGCGCCTGAGCGAGCGCTATCGCATCGACAATCATCTGGTCGAGATCGGCGCCAGCGTCGGCATCGCGCTGACCTCACCGGAGGGCGCCAGCGCCGACACGCTGCTCAAGAACGCCGACATGGCGCTCTACCGCGCCAAGGCCGACGGCCGCGGCACCTTCTGCTTCTTCCGCGACGAGATGGCGGCGACCGTCGAGGCCCGCCGCATCCTCGAGCTCGACCTGCGCAAGGCGCTGGCCAACGAGGAATTCGAGCTGTTCTACCAGCCGCTGGTCAATCTGAAGTCCGGCAAGATCACCACCTGCGAGGCGCTGTTGCGCTGGAATCATCCGGTGCGCGGCACGGTCTCGCCGATCGACATCATTCCGGTCGCCGAGGACATGGGCCTGATCGTCGACCTCGGCCGCTGGATCCTGCGTCGCGCCTGCATGGAATGCATGAAGTGGCCGGAGGGCGTCAGCGTCGCCGTCAACTTCTCGCCGCAGCAATTCCACCAGCGCGACGTGCTGAGCGAGATCCGCTACGCGCTCGAAGTGTCAGGCCTGCCGGCGCGTCGCCTGGAGATCGAGATCACGGAATCCTCGCTGCTGCGTAACACCCAGCTCACCCACGACGTCCTGTCGCAGCTGCATACGCTCGGCGTGCGCATCTCGCTGGACGATTTCGGCACCGGCTATTCGAGCCTCAGCTATCTGCACAATTTCCCGATGCAGAAGGTGAAGATCGACCGCTCCTTCCTCGAGGGCATCGACACCGATCGGCCGCTGACGCTGCTGCGCGGCGTGGCGCGGCTAGCCGCTGATCTCGGCATGTCGGTCGTGGTCGAGGGCATCGAGACCAACGAGCAGCTCGAGCTGATCAGCGCAGACGGTACGATCACCGAAGGACAGGGCTATCTTTTCAGCCGGCCCGTGCCATCGGTTCGGGTTCGGCAATTGCTGAATGCCTCGCACGGCCGCCGCCCGTCGGACGACCAGCTGCTGACCATCCCCTCGCGATCGATCGCCTGACATCCCCCGTAAAATTACGGATTAATCGCTGACATTGCACAACCGCCAGGGTTAACCCTAACAGGGTGATTGCATTGCATCATTGTTAAGGAGCTGTTAATCTTTTTTTACACTCGCGAGAGTTGTTTGTTCAGTTGAGGAATGTTGGATGAAGTTTGAAGCCGAACCGCGGGCTTCGCTCTCTGTGCGAGGGGGAGCGCTGTTCGATCGCATCGACTACCGATCCATCGAGACTCCTGAGGAGAAAGATCAGCTCTATCAGATGCGCTACAGGGCCTATACGCGCGGCGGACTCATCCCGCCGTCCGAGTCCCAGCGCTACAGCGATAGTTACGACGATGCGCCCAATGCGAAGACATTCGGCGTTTATGTCGATGGAGAGATTTGCAGCTCGATCCGTCTCCACGTCCTGACGTCGGAACAGCGGATGTCCTGCACGACCGATTTGTTCGGCGACGTCCTTCACCCGCGCCTGGATCGGGGCGAGGTTTTCATCGATCCGGCCCGCTTTGTTGCAAGCCCAGAAAAAGCCAAGTGTTTTCCGGAGCTTCCTTATATGACGGTGCGGCTGGTGTTTCTGGCCTGCGAACATTTCAACGCGGATACCGGCCTCGCGCTCGTTCGACCTGCGCACGAGCCGTTCTATCGCCGGGTGTTCCTGAACGAAACCATCGCTGCGCCGCGCCTGTTTCCGAATGCCCTGGCAAAGGTGGCATTGATGGCGTCCGATTTCCGCGCCGTGCGGGAAAAGGTCCTGACGCGTTTTCCGATCATGCGCTCGAGCGCATTCGAGCGGCGCATGCTGTTTGAGCAGAGCGGTGCGCGGTCGGCGGGCGCTGACCTGCCGAAAGTGGCCTCCGAGCGTCCAAAGCTGGTTGCTTCCTCCTGACGACCCCGTCGGGCGGGTCGCCCGACCGGAAGCTGCGGTCCAGCCCCGCAGAAGGTCCAGGCCGGGCTCAATAATCCCCGGTTCCGCGCATCCAGCGGCTTGCCTTCACCCTCGCGCCACATTTACAACCCATTAACCATGATGGGTGCTTTTCGCTGGTTGGGGGCATTTGACCGGCTGAGGCAAGGTTCCGTCAAGGTTGACGGAACGTTCGCTTAACCAACCCCCTGTAGACCGGACAGCAGTGGACGAACGTGAGCGTGGAGGCTCCGGAATGAAATATCCTATGCGTATCCTCCAGGGATTGAAGCTGGCTGCAGTGGTCGCAATCGCGCTGTCGATGGGGGCGTGCGCCAAGCAGAATGCGGGCCTGGATGCCAATGCGAGCGCGGCGACGCCGGGCAGCCAGCAGGATTTCGTGGTGAACGTGGGCGACCGCGTGTTCTTCGAGAGCGACCAGACCGATCTGACCCCGCAGGCGATCGTGACCCTGGAGAAGCAGGCGCAGTGGCTGCAGACCTATCCGCGCTACTCCTTCACCATTGAAGGTCACGCTGACGAGCGCGGCACCCGCGAGTACAACATCGCCCTCGGCGCCCGCAGAGCCCAGTCGGTGCGCTCGTTCCTCGCCTCGCGCGGCATCGATGCGAACCGCATGCGCACGATCTCCTACGGCAAGGAGCGCCCGGTCGCCGTGTGTAACGACATCTCCTGCTGGTCGCAGAACCGTCGTGCTGTGACCGTGCTGAACGCGAGCTCCTGACGCTTCAGTCAGCCGCCGTTCATCTTCGGAAACCGACTATGCCGGCGCCCTCACGGGCGCCGGTTTTGTTTCAGCATTCTGTGACAGAATCCCCGTGGTGCCAGTCACAGTTTTGGCGTACTCCCCTTCAATGTGTGGCGCGCGCATGTTCCGTCGCAGGCCATTTCGCTTTCGTCGTCAGGGCAAGATGTCATCCAGATTTAAGGTCTTTACCGGCACCGTGGTCACCGCCGCGCTGCTCTGCTTTTGCACGCCTGTCTTCGCTCAGTCGGACGACGGCGACCCCGAGATTCGGATCGAGCGGCTGGAGAACCAGCTGCGCCAGCTCACCGGCCAGAACGAAGAGCTGCAATATCGCAACCGCCAGCTCGAGGATCGCATCCGGCAGCTCGAGGGCGGCGCGCAGGGCGCGACGCCCGGCCAGCCGCCGGTCCAGCCCAATGTCGCAGGCGTCCCACCGGCTCAGGTCGCCCCCGGCTATCGCCAGCAGCTGCCGCAACAGGCCATGCAGCCGAACTACGAGCAGCCGCAGATCGCGTCTCCCGCGCCGATCGTCCAGGAGCAGCCGGGCCCCGGCGCTCCCGGCGTTCGCCGCCGCGGCGATGCATTCGACCCGAGCCAGACCCCGAATGCGCCCGGTGCACCGCGCGCACTCGGTGGCGGCCAGCAGCCGATGTCGGCGGGCGGTGGCCAGGTTGGCGGGCGCGGCGCCGGCGAGCCGCTCGATCTCAGCAACAACGGTGGCCGCTATCCGCAGGCCGCAGCGCCGGCCCAGCCCGGCTATCCGCCGGCGCAACAGGGCTATCCCGCGCCGCCGGCCGGCGCTCCGGCGCTCGCGACGCTGCCGCCCTCGGCGACGCCGCGCGACGAGTTCGATCTCGGCATCGGCTACATGCAGCGCAAGGACTACGCGCTCGCCGAGCAGACCATGAAGAATTTCGCCGCGAAGTATCCGAACGACCCGCTGCTCGGCGACGCCCAATACTGGCTCGGCGAAAGCTATTTCCAGCGCCAGCAATATCGCGATTCCGCCGAAGCCTTCCTCGCCGTCACCACGAAGTACGACAAATCGGCCAAGGCCCCGGACGCGCTGCTGCGGCTCGGCCAGTCGCTCGCCGCGCTGAAGGAGAAGGAAGCCGCCTGCGCCGCCTTCGGCGAGGTCGGCCGCAAATATCCGCGTGCGTCGGGCGGCGTCAAAGCTGCCGTCGAGCGCGAGCAGAAGCGGGTGAAGTGCTAGGGACTGATCCGGACCCGAATGGCCGCATAGCGCAAAGTGAGCAGTGGCTTTCCGGAAAGATCAGGCGCCAACAATAAATCGCGCTTCGCGCGTAGTGGCGATCGCTGACAAGGCGGATGACGCTGCGCTAGATTGCAGCGTCATGTCCGACGGCGACAATTCTCCGATCTCCGCACGCGCGGCGAAGCAGCTCTTTGCCGAGTTGAAGGCTGCGCCGGCGCTGGTGCTCGCGGTCTCCGGCGGACCCGACTCGGTCGCGCTGATGTGGCTCGCGGCGCGCTGGCGGCGCAGTTTTACGCGCGGCCCTGAGCTCACGGTCGTCACCGTCGATCATGGTTTGCGGGCAGAGGCCGCACGCGAAGCGCGCGAGGTCAAGCGGCTCGCCGCCAAGCTTGGCCTTGCGCACCGGACCCTGCGCTGGCGCGGCGCCAAGCCGACGACGGGATTGCCCGCCGCCGCGCGCGAAGCCCGCTACCGCCTGCTCGTGCAAGCCGCCCGCAGCGCCGGCGCAAGCCACGTGCTGACCGCTCATACCCGTGACGACCAGGCCGAGACGCTTCTGATGCGGCTGCTCCGCGGCAGCGGCATCGCCGGGCTCTCGGCGATGGCGCGCTTCTCGAGCCGTGACGGCGTCGTGCTGGCGCGTCCGCTGCTCGATGTTCCGAAATCGCAACTGATCGCAACCCTGAAGCGGGCCGGGATCGGCTTCGCCGACGACCCCACCAACCGCGACGCGTCCTTCACGCGGCCCCGGCTTCGCGCACTGCTGCCGCAGCTCGCAGCCGAGGGCGGCGACGCCCGCACGCTGGTGCGGCTCTCGGTGCGGCTTGCCCGCGCCAACGCGGCGGTCGAGGTCCTGACCGACGGCGCCGAGCGCTTCCTCCGATTGCGGGATCGCGGCCAACAGCCGCAGCCGGGCGTTCGCAGTTTCGAGGCCGCGGCTTTTGCCACTTTGCCGGAAGAAGTCCGGCTGCGGCTCCTGCTGCGGGCGATCGACGCGCTCGGCCACGAAGGGCCTGCGGAACTCGGCAAGATCGAGACCCTGCTGGCCGCGCTCGATCAGGCCGTGCGCGATCAGAACATGGCTGGCGCGTCCCGCGCGCGGGCAAATGGCCGTGCGATCCTGAAGCAGACCCTGGCGGGAGCCTTGATCAGCCTTGCCGGGGGGCGTATCCACGTCGCGCCTGCGCCGGCCCGTCGTCGCAAAGGAGCGCAAAAGGGGGCCTGAAGGGCGGATGGGGACGGACCACGACACCGGCCGTTTCCATTGGCCACTGACAGGACACCTTAACCAGGCAGGAAAAACCCCGGCCCCGGTGCCATTATTTCAGCGGGAATCGCCCTAAGATGGGCTAAATAGTCCCATCTCGTTCCCTTGGCAGCGACCGGGGCGGCACCTAAATTGTAGACGTCTAACGATGAGGATTCCTTGGGGATTTCCTCGTGAAGCCCAAGGATGAGGCCGCGATCCGCGCGACCACGAAGGAAGATCGATGAACGCCAATCTGCGCAATTTCGCCCTCTGGGTCATCATTGTTTTGCTGCTGTTGGCGTTGTTCACGCTCTTCCAGAATCCGGGTCAACGGGCCTCCTCGCAGGACATCGCGTTCTCCCAGCTCCTGAGCGATGTTGACCAGGGTCGCGTCCGTGACGTCGTGATCCAGGGTCCCGATATTCACGGCACCTTTACCACCGGCCAGAGCTTCCAGACCTATGCGCCGAACGACCCGACGCTGGTGAAGCGCCTCTATGACAGCAAGGTCCAGATCACCGCGAAGCCGCCCGGCGACAACGTGCCGTGGTTCGTCTCGTTGCTCGTCTCCTGGCTGCCCTTCATCGCGCTGATCGGCGTGTGGATCTTCCTGTCGCGACAGATGCAGGGCGGCGCCGGCAAGGCGATGGGCTTCGGCAAGTCGCGCGCGAAGATGCTGACCGAGGCCCATGGCCGCGTCACCTTCGAGGACGTCGCCGGCGTGGACGAGGCCAAGCAGGACCTCCAGGAGATCGTCGAATTCCTCCGCGACCCCGGCAAATTCCAGCGCCTCGGCGGTCGCATTCCGCGCGGCGTGCTGCTGGTCGGCCCTCCCGGCACCGGTAAGACGCTGATCGCCCGCGCGGTCGCGGGCGAAGCCAACGTGCCGTTCTTCACCATTTCGGGTTCGGACTTCGTCGAAATGTTCGTCGGCGTCGGCGCCAGCCGCGTCCGCGACATGTTCGAGCAGGCCAAGAAGAACGCGCCCTGCATCATCTTCATCGACGAAATCGATGCGGTCGGTCGTCACCGTGGCGCCGGTCTCGGCGGCGGCAATGACGAGCGCGAGCAGACGCTGAACCAGTTGCTGGTCGAGATGGACGGCTTCGAGGCGAACGAGGGCGTGATCCTGATCGCCGCCACCAACCGTCCCGACGTGCTCGATCCCGCGCTGCTGCGTCCGGGCCGCTTCGACCGTCAGGTCGTGGTGCCCAATCCCGACGTCGTCGGCCGCGAGCAGATCCTCAAGGTTCACGTCCGCAAGGTGCCGCTGGCCCCCGATATCAACCTCAAGACCATCGCGCGCGGCACGCCTGGATTCTCCGGCGCCGACCTGATGAACCTCGTCAACGAAGCCGCGCTCACCGCTGCCCGCCGCAACAAACGCATGGTGACCCAGGCCGAGTTCGAGGAGGCCAAGGACAAGGTGATGATGGGCGCCGAGCGCAAATCGCTCGTCATGACCGAGGAAGAGAAGCTGCTGACGGCCTATCACGAGGGCGGCCACGCCATCGTCGGCCTCAACGTGCCTGCGACCGATCCGATCCACAAGGCGACGATCATTCCGCGCGGCCGTGCGCTCGGCATGGTCATGCAGCTGCCCGAGCGCGACAAGCTGTCGATGTCTCTGGAGCAGATGACCTCGCGCCTTGCCATCATGATGGGCGGCCGCGTCGCCGAAGAGCTGATCTTCGGCCGCGAGAAGGTGACCTCTGGTGCTGCCTCCGACATCGAGCAGGCCACGCGCCTTGCCCGGATGATGGTGACGCGCTGGGGCCTGTCGGAAGAACTCGGCACCGTCTCCTACGGCGAAAACCAGGACGAGGTGTTCTTGGGCATGTCGGTCTCGCGCACGCAGAACGCGTCTGAGGCGACCGTGCAGAAGATCGACTCCGAGATCCGCCGTCTGGTCGAGGAAGGCTACAAGGAAGCGACCCGCATCCTCACCGAGAAGCATGGCGATCTCGAAGCGCTGGCCAAGGGCCTGCTCGAGTTCGAAACGCTCAGCGGTGACGAGATCATCGACCTGCTCAAGGGCAAGAAGCCGAACCGCGAGTCCGTGCTCGAGCCGACCACGCCGCGCGCTTCCGCCGTGCCGCCGGCCGGCAAATCGCGCCCGCGGCCCGATCCGGATCCCGGCCTGGAGCCGCAGCCGCAGGCGTAATCGAGAAGCGGCAGATCGAATTGAAGAACGCGGCGGAAACGCCGCGTTTTTTATTGGCTGTTTTTTTCTTGCGGGCGGAAACAGTGTTGCCTCGTCATTGCGAGCGCAGCGAAGCAATCCGGAGTCTCTCCAAGGCGGTATTCTGGATTGCTTCGCTGCGCTCGCAATGACGAGACGGCCGCGGTTGCGACCGTAATTCAGCCCCGCCGTCTCTCAGGAGGCGAGACGAAGCCAGGCGTCCGTGCTCGCCAGCGTACCGTCCGGCGTGGCGATCTCCAGGTCCACGACGTGGAGGGAGCCAGGCTGGTTTCCGTAGATATATTTGAGGTGCCACACAGGCCCGAGGTCCGGCGTGATGATGAAGTCATCCAGCCCGTCGGTAATCGCGCGAATGGCCTCACGGTGCGTCAGGGGCGCCGAAAACATCGCATCGAGCAGATTGGCCAGACTCATGCCTTCGACCAGCATCATTCGCGCGACGTCGTCTCCGTGGACGTCGCGAAGTGCTGACACGATGACGGCGATTGCGTCCGGATTCTTCAATGACACGGATAGGCGGCCTCCGGGCCCATGATGCCGGAGGCAGATCGATCCGTGCAAGGCCTCTCGCAACGGTGTGGGGGAGCAAACCTCACGCTTGCAGACAGGCACTCGGTCCCGGTGCGTCCAGGTGCCGTTGCGAGATACCATCCACCATGATGACCGCGATGGCGTGCCATCGATGACCATGCCGGCGAGGGGGGTCGTATCCTGGTTAAGAGACCTGTCACCGGGGGCGGTGGTCCGATCCGGGAGCGTCGGTTAATTCGCCATTAGCGTTTGCGCTTTAGTCCTGATGCTGTCCGTCTTCATCGCTCCGCGAGCGTGGAGCGCCAGGGCGTCCATGACGGACTGTCGATCTTGCGCTCAACCGAGGCTGATGCCCAGCCGTCACCTTTTCCGGCACCCCAATGGCGGACGTCAACGTCACTTCTGACATGGTCTGCCAAGGTCGCTCGACCAGCATCTCGACCTTCTGGGCAGAAACCTTTCCGGTCGCAGCGGTCGCCACGGCGCTATCCGTGTTGCGCACGGGATTCGTCTTCGGCCTGACGAATAATCTCTATCATCTGCCGATCGTCGCCGGTCTCTACAACGAGCCGCAATATCAGGACGACGGGTTTATCCAGTCGTTGCGTTACTTCGCGTCCGGCGTCTGGCTGGTGTTGAGCGGAGTCGAGAAGTATTTCGACCACATTCCGCTGCTGTTCTTCATCCTGTTTTTCCTCTCCCGGCTCGTCTGCTTTGTCGGATTTCTCTGTTGCGCCACCCTGCTGGGGGTGACCGAGCGCCGCGACAAGATCGTCTTCAGCCTGATCGTCTGCTTCACCGCGTTTCTGGATGGCTACAGCTACGCCGGTTCCGGCGGTCTGTTCATCAACTACTTCACTCATTCGGAGATGGCGAATGGCGTGGCTCTTCTGGCAATCTACTTTGGCGCACGGGGCCGCTACACAGCAGCAGTCGTCGCCGTCGGCATCACGGCCTTCATCAACGCCTTCTTTGCGGCCTGGCTCGTGCCGCCGCTGGTGCTGATTGGAATCTATCATTTGTCGCAGCGGAGAACGACGATCGGCCAGCTCTCCTTGCGCGTGCTGATCGGCTCCGTTCTGAGCTTGCCGTTCCTGCTGGTCGTGCTTCACGGGTTTCTCGCAAATCCGGAATTTGGTCACCCGCTGGACATCGATTTTCGCAGTTTCCTTCGCCAGTATTTTCCGGGGCATTTCCTGATCGGTTCGACCTCGATCGGCGACATCGTCGGACTGCTTGGTGTCACCCTCGTCGGTGCGCTTGCGTTCTTCTGGCCGAAGCGGGTCGCCCCCGAATTGCGGGCAGCCTATTTGGGGGCCATTCTGGTCTATCTGATCGGCATCGTCCTTCCTTCCCTCACGGGATCACCGATTCTTATCAACCTTCATCTGCTGCGATCGGGCACGGTCATTCACCTGCTTGCCGCCCTGGCGATTGCGGCACTGGCGACGAACTGGTTGCGGCGCGACGGGGAGGCGACTTTCCTCCCGGCCTGTCTTGTCGTGCTGTTCCTGACCTTTGAAGGCTGGACCGGCCTGGCATTCGTTGCCGCCGTTTTGATCTTTGTCTTTCGAACTGGCGTGGCTGGACCGGCGCCGTCCTATCAGCGCACCGCCGGCTACCTGGTGCTTGCCATCACCGTGTTCGTTGCATGCCCGCTCGCGATCCGGTCCGGCGTCAACTTCAACCGTCTCTGCGATGAGGCGGTTGCCGAATGGACCGACATTGGCAGGTGGGCGCGTCTCAACACGCCTTCCACGGCGATGTTCCTCACGCCAAGACGACCGGAGCTCGAGGGTCGGCCCGAAGTGAGCCTTGCCGATATGGCGCTGGATCGCGCCGGCGTCTTCGAGTTCGTCTCGCATCGTCGCATCTGGGTCGATTTCAAACGCGGTGGATCGTCGGTGCTGACGCCTTCCTACTATCGAATCTGGCGACCCCGGATGACCGACGTCGATGGCCTCAATTCGCTCGCGGAGCGAATGGCTTACGCGTCGCGCAACGGCATCGGCTATGTCGTCGACATCTGTCAGGGCCCGGAAACGGGAAGCGGCCTGCTCTATCGAACGAAGCGGCTCTGCGTATTTTCAACGGGCGCCGATCGGCCTGCGGCACGGAAAGACACATCGCCGACGGCCGATCGATCTGCCGGTTGAGCAATCGAACGCGGCCTGGGCATGCCCTGCGTTCACTTCGGCGGCGTGGTGATCTGCTGATCGTCCCGCATATGGATCACGGCAATCTTGTCCGCATAGACCCGCTTCCAGCCCTTGATGTGATCCAGAATTTGGGCGGCGGGTGAATCGACCGTCAGCAGGGTCGCATCGATCCCGAATTCGTCGAGCATCCGCAGGAGGCCGGGCACGTCGCGGCCGTCTTCGGCGGCGAAATAGTCCATCAGGAATTTCTCGCCGAAAAGCTCCGACCGGCCATCGACGAAAGGCCTGATGCCGCGAACGATGAGGTAGCCGCCGAAACCGTAGGAATTGAAGATGCGCGCGGCCTTGCGCTCGGCCAGCACATCGGCTGCCGCAACCGGCGTCTGCGCCGTGGAGAATTCGAAGGTGTGATGTGCGGCGAAGGTCGCTGTCGCGCTTGCGGTCGCGAGCAGGATCGCCATGGCGGCCAGAGCCGCGGGGGCGCCGGGTGCCATCCGCAGGCCGCGCGGTGGTTCTGAAACGGACTTGATCCAGCCACTCAGCGGCTGCGCCAGAACCAGGGGGACGAGCACACCAAAGGTTTCGATGCTGCGGACATGTGCCAGCGCCATCCAGGTGGCGCCGAGGATCAGCAGCACGCGCGGCGGCGACAGCGACAGGCCGCGCGTCAACGCGAGACCGAGCAATCCGAGCAGTGCGCCGGCGAACGGACTGAAGGAGCTGAAATCGGCCGGACGCCATTCGGCGATGACGGAGAATGATTTGCCGAGGTTGAGGATGCGGGCGGCCCCGAGTAGCGTGTCCAGGCCATAGGGCGTGCAGCAGCTCGCCGCGAGCGCGCCAAGCCCGAATGTGGCCCATTGCACCGCGAGCGCCAGCCGGCGCGCGGGCGCTGCGCGCCAGAGCGATTCGAGGCCGATTGCACCGGTCAGGGCGAGCCCGAGCACGAAGCCGCCGTGAAGGTTGGCCCACAGCGCCATCAACGGCAGCAACAGGAATGATGGCGCGCGGCCGCGATCGGCGGCGGTCATCAACGCGCCGCTCCAGGCGACCATGACCGGCAGCGCCAGCACATGCGGGCGGGCCAGCAGATGCGGCGCCGCCAGCGTCATCATCAGCAGGCAGAACACCAGTGCATAGGGCAGGTCGAGATGCCGTTGCAGGAAGGCCAGCAGCAGCGCCATCGCGAGCGCGATCGCGGCTGCGGTGAGCACGACGGGCCCGGCCCAGCCCCACCCCGCATAGGTCGTCGCGAACAGCACCTGCGACAACCACGACGTCGAGAGCCAGACCTCGCCCTGACGCGTCAGCGAATAGAGATCGGTCCAGGGCACGGCGTGATGATCGAGAATCCACTGGCCGACCTTGATCTGCCAGAGCGTATCCGGATCGTGCAGCAGGCTGTCGCCGCTCACCAGCAGCAGCAGGAAACTCGCGGCTGCGACGCAGAGCGGCGCCAGATTGCGCTGGGTGCGCGCGACCGGAAGACTGGCGGCGATGGTCATGCGGTCACGTTCAAGGTTTGGCCGGCGCGACCGCGCCTGCCTCGTCATCGCGCACATGGATCACGGCGATGTTGTCGCCATAGAGCCGCTTCCAGCCCTTGATGTGGTCGAGCACCTGGGCGGCAGGCGAGTCGGCGACCAGCAGCGTGGCGTCGATCTTGTATTCGTCAAGCAGCCGCGTGAGGTTGTCGAGCTTCTTGACCTCGATCGCCTTGAAGAAGTCCATCACGAACTTCTCGCCATAGAGCTCGGCACGGCCGTCGACGAACACCGGAATGTCGCGCGAGATCAGATAGCCGCCGAACTGGTAGGCATTGAAGATGCGCTGCGCCTTGCGCTGCTGGAGCAGGTCGACGGCGGCGACCGGCGTTTGGTCCATCGTGAAGGTGAAGCGGTGATGCGACATGTAGATCGAGGTCGAGGTCCAGGCCGCGGCCGCGATCATCAGCGCGCCCGTCATGGTGACGTAGCGCGCCGCCCAGCTCTCGGTGGCCGGCGTGTCGGTTTGCGGCAGCGGCGAGGTCTCGCCGAGGGGCTTCGCCAGCGCCAGCGGCACCAGGAAGGCAAAGGCCTCGATGCTCCTGACATGGGTCAGTCCCATCCAGGTGAACAGCAGGATCAGCAGGATGCGCGGCGGCGACAGCGTGAGGCCACGAAACAGGCCGATGGCGATGAGGCCGAGGATCGCGCCCTCGAATGCGGAGAACGAGGCGAAATTCGCCGGCATCCATTCCGAGATGACCGACAGCAGTTCGCCGAGATTGAGGATATTGGTCGCACCCAGCAGCGTGCGCCAGCCATAGGGGGTAACACAGGCGGCCGCCATCGCGGCGACGCCGAACAGGAACCAGCGCGCGAGCAGCCGGATCTGCTTGCCGGAATCCAGCGTCCAGATGGCCTCGAGGGCCATCGGGCCGATCAGTGCGAGGCCGAGCACGAAACCGCCATGCAGGTTTGCCCATAGCGACATCAACGGCAGCCAGACCCAGGACGGCGTCACCTTGCGATCAGCCGCATTCATCAGCACGCCGACCCACGCGATCATCACCGGCAGCGCCAGGATGTGCGGGCGCGCCAGGATGTGATGCAGCGACAGCAGCACCGCCAGCATCGCGAACAGCACCGAGTGCGGAATTTCGAGATGGGCGTCGAGCAGGTACACGAAGATCGCCGCGGAGGCCGCGATCGCGAGCGCGGAGAGGATCACCGGTCCCGCCCAGTCCCACTGCGTATAGGAGACCGAAAACAGAATTTGCGACAGCCAGGACGTCGAGATCCAGGGCTGGCCTTGTCGCGTGAAGGAATAGAAGTCGGTGTAGGGCAGGGCGTGGTGATCGAGGATCCACTGACCGATCTTGATCTGCCAGAACGAGTCGGAGTCCTGAAGCAGCGTGTCGCCGATATAGAGGAAGAAGAGATAGGCACCCGCGCCGACACACAGCGGCACCAGCGCCCGCGCGCGGCCCTGCACTGTGATGCTGTTGGTGAAGGAAAGGGACATGCCGCCTCGTGTTGTTCTTGGTCCTGTTGGCCGAGCGGGCGGCATTGGACCACGGCGGTCATAACTTCCAGTAAATCGGCGGAAATGGCTTGCTGGATGTCCGCGCAATTTAACCGATTGTTTTCAATTTCGGTTTACCATCGGCGAATACATGCAATCCATTCCGTGTTTACGCAGTCGAATTAACTGCGGCGCAAGTCTTTGAGCTTAGGTTGAGTTCCATGGTTCGGCGGCGCTGGGAAGCCGAAGAGACCAGACCATTGAAGCCTCGTGTACCTTTTGGAGCAGTCTATGAAGAACCTCGTTTCGCGTTTCGTGAAGGATGAGTCCGGCGCCACCGCCATCGAATACGGCCTGATCGCTGCCGGCATCGCGCTGGCGATCATCACCGTCGTCAACAACCTCGGCACCACGCTGAACACCAAGTTCGGCTCGATCTCGTCCAGCCTCAAGTAAGCTGAGACGAAGCAAGAGTTTCAAAGAGCCCCGTCCTCGGACGGGGCTCTTTTCGTTTTGGGCGCGCGGCAGCGTCAGCGTTCGATCGTTGCTATCGTGATTGTGGGCCCGGCGCCGCGTGCCTTTGCATACCTTACGGCAACCTAGCCGAGGCCGGGCTGCCAGACGGTCGCTGCGTCCTTCGCGACGTCATTCGCCGCGCGGCTCATCCATTCCAGATAAGCCTTCGCGGCCCAGATCGACGCTGCCGCCAGCGCAACGCCACCGGCGACGTCGATGATGTAATGCGCGCCGATCACCGGCGCTGCCGCAATCATCAGGACATTGAGCGCGGCAGCGATGCCGCCGATACGGCGCACCGGCCACAGCGCCCACATATAGAGCACGGCGGAGGCGGCGTGAAAGCTCGGAAACGAGACGATGCCGGCGAGTCTGAACAATCGCAGCTCATGCAGGCTGCCGTCGCGCAGCGCCAGGATGTCGCGCAACTGCCCGGCGTAAACAGTGGTGTTGATCTCCGGCAAATGCGCGGCCGGCAATTGCAGTGCGTAATAGGTGCCGATGGCTGGCACCAGCGCGGAGATCGCGATGGTGACCGCGAGCGCAAGGCTCATCGCCAGCATGAACAATTGCAGCCGCACGTAACGCGCCGTCAGCGACAGCACGACGGGAACGCCGAGCAGCGGCCATTTGATCAGGCCGTAGCCGCGCGAGAGCAAGTCCGAGAGCCAGGGCTGGTCGTTGACGAAGCGTGCGATCGGCTCCGGATCCAGACCGAGCGCGCGATCGATTGCGAGCAGCGCGTGGTCCTGGAGCGGAAACCCCATCTTGCCGGCGACATAGCTGAGCGGCCCGACGATGGCGCAGGTGATGATGACCTGGCCAATCGTGCCGAGCGAGAAGATCAGTTTCGGATCGGCGAGATCGCCCCTGGCGATGCGGTGGCGATAGGCGATGGCCACGAAAGAGGCCGCGATCGCAAGCGTGATGCCGTAGGCGACCGGCTCGAGCCTGAGGCCGGTGATGGACAGGCCAAGCATGAGCAGGCCGCCCATGGTTGCGATGGGAAGCCAGTTCAAATGGAAGAGCTGCCAGGCGGTCTTGGCGTCCGTGTCGACCATGCTGCACCGGGTTGGATCGCAGCCACAGTCGCGGAGGCGCTTTAAGACCGCGGTAAGAATTGTGGTCAGCCGTTTGCCAATTGATTCCCTGCAATTTGAGCGGTTTGCAGCGCAGCGTCGCAGGCCCTTCCAAGTGTGACGCATCACGCATTTGCTTCTTGTCATCCCCCGTGAATAGTTGTTCAGTCCTTGCGGGGCGATTTGCAGCGAATTCAGTGACGAAGCGTTCGGCCGCGGGCGTGCGGCAGGCGTGGTGGGACAGGAAGCGCGCCATGGTTTATCGGCGGACGCATCAAGTGGTGAAGCGCCTTGCGGCGCGGCGCAGCGCCATCCTGGCGGCGGCAAGGGAAGCCGCAGCCGAAGGGGGCATGGCGGCGGTGCAGATCGCGCCCGTCGCGGTCAGGGCCAACGTGGCCGCCGGGACCGTCTATCGTTACTTCCCTTCCAAGGCGGAGCTGATTTCCGAACTGATCTCCGAGGTCTCCCGCGACGAGCTCGCGGCGATCAGGCGGGCGGCCGATGCCGCGCCGGGGCCGTCCTCCGCGCTGGCAGCGGCGGTGACCACCGTGGCGGTCCACACGCTGTCGCAGCGCCGGCTGGCCTGGGGCATTTTGGCTGAGCCCGTCGACGTCGATGTCAGCGCGTCCAGGCTCGCCAGCCGCCGCGAGATCGCAGGTGAGATCGCCGCACGGATCGACGCTGCGGTGCGCGCCGGCCATCTGCCGGCGCAGGACACGGCCCTGGCCGCAACCGCGCTGCTCGGCGCGCTGCACGAGGCGCTGGTCGGGCCGCTGGCGCCCGACAATCTCGAAGATCCCGCGAAGATGCGCGATGCGGTGCAGACCGTGACGTTGCTGGCGCTGCGCGCCGTCGGCGTCATGGACGCCCGCGCGCGTGGTCTGGTGGTGCAGCAGACGCTGCTGCCGACGACCAAGGCGCTGGTCGGGGCTTAAGTTCCGCTGCACCAGGCGACGGAGATCTGACCGCGCTCAGGCTGCTGCCCGGGCAGCTGTTTTCGCAAAACCCGGGCAGGGCAGCCGGACAGGCCGCCTACTGTGCATGGGGTTGTTTTCGCGGATCTGGTTGGCGGCTGGCCCGCCGCCTCACAAATTCGCGTCGCCCTCGGGGCCGACCGAGGCGATGCGCACCATGTTGGTGGTGCCGGGAATGCCGAGCGGTACGCCGGCGACGATGATCACGCGCTGGCCGGCGCGGACGAAACCGTCGCGGAAGGCGATCTGGCCGGCGCGACTCACCATGTCGTCCTGGTCGCGCGCGTCCTCCGCCACCACGCAATGCACGCCCCAGACGACGGCGAGCCGGCGGCCGGCGGTGATGTTCGGCGTGATCGCCACGACCGGCGGCTTCGGCCGCTCGCGCGCCACGCGCGCTGCGGTCGAGCCGGAGCTGGTCCAGCAGATCAGGGCGGGCAGGTCGAGCGTCTCGGCGATCTGTCGCGCGGCGTCCGCGATGGCATCGCCCGCGGTGGATTCCGGCGCCGGGCGCTGGGCCGTGATCACCGAGCGGTAAGTCGGGTCGCGCTCGACCTCCTCGCCGATGCGGTTCATGGTCGAGACCGCCTCGACCGGGAATTTGCCGGCCGCCGATTCCGCCGACAGCATGATGGCGTCGGCGCCCTCATAGACGGCGGTGGCGACGTCGGAGACTTCGGCGCGGGTCGGCACCGGCGACTGGATCATCGATTCCAGCATTTGCGTCGCGACCACCACCGGCTTGCCGGCGCGCCGCGCCATGCGCGTCATTTGCTTCTGCAGGCTCGGCACACGCTCGAGCGGCAGCTCGACACCGAGGTCGCCGCGCGCCACCATCAGCGCGTCGGAGGCCTCGATGATGTCGGCGAGGCGGTCGATCGCCTGCGGCTTCTCGATCTTGGCCATCACAGCGGCACGGCCGCGGATCATCTTCTTGGCTTCGAGCACGTCATCGGCGCGCTGCACGAAAGAGAGCGCGATCCAGTCGACGCCGGTGACGAGCGCGGCCTCGAGGTCGGCGCGGTCCTTCGGCGTCATTGCCGAGACCGGCAGATCGGTGTCGGGCAGGCTGACGCCCTTGCGGTCGGACATCTTGCCGCCGACCACGACACGCGTCACCGCGTGTTCCTTGGTGGTCTCTTCCGCGATCAGCCGCACCTTGCCGTCGTCGAGCAGCAGCGCGTGGCCGGGCCGTAGCGCCGCCAGGATCTCGGGATGGGGAAGGTTGACGCGATTGGCATCGCCCGGCGTCTTGTCGGAATCGAGCGTGAAGGTCTGACCGTTCTGGAGCTGGACCGAGCCTTCGGCGAAGGAGCCGAGCCGGAGCTTCGGGCCCTGGAGGTCGACTAGGATGCCGATCGGGCGGCCGTAGCTGCTCTCGACGTTGCGGATCGTCGCCACCAGCTCCCGCATCTTGTCATGCGGGGTGTGGCTCATATTGATGCGGAACACGTCGGCGCCGGCCTCGAACAGGCGGCGGATCATCGCGAGATCCGAAGAGGCGGGTCCGAGGGTCGCGAGAATCTTGATACGGCGAAGACGCCTCATGGCTTATTCCCAGACGGTGGCGAGGGGGCTGGCGGGAGGCCAGGTGCGGCCGGGGGCGTACCACCGGGCGGACTATTGGGCAAACCCGGAACGCCGCCACCAGGGCCGACAGGGCCGGGCATCCCGGGGACACGCGGCTGCGACGGCTGCTCATTGACGTCGGTGAGCTGCACCGTCCACGCCCGCTGCTCGCCGGTATCGACCTCGAAATAGCCGGTCCGGTCGTAGCCGCGCGCCAGACAGTCCTCGGTGCCGCGGATCGTGAATTCCTTGTCGCGCGAGCACATGAAGGCCTGCCCCGACCATTCGCCGCCGCGGTCATAGTCGATCGCGTAGATGTAATAGTAGCGGGCGACCAGCGTTCCCCGCAGCAGGGTCTCGCAGGAGCGGGACGAGATGTTCCACCAGCCTTCGGTGGTCCAGCCGTCGGCGTCCTTGTAGCCGAGCGCGATGCCGACCCGGCTGGAGGTGTTGTTGCAAAGCCGGAAATCGGCCGCGGCCGGGCTGGCCCAGAGGCACATCAGGCCAACCGCGAGCACCGGGACCAACCGGGCGAGCAGGCGAAGGGGGGAGCGGGGAGATTCGGCGATCATTGTCGCGGAACGTATACCAGATGATTGACGATTTGGCGTAGGGGCCAGGAACTGCCGATTTGTCGGCTCAGCGGCCGTTTGCGCCGCGATATGGCAAAATCTGTGACAGGACCCCACCTGATCCCGTAAGGGTGACCACCTTCAAACGAAAGGCCAAGGGGCCCAGCCATGGCAATCGACGACAAAACCAGAACGGAGCTCGAGGCGGCCGCTTTTCGGCGCCTGGTCGAACATCTGAAGACGCGGACCGACGTCCAGAACATCGATCTGATGAATCTGGCAGGCTTCTGCCGCAACTGCCTCTCCAACTGGCTCAAGGACGCCGCGGACGCTCAAGGCGTGCCCCTGAGCAAGGACGAGAGCCGGGAGGAAATCTACGGCATGCCTTACGAGACCTGGAAGGCGAAGCACCAGGGCACGGCCACGCCCGAGCAGATCGGGGCGATGAAGAAGGTCCATCCCCACAATCACTGAGGGGACTGTCCGAGGAGCCGCTTGAGTCGCACCACACAACAGCTTTCTTTGCTTGCCAGCAGGAAGGTGTGGGCGCGCTGTGGACGAGCGCGATGCTTGCTTGAACGTGAGGAGCGCCAACCCTAAGGGTTCTGGCAGCACGCGCGGTGAGGATGCCGGCGTCACCTCGTTTTGCCAGTTCCATTGGGAGTACCAAGATGGCCACCTCCGCCGCCGTCCGCGACGACGAGCCCGCGACGAAATTTGCCAAGGACCAGCTCAAATCCATCATCGAGCGCATCGAGCGGCTGGAGGAAGAGAAGAAGGCGATTTCCGACGACATCCGCGACGTCTATGCCGAGAGCAAGGGTAACGGTTACGACGTCAAGGCGCTGCGCACCATCGTGCGGATGCGCAAGCAGGACCCCAACGAACGCGCCGAAGCCGAGACCATTCTCGAGACCTACATGCAGGCGCTGGGCATGCTCTGAGGCGTTTTGCGCCTCGGACATTGATCAGGCTACAAATCGCGGTTGTTGCACTTCGTTTGTGAACGGAGACGCCAGTGACCGCACCACCCTTGCCCCGTGACGTGAACCATGCCTTCGGCGCTCTTCCAGCGCCGATCGGCAATTGCTCCAGGTGCGCGACCTGATTTTCGCGACGGCTGCGAAGCACGACAACGTCGGCCGGCTCACCGAAACTCTGAAATGGGGCGAGCCTGCCTATCTGACCGATGAGACCGGCAGCGGCTCGACAATCCGGCTCGGCCGCCTCAAGGACTCCGAGCAAGCCGCCATTCTCTTCAATTGCAAAACCACGCTCGTCGATACGTTTCGCGAGCGTTTTCCCGATCAGTTCGAATATCGGCAGACTCGGGCGTTGCTTTTGCCCGTGGCGGGCAAGCTTGCGAAGCTGGAGCTGTCAGTCTGCCTGTCGCTGGCGCTGACCTATCATCTGGATCGGCGGGGCAAGAAAGCGCGCTAGGCGTTCGGCCTCAGCGCAGCGCGGCGGTTCGCATGACGAACGACGTCGTCTCGATCTTCGCGGTCGCGCTGCCCGAAAAACTGTCGCAGGACAGGCCTTGCATCGGATCGTCGCTGAAGCCCATCGCGACCACGGCGTGCGGCTTGACGAAATAGGCGCGCATCTCGGCCATGTCGAGTTCGCCCATCAGCGTCACCGACATCGCGCGGCTGGCGCTCGGCGACAGCATCGCGATCTTGAGCCAGATGCTCTCACCCTTGGCGGCGGAGAGCCGGGTCGCGGTTGCGATCATCCCGTCGGTGCTCTTGCCGACGACGGTGTTGATCTCGGTGGCCGGGGCGGCATTGCGGGCTGCGGACACCGGACGCACGCCGCGCGGGATCGGCGCGGAGGCGGTGACGACATTGGCGCGGTCAACCGGGGAGGCGGCCGGCGCGTAAGCCAGCGCCTGAAGGGTTGCGCTGGCGACGCTTGCCGTGGCTTGCGGCTCGGTGGCGGCGGCAAGCGCCTGACGGGCCTTCAACGCAGCCACCTGAGCTGGCGTCGCCTGCTGCGGCGTGGCAGGGGCATCCCAGAAGCCGCGGGCGTTGATGATGTCGGCCGGAGTCTCGAGCCTGCCGGCAGCCGGCTTGTCAGCCACGGGCGCGGGCTTCGGCTTGGGCGGTGCAACGAGCTGCGCGTCGGCCGAGGCGAGCTGGATCGTCGCGGCGACGGACGGCTTGGCGCGCGGCGTCGGCACCGGATCGGCGGGCTTTGCTTCGGCAGGCTTGGCTGCGGCGGCGACCACGGTCGGCTTGGCGGCCGGGGCGGGAGCGCTCTCGTCGTCCTCGTCGCTGCCAGCTGCCGGAGCGGATTTGCTCTTGAAGAGAGCAGCGAAGAAGCCCGGCTTGCTGGCGTCATCGCCGTCGCCACGTCGTTCGATGTCGGCCTTGGCGAGTTCGTAACCCTTCAGCGGCACGCCATCGGTCGGGACGTGGACCGTGCGTCCGTCCGGGAAGACGCGGACGAGCTGGTCATGTGTCATCCGCGGCCAGTGCCTGATGTTGCCGGTGTCGAGATGCACGAAGGGCGAGCCGGAGGTCGGATAGAAGCCGACGCCGCCGCGCTGGAGGCGGAGGCCCGCGAAGCGGATCTGCTCCAGCGGCACGCCCGGAATGTAGAAGTCCATCGCATGGCCCAGCATGTGCTGGCTGAAGCGCGCCACGCCCGTATGGGCGGAGCGGCGGCGGAGCATCGCGTTGGTGGCGGGGGAGCGATAGGAGGAGATGATCTGGATCGGCTGCTTGCCGTCGACGTCGCGATAGACTTCCCAGAGGATGTCGAACAGGTGACGGTCCATCACCGTCTCGTCCTGGGTGCGCCAGTCGCGCAGGAAATGATTGAGCGTCTTCAGCGCGGCTTCGTCGTAGCGGCCATCGCGCTTGAAGGTGACGGTGAGGTCTTCGCCGGAATGGGTGTGGTGGAAGGAGAGCGTCTTGGTTTCGTTCAGCGCGGCTGCGTTATGAACCGAACCGGCAGCCGCAAGCAGCACCAGCGAGGCGAGGCCGATCCGAGATCCGACCTTCACACCCGCATGGGACAACGACACCGCAGCAATTTGGCGTGCGAAACAAGCCAGCACGTATGAGCCCACCCAGTCGACGAGCGTTCAAATGGACTCTCCCGCCAACCCCGTTAGCGCGCGAAAGAGGGTGAACGCTTTCTTAAAGCGAGAAGGTTAATTCGAGGTTGACCTTCCCGCCCCCAAACCAAGTCAGACTACAATCCTAACCGGTTGACTGTGGCGAAAAAACGCCGGCCGCCGGAACCCGAGTGGCGAATGGTTAACGTTAAACGACCCCATCCAGGGGATGGGGTCGCTGATTTCGTTGGAAAATTTTCGAGTTTCAGGGCTGGCCTGGTTTAGCGGGTGAACACCCGCTGCTGGGGCCGACGGCCGACCGGAGCCGGCGGCTGGGCAGGGGCCCCACCGCCGAAAAGCCGCTCGAAGAAGTTCGGGCCGGACGAGCCGAAGCCGCCGCCATTGTTGGCTATGGCCACGCCTGAAGGCAGCGTCGTCGCCGGACGCGAATAGCTCGGCTGCGAGTGGGCCACGACCGTTTCGAGATCCTTGCCGCGGCTGTTCTTCAGGATGTTGATCATGGTGGCGTCGCGACCGTAGACGTCCTTGCGGAATTGCAGCTTGCCGCCGTCGTCCACGAACGCGGTCTGGTAGGTGATGTTGACCGGGATCGGGGTCGGGAATTTCAAGTCGACCTCGCCCGAACCGTACATGCTGCGCACGCGCTCCGGCGTGTACTTCTCGTTCGGCATGGCGATGTTGAGCAGCACGGAGGCGTACTGGTCAGGATATTGAACGCGCATGCAGCCGTGGCTGAACGCACGCTCGTCCTTGGCGAACAGGTACTTGTCCGGCGTGTCGTGCTGATAGACCAGGAACTTGTTCGGGAAGTTGAAGCGGATGCGGCCGAGCGCGTTGGCTTCGCCGGGCGGCTGCGAGATGTGCACCGAACCGTCGCGGTTCTGCTCGAGCTTCAGGCCCATGCGCTGAAGCACGGTCGGATCCTGCTGGAGCGCCGGCAGATATTCGCCATAGACGATCGACGGCGGCACGTTCCAGGTCGGGTTGACCGTGATGTACTTCATCGTCTCGGTCAGCAGCGGCGTTGCGTGCTGGCCCGGCTTCCCGGTGACGACGCGGGTGGTCCAGACCTGCTGGCCGCGCTGCATCACCTTCAGCGTATAGTCGGGAATGTTGAGGATGACGTAGGCGTCGCCCAGCGAGGGAACGCCGAGGTCGCGCGGCAGCCAGCGCCAGCGCTCCATGTTCACCAGCACGGTGTCGATCTGCCTGTCGCGCTTCGGGCTGTTCAGCGCCCTGACCGTCTTGTCGTCGAGGATGCCGGTCGCCTTCATCTCGGCGCCGTCCTGGAATTTGCGCACGGCTTCGGCGACCGTCGCGTCGTAGTGGTCGTCGCTGGCGTTCTCGGTGACGCCGAGCTTGGCGCGGAGCTGCGGCACGCGCGAATCCTGCACGACGATCTCAGCCTGCTTCTTGCCCTTGGCCGGCGTGTATTTCAGCGCGGGGCCGTCGGCGATCTCGATCACCGGGCCGTCGCCCTGGCCACGGAGCTTCGCGAGCTGCGCCTTCAGCTCCTTGTAGAGCTTCTGCGGCGGGTTGTAGCTGTCGAGCGCAGCGGAGGCGTCGGCTGCCGTCGTCACCTTGGTGAGCACTTCGTTGGGATCGACCGGATGCTCGGGATAGAGGATGTCGGCGCTGACCTGGGACCAGTGCATGCGGCCGCTCTGCGCCTGGCGCGCATAGTCGAACATGCTGGCGGTGAGTTTCAACTCGGCGTCGGCGAGCGCATCGGGCGTCGTGGCGGCGGCGAAGTCAGGCACCGGATAGTCGGCGGGATTGAGACCGTCGGAGGCCGCATCCTTCAGCCGGGCGATCACGCCCTTGGCCGCGGCGGTCAGACTGCCGGCCTGGGTCCAGATCGGTGCAAAGTCGCGGGCGCCGTAGAATTTCTCGACGGCGGCGCGCTCGTTCTTGCGGTCGAAATGGCGCGAGGTCTTGGCGCCGATGATGTCCTTGAGCTTGTCGGCCACCGGCTGGTCGGCGGCGGGGACGTTGCTCGCCGCCTTCACCGGCTCGGTGGCCGGAGTTGCTGCTGCCGCCGCAGGTGCTGCGGGAGCCGCCGCAGGCGCGGCCGCGGTGTCAGCCTTGGCAGGTTCAGCTTTGGCAGGCTCCGACTTGGCCGCTTCAGATTTGGCAGGCTCGGCCTTCGCGGGTTCGGTGGTCGCCGTCTCGCTCTTCGGCGCGTCGGTTGCGGGCGTCGTGGCGACGTCGGAGGGCTTGGTCTCGACCTTGTCGGGAGCCGGCGCTGGAGCAGCTTCGGCCTTCACGGGTTCCTTGGCCGCATCCTTCGAGGCGTCCTGCACCGTGGCGGTGGTGTCGAGCTTGATGTCGGAGGCGGTCGGGGGCGGGACGTTTGCAGGCTCAGGGCGCGGGATCGCGGCTTCGATTGCAAGTTCGGCGGCGCTGCTGCGCGCTTGATCCTGTGCCAGCGCCGAGCCGGCCGATACCGTGAGGAAGGTCGCCGCGACCGTCGCCAAAACGCGGTCAAAGCCTGCACGGTGGTTCAAACAGTCACGCATTGTGTCGCACCCCTTGGGTGAACTGTCCCTCGTGGAACAGCTTTCGTTATCGCCAAATTGAGTTTCGGCTAAACCGCGCCGGCCTCTCGAAAGTTGCACGCCTGCACGCAACGATTCATACGCAGACGATATACAGGCCCCGTTTTTGCAGCTAGCGCTACTCCGGGAAACTCACGACAAACTGACTTCAAGACAGCCCGTTTGCAACGGATTGTGCGGTTTCACCGCGCGCTTTTCCCGGTGTCTGTCACTTCCAAGTCACGGTTTCGGCCACAGCCGAATTTTGCCGTAATTCAACGGCTTGCGGGCGCATCGGCATCTCGCACGAACCTCCGTTCGCATCAGGCTCAGTGCGTCTCCTCGTCGCTTTTTCCGCCATGTCCGGGAACCCCGGCTTCGTCGAGTTTGCGGTACAGCGTGGACCTGCCGATTTTGAGCCGACGTGCCACCTCGGACATCTGTCCGCGGTAGTGCGAGATCGCAAAGCGGATGATTTCGTTTTCCATGTCCTCCAGCGGGCGGACGTCGCCGGTTGGCGTCAACATGGAGAGGGATCCTGCCATGGGCAGCGGCGCGATGGGTATTTCGCTACCCGATACCACTGAGGGCGCTGCGATCGGCTCGATCATCAGCGGCGCAGTCGGAATTTCCGTCACGGAATGCGGATGCGAGGCCAGCTGCGGGAAATCGTCCAGACCGAGCTGGTCGCCCTCGCTCATCACCACGGCGCGGTAAACGGCGTTTTCGAGTTGGCGGATGTTGCCCGGCCAGTCGAGCTGGGCGAGATGCGCCACGGCCTCGCCAGAGACGCCGGAGATCGAGCGGTTCTCCTCGGCGGCAAAGCGCGCCAGGAAGTGTCTGAGGAGATGCGGGATGTCCTCGCGCCGGGCCCTGAGCGAGGGGATCGTCAGCGGCAGCACGTGCAGGCGATAGAACAGATCTTCGCGGAAATGACCCTGCTTGACCCGCTCCAGCAGCTTGCGGTTGGTCGCAGAGACGATGCGGACATCGACCTTCACGGGCTTACGGCCGCCGACGGCCTCGACGGCGCCTTCCTGGAGCGCGCGCAGCAGCTTGACCTGCGCGGTCAAGGGCAGTTCGCTGACCTCGTCCAGAAACAACGTGCCGCCATGGGCCTCGAGGAATTTGCCGGTGTGCCGTTCGGTCGCGCCGGTGAACGCGCCCTTCTCGTGGCCGAACAGGATGGACTCGACGAGATTGTCGGGGATCGCACCGCAATTGACCGCGACGAACGGCTTGGCCTTGCGATCGCCACTGCCATGGATGGCGCGCGCGAACATCTCCTTGCCGACGCCGGACTCGCCTTCGATCAGCACCGGGATCGAGGAGTTCGCCGCCTTTTGCGCCGCGTGCATCACGCCCGACATCGCTTCGGCGCGGGTGATGATGTCGGAGAAGGTCAGCCGTCCCTCGCGGCTGTGACGGATGCGCTGCAATTCGCCCTTGAGCGCGGATGCGTTGAGCGCGTTGCGCAGAGAAACCTGGAGCCGCTCCAGGCCGACCGGCTTGACCACGAAGTCGGCCGCACCGGCGCGCATCGCCGAGATCACGTTGTCGATGCCGCCATGGGCGGTCTGCACGATGACGGGAACGCTGAGGCCAGCCTCGCGGATTTTCGACAGCACACCCATGCCATCGAGGCCGGGCATCACGAGATCGAGGATGACTGCGTCGATCGCCGGCGCATCGGGGGCGGTGAGGGTAGCGATCGCGGCGTCGCCGGACTCGACGACGATCGTCTCATAGCCGCATTTCTGCACCATGTTCTCGACCAGACGGCGGGCTACGGCATCGTCGTCGGCGATCAAAATACTGGCAGCCATGGTGCTCCCCGCACGCTACTACTATCTGTCTCGAATCGGGTCACTCTGGCCGAAGCCGATTAACGCACTCTTAAACCTTGATGCCCCCGCCCGCCGCAGCGCTTGTTGAACACAGGTTTCCCACACAATGACTTCGCGCTCCAAGAACGCTCTTAAAAAGCCCGCTCTCCGCAAGGCCGCTACCAAGACGTCCGCCGCCAAGAAATCCGTCGCCAAGAAATCCGCCGTCAAGGCAAAACCCTCCGCAAAGCCGGTGAGCAAGACAGGCAAGCTTCCGGAGTGGAACCTTGCCGATCTCTATTCCGGGATCGATGCGCCGGAAGTGGCGCGCGATCTCAAAACGATGGATGCCGATTGCGTCGCGTTCGAGACGGACTACAAGGGCAAGCTCGCAACAGGCACAGCAAACGAAGATGGCGGAAAATGGCTCGCGGGAGCCGTGCGACGCTATGAGGCTATCGACGATCTCGCCGGCCGTCTCGGCTCCTACGCCGGTCTCGTTCACGCCGGCGACAGCGTGGACCCTGCGATTTCAAAGTTTTACGGCGACGTGTCGGAGCGGTTGACGGCAGCGTCGACGCATCTGTTGTTCTTCGCGCTCGAGCTCAACCGTATCGATGACGATATTTTGAACCGCGCGATGCAAGCTCCGGAGCTCGCGCATTATCGTCCGTGGATCGAGGATCTGCGCAAGGAGAAGCCGTATCAGCTCGACGACAAGCTCGAGCAGCTGTTCCTGGAGAAGGCGCAGACCGGCTATTCCGCTTTCAACCGGCTGTTCGACCAGACCATATCAAGTCTTCGCTTCAAGGTCGGCTCCAAGGAACTGGCGATCGAGCCGACGCTGAATTTCCTGCAGGATCGTGACGGCGCCAAGCGCAAGGCCGCGGCGGAAGCGCTGGCGAAAACCTTCAAGGCCAACGAGCGCACCTTCGCGCTGATCACCAATACCCTCGCCAAGGACAAGGACATCTCGGACCGCTGGCGCGGTTTCAAGGACGTCGCGGACTCCCGCCATCTGAACAACCGCGTCGAGCGCGAGGTGGTGGATGCACTGGTCGCCTCGGTACGGGCAGCCTATCCAAAACTGTCGCATCGCTACTACGCGCTGAAGGCGAGGTGGTTCGGCAAGAAGAAGCTCGCTTATTGGGACCGCAACGCGCCGCTGCCGTTCGCCGCGACCGACACCATCGGCTGGCCCGACGCGCGCAACATGGTGCTGACGGCCTATCGCGGCTTCTCGCCTGAGATGGCCGACATCGCCGAGCGCTTCTTCACCGACCGCTGGATCGATGCGCCGGTGCGTCCGGGCAAGGCGCCGGGCGCCTTCTCGCATCCGACCACGCCGTCGGCGCACCCCTATGTGCTGATGAACTACCAGGGCAAGCCGCGCGACGTGATGACGCTCGCCCATGAGCTCGGTCACGGCGTTCACCAGGTGCTGGCGGCGAAGAACGGCGCGCTGATGGCGCCGACGCCGTTGACACTGGCGGAGACCGCGAGCGTGTTCGGCGAGATGCTGACCTTCCGACGGCTGCTGGCGCAGACCAAGAACGCCAGGCAGCGCCAGGCGCTGCTCGCCGGCAAGGTCGAGGACATGATCAATACCGTGGTGCGGCAAATCGCGTTCTATTCGTTCGAACGCGCGGTCCACACCGAGCGCAAGAACGGCGAACTCACCGCGACGCGGCTCGGCGAACTCTGGCTGTCGGTGCAGGGCGAGAGCCTGGGACCGGCGATCGAGATCAAGGCCGGTTACGAGAACTACTGGATGTACATCCCGCACTTCATCCACTCGCCGTTCTACGTCTACGCCTATGCCTTCGGCGATTGCCTCGTGAACTCGCTCTATGCCGTCTACGAGAACGCGGCCGAGGGCTTTGCCGAGCGCTATCTCGACATGCTCGCCGCCGGCGGCACCAAGCATTATTCCGAGCTGCTGCGGCCGTTCGGGCTCGATGCCAAGGACCCGAAGTTCTGGGACGGCGGGCTCAGCGTCATCGCCGGCATGATCGACGAGCTGGAGGCGATGGGCTGAGGGCCGCGGATGCCCGGATTTAGGGCAGGGGCGGTGCGCGGAATCTGTTGAACCGTGGTTCAGCAAAGCCAATTCCGCGCGCCGGATCCGCGATAATCAGGATTCCAAATGAGCCTATTTGCTGGAAAACCGCGCCTCCGTGCCGTTGCCCTGTCCGGCGGTTTAAGGTATCCCAGCCAAAGAATTCGACTTTCGACTGGGGACATCCATGGCAGATCATAGCGAAGTTGCGTACAGCACCGCCGACGGCAATGACTACGTTGCGCACGAGCAGACCTATGAGGGCTTCATCAAGCTGGTGAAGTACGGCACTGCCTCGGTCGCGCTGATCGTGATCCTGATGGCGATCTTCCTCACCTAATTCGACTTCGGCGGCTGCCCACGCTTGCGGCGGCAGCTGCCCACAAAATTTGCAAACAAGCCGGTTCCAAAACCGGTAAGCAACGTTGCGGGAGTAACGCTACTTTTTTGCGCGTGCGCTGTCCCGCGCCGCCGGAGGACCTATGAAGATCGCCGTTGCCAAGGAAATCGATCCGTCAGAGCCGCGGGTCGCGGCTTCGCCTGATACGGTGAAGAAATTCAAGGCGCTCGGCGCCGAGATCGCCATCGAGCCGGGCGCGGGCATCAAGTCGGGCCTGCCGGATTCAGAATTCACCGCGGTTGGCGCCACGGTCAGCGCCGAGGCGCTGAAGGACGCCGACATCATCATCAAGGTGAAGCGTCCCGAGGCCTCTGAGCTGTCGCAGTACAAGCGCGGCGCGCTCGTCATCGCCATCATGGATCCCTATGGCAACGAGGCCGCGCTGAAGACGATCGCCGATGCCGGCGTCTCCGCCTTCGCGATGGAATTGATGCCGCGCATCACCCGCGCCCAGGTGATGGACGTGCTGTCCTCGCAGGCGAACCTCGCCGGCTACCGCGCCGTGATCGAGGGCGCCGAGGCCTTCGGCCGTGCCTTCCCGATGATGATGACCGCGGCCGGCACCGTGCCTGCTGCGAAGGTGTTCGTGATGGGCGTCGGCGTTGCCGGCCTCCAGGCCATCGCGACCGCGCGCCGCCTCGGCGCCATCGTCACCGCGACCGACGTGCGGCCCGCCACCAAGGAGCAGGTGGAATCGCTCGGTGCGAAATTCCTCGCCGTCGAGGACGAGGAGTTCAAGAACGCGCAGACCGCGGGCGGCTACG
The DNA here is from genome assembly GCF_018131105.1 of Bradyrhizobium manausense. NCBI lineage: Bacteria > Pseudomonadati > Pseudomonadota > Alphaproteobacteria > Hyphomicrobiales > Nitrobacteraceae > Bradyrhizobium > Bradyrhizobium manausense. The sequence goes on along the minus strand of NZ_JAFCJI010000002.1, from coordinate 895,667 downwards.
CCAAGGAAATGTCCAAGGAGTACCAGGCGAAGCAGGCCGCGCTCACCGCCGAGCACATCAAGAAGCAGGACATCGTCATCACCACCGCGCTGATCCCGGGCCGGCCCGCGCCGAAGCTCGTGTCGGGCGAGATGGTCAAGTCGATGAAGCCGGGCTCTGTGCTGGTCGATCTCGCCGTCGAGCGCGGCGGCAATGTCGAGGGCGCCCGAGCCGGCGAAGTCGTCGAGGCCGATGGCATCAAGATCGTCGGCTATACCAACGTCGCCGGCCGCGTCGCGGCCTCGGCCTCCAGTCTCTATGCGCGCAATCTGTTCTCGTTCATCGAGACCATGGTCGACAAGAAAGAGAAGAAGCTCGCCGTCAACTGGGACGACGAACTCGTCAAGGCCACCGCACTGACCAGGGACGGCGCCGTAATCCACCCGAACTTCCAGCCGAAGGTTTAAGGAGAGCCGTCATGGAGCATGCTGCACAGGTCGTCGACCCCTTCATCTTCCGGCTGTCGATCTTCGTCCTCGCCGTATTCGTCGGCTATTTCGTGGTGTGGTCGGTGACGCCGGCGTTGCATACGCCGCTGATGAGCGTGACCAACGCGATTTCCTCGGTGATCGTGGTTGGCGCGCTGCTCGCAGTCGGCGTCGCCAACGTCTCGAGCGGTTCGGGCTGGGCGCGCGGCTTCGGCTTCGTCGCGCTCATCTTCGCCTGCGTGAACATCTTCGGCGGCTTCCTTGTCACCCAGCGCATGCTGGCGATGTACAAGAAGAAGTCTAAGTAAGCGGCCACCTCGGGCTGATGGGATCAATGGGGACCTGAGATGAGCGCTAATCTCTCTGCATTCTTGTATCTCGTGGCGGGGGTGCTGTTCATCCTGTCGCTGCGTGGACTTTCGAGCCCGGCGTCGTCGCGCCAGGGCAATCTGTTCGGCATGATCGGCATGGCGATCGCGGTCGCGACCACGCTGGCGAATCATCCGCCGGCGGACGGCGTGGCCTGGCTGCTCGTGATCGTTGCCATCGCGATCGGCGGCGGCATCGGTGCGGTCATCGCGCGTCGCGTGCCGATGACCTCGATGCCGGAACTCGTCGCCGCCTTCCACTCGCTGGTCGGCATGGCCGCAGTGTTGGTCGCTGCCGGTGCGTTCTACGCGCCCGAGGCTTTCGACATCGGTACGCCCGGCAACATCCATGCGCAGAGCCTGGTCGAAATGTCGCTCGGCGTCGCCATCGGCGCGCTGACCTTCACCGGTTCGGTGATCGCGTTCCTGAAACTGTCCGCGCGGATGAGCGGAGCGCCGATCATCCTGCCGTTCCGTCACGTCATCAACATCGCGCTGGCGATCGCACTGGTCGTCTTCATCGTCGGGCTGGTGATGTCCGGCAGCGCGTTCGACTTCTGGATGATCGTCATCCTGGCGCTGGCGCTCGGCGTGCTCATGATCATCCCGATCGGCGGCGCCGACATGCCGGTCGTGATCTCGATGCTGAACTCATATTCCGGCTGGGCCGCGGCGGGCATCGGCTTCACGCTCGGCAATTCGGCGCTGATCATCACCGGCGCGCTGGTCGGCTCGTCCGGCGCGATCCTGTCGTACATCATGTGCCACGCGATGAACCGGTCCTTCATCTCGGTCATCCTCGGCGGCTTCGGCGGTGAGACGGCCGCTGCCGGCGGCGGTTCCGGTGAGCAGAAGCCCGCCAAGCTCGGCTCCGCTGATGACGCGGCCTTCATCATGAAGAACGCGTCCAAGGTCATTATCGTGCCCGGCTACGGCATGGCGGTTGCCCAGGCCCAGCACGCGTTGCGCGAAATGGCCGACATGCTGAAGAAGGAAGGCGTCGAGGTGAAATACGCCATTCACCCGGTCGCAGGCCGCATGCCCGGCCACATGAACGTGCTGCTGGCCGAGGCCAACGTGCCCTATGACGAGGTGTTCGAGCTTGAGGACATCAACTCCGAATTCGCGCAGGCCGACATCGCCTTCGTGATCGGCGCCAACGACGTCACCAACCCGGCGGCCGAAGAGGACAAGACCTCGCCGATCTACGGCATGCCAGTGCTCCAGGTCTGGAAGGCCGGCACGGTGATGTTCATCAAGCGGTCGCTGGCGTCGGGTTATGCCGGCATCGACAACCCGCTGTTCTACCGCGACAACACCATGATGCTGCTCGGCGACGCCAAGAAGGTCACCGAGAACATCGTCAAGGCGATGTAATACGAGGGGACCGTGGCCCTGAACTAAGAAGTGGCACCGGTCCCATTGCGTGCCGATGAAGCGACGCGTGAGCAGCCCGTCGCATGGCGCGACGCCCATGCCGCGGCGTGCGGCTGCCGCGAGGTCCCCTTGAGTATCCGCGCCAACGTCCTCAAATCGCTCAAGGGGCGCCGCAAGCCCTGAGCGTTGGAATGACCCGGCTGCGATGACATTCCTGAAATGGACCGCCATCATCCTCGTGGCCGGCTATGTCGCCGGCCTTGTCCTGCTGTTCGTCAAGCAGCGCACCATGCTGTTTCCGATCCCGACCACAGAGCGCACAGCGCCGGTCGTTGCGGGATTTCCAGAAGCCGAAGAGCGCGTCCTGACGACATCCGATGGCGAGAAAGTCATCGTCTGGCATGTGCCGGCAAGGCCCGGCCATGCCGTGGTCCTGTTCTTTCATGGCAACGGTGATTTTCTTGCGGGACGCGTCAGTCGCTTCAAGGGCATCACTGCGGACGGCACGGGTCTCGTTGCGTTGTCCTATCGCGGCTACGCGGGCTCGACTGGCGCGCCGAGCGAGCAGGGCCTGTTGCAAGACGCCGCAGCGGCCTACGCCTTTGCGACGGAGCGTTACGACGCAAAGCGCATTGTTGCCTGGGGGTTTTCGCTTGGGACGGGCGTTGCAGTCGCCATCGCGTCCGAGCATCCGGTCGGGAAATTGATTCTGGAAGCGCCCTACACGTCGACGGTGGACGTCGCGGCGTCGCTCTTTCGCTTCGTACCGATCCGCCTCTTGATGCGCGACCAGTTCCACTCGGACCAACGCATCGCGCGCGTGGCCGCGCCGCTGTTGATCATGCACGGCACCAACGATCCGGCGATTCCCATCACATTCGGCGAGCGCCTGTTTGCGCTCGCACACGAGCCGAAGAAACTGGTCCGGTTTCCCGGCGGCGGGCACGAAAATCTCGATAACTTTGGCGCTCTGGAGATCGCGCGAGCCTTCATCAACGGGTCCTGAGGGCTGACGGGCGCGATCTTCTCGCGCATAATCGGCATCCCACCTGGAGGAATCGCCCGAAATGAGTGCACACGGACCGATGCCGCGGTCGTCATGGATCTTTCCCGCTCTGGCGGTGCTGCTGTTTCTGATCGTCACCGCGACCGGCTACGGCTTCGAGATGTCGGCCGGCGGCGGCCTGTTCGCGATCGTCCTGCTGGTGATCCTGTTCGGCACCGTGTTCGCGGCCGTGCACCACTCCGAGGTGATCGCGGAGCGGATCGGCGAGCCCTACGGCACGCTGCTGCTCACGCTCGCGGTGACCATCATCGAGGTCGCACTGATCACCACCATCATGCTCGGTGACAAGCCGGCGCCGGAGCTTGCGCGCGACACCGTCTTCGCGGTCGTCATGATCGTCTGCAATGGTCTCGTTGGCCTCTGCATTTTCATTGGCGGAGTTCGCTACCGCGAGCAGGGTTTTCAGCTGTCTGGCGCCAACGTCTATCTCAGCGTGCTGATTGCACTCGCGACGCTGACGCTGATCATGCCCAATTACACGCTGACTACGCCGGGGCCGATCTACTCGGCACTTCAGCTCGGCTTCGTGGACCTCGTGACCATCGTGCTCTATGGCGTGTTCCTCTACACCCAGACCGTCCTGCACAAGGACTATTTCGTTCATGAGCGGGCGGAAGGCGAAAGCGGAGAGGCCCATCTGTCGGGCAAGATGCTGGCGCTGAGCGTCGCGCTGCTGCTGATCTCGCTTCTGGCCGTCGTGCTGCTTGCCAAAAAATTCTCGCTGGTGGTGGACGCCGTCGCCGACAGGATCGGCGCCCCGCCGGCGTTTGCGGGTCTCCTGGTCGCGCTCCTGATCCTGATGCCGGAGGGGGTGTCCGCGATCGCGGCGGCGCGCAAGAACGACCTCCAGAAGAGCATCAATCTGGCGCTCGGGTCCTCGCTGGCCACCATCGGCCTGACCATCCCGGCGGTCGGGCTCGCCACCTATGTGATCGACCAGCCCCTGGTGCTGGGGCTCAATCCCCAGAACACGGCGCTGCTGTTCCTAACATTCTTGTTGAGCATGCTGACCTTCGGCACCGGCAGGACCAATGTCCTGTTCGGCCTGGTCCATATGGTGGTATTTGCCGTCTACGCGTTCATGGTGTTCGTACCCTGAACCGATTCCCCGGAGAGGTTCCGATGCTTGCCGCCAGGTCCGAAGTTCAGGTCGACAACGACGAGGTTCGGGTCACCGAATGGCGGCTTGCTCCCGGCAGCGCGACCGGGCATCACACCCACGGAATGGACTACGTGATCGTTCCCGTCGTCGCCGGCGAAATGACCATCGTGGCGCCCGGCGGCGAGCGCTCCAAGGCGCAGCTTGCGGCCGGAAAATCCTACTTCCGCAAGGCCGGGGTCCAACATGATGTACTTAACGAAACCTCAACCGAGATCGTGTTCCTTGAGATTGAGCTGAAGCCGTAAGGCACGCGTAACCTTTGCCATCGATCCGTCGCAGTTGATCCCTTACAATGCCCCAAAGTTCCCGCATCAGATCGCGCGGGGAGTGGCCGAGAAATGTTGAAATACCTCGCTAAAATCTCGATGGATATTTTCCCCTCGGTGCTCGCCACGATCATCGGGGCCTACATCGTTAATCACTACATCAACGCCAGGCCGGCGGCGGATACGCCAGCCGCCGTGGTGGCGCCTGCCGGTGCAGGCAAGAATGGCAAGCCCGCCGACGTCGCCAACCTCCCGGCCCCGGGTGTCAAGGCCAAGGGTGTCTCCGAGAAGAGCATTTCGGAGAAGAGCGCGACGGACAAGCCCGCGACCGAGAAGCCTGCCGAGAGCAAGGCCGCCGACGAGGCCGCTTCGCACAGCCGTGCCCCCGCGCATGAAAAGGCGGTCGCCAAGTCGACCCCGGCAGCGCCCGCCGCGCCCGTGGTTGAGGCCAATTCGTCTCCGGCCGCCCCGGCCGTGACCCCCGACGCCAACGATCTCGCGCGGGCCGCCATCGAGCGCCTGCGCAAATCGCCTGAAGGCAAGGCGGCTGAGAAGGCCGCCGAGGCCAAATCCGAAATCAAGCCTGTCGAGACCAAGGCGGTCGAGAAGACGCCCGAGCCTGCAGTGCAGGAAGCCTCCCGCACGCCGGAGGCTCCTCGCGTCATCAATGCGGTGCCGTCGGCGGTGCGCCCGCTGCCGCCGCCGATCAATGTGTCGACGCCGTCGCCCGAGGCCTATGGCAATGGCGGCTCGCAGGCGAATCCGCCCTACACGGCCTCGATTGGGAATGACGATCCGAATCGGCTGACGCCGCCGGCTGATATTCCGGTGCCGATGATTGCGCCGCCGCTCGATCTGCGTGCCGATGCAGGCGGAGCCACACCGCCCCCGCGGCCCAAGACCAATGTCGCCGACGAAATGCTGTCGGGCATGAAGTCGATGTTCCACGCGGTTCTGCCGAAGACCGCCACCCCCGATTAAGACCAGGACCGTGCCAGCGCGTCCTGGGGACCGCTAGCCGCCGACGCGGGCCAGGCCGCTGCGGGCGGCATCATCGCGTGGGCGCAACGCGACGGCCTTGTTGTAGGACGCCGCCGCCTTGGTCTTGTCGCCCAGCCGCTCATAGGCCTGTCCCCGTGTCGTCCAGATCTGGGCGTTGTGCGGATCGGCGTCAGAAGCCTCGTCGAGATCGGCGGCCGCCTCCTTGACCTTGCCGATGGCGAGATAGCTGACGGCACGGCCAAGCAGCGGCTCGGCTTTCTGCGGATTGAGCCCGCTGGCGGCACCGAAATCGGCGATTGCGAAGTCGTGCTGATTGTTGCCCTGATAGAGCAGGGCGCGGCCGTAGAGCGCTTGCGCGTTGTAGGGATCGAGCGCGACGGCGCGATTGAACTCATCCAGCGCGGCCTGCGTCGCGCCCGATTTGACCAGCGCCTGGGCCTTTGTCGTGTGGGTCTGGGCCTCGGTGACGTTGGCAGCGCTGACGGCGCTATCCGGCGCGGCTGCCGCCTGGGGTGCTGCTTCCTGCGGCTTATCCTTCTCCGGACCCAGCGAGCCAATATCGAAGGAGCAGCCGCACAGTGCGATCCCCATCAAGGCCAGCGTGAGCGGCTGGCGCCAGATCTGGCGTCGCCGCGCCAAGCCGGGCTCGGGGAAAGGGGAGGCCATCTACGGTTCGCTCGCGCTGGTGCCGCATCTGTAGTGCCCCATCCCAGAAAGGCACCGCTCACAAAATAATAACGCGGGCTCGGGGCCCGCGTCATCGAAAACTCAATCCTGCATGATCGGCAAGATCAGCGCGGTCCGCGCGGACCTGCACCGGGGCCGCTACGGCCGCCACGATCACCGCCGGGGCCAGCACCGAACACCGGCTTCGGCTTCATCGGCAGCAGGCCTTCACGCTGCAGCTTCTTGCGGGCCAGCTTGCGCGCACGGCGCACGGCTTCGGCCTTCTCGCGGGCCTTCTTCTCGGAGGGCTTCTCGTAGTGACCGCGGAGCTTCATCTCGCGGAAAATGCCCTCGCGCTGCATCTTCTTCTTCAGCGCCTTGAGGGCTTGGTCGACATTGTTATCGCGAACGAGAACCTGCACGCGGCATCCTCTTCAGTGGATCGGATTTGAATTCTGGTAAGTCAAAGGGATGGCAAAAAGCGCAAGCCCTTAACCTTGAGGGCGCGGATGTATCAGACAAAACCTGGGATGTCCACCTGCCAAGCGGAGTTTCGGGCCAAGTTCAGCCATTAAATGCGGCGAAAATGCTCTCGTGCGGCCCAGATTTGGGAGATTCGGCGCCAATCTGGGGCCGCAGCGGACATAGTTCCGGAATGTTTGAAATCAGGGGAGACGCCACATGGACATGAAGAAATACGCGGCCGAGGCCATCGGCACATTCTGGCTCACATTTGCAGGCTGCGGCAGCGCGGTGATCGCAGCCGGGTTTCCGCAGGTCGGCATCGGCCTGGTCGGCGTGTCCCTCGCCTTCGGCTTGAGCGTCGTCACCATGGCCTATGCGATCGGCCATATCTCGGGCTGCCATCTCAACCCGGCCGTCACGGTCGGCCTCGCCGCCGGTGGACGGTTTCCGGCAGGCCAGATCCTGCCTTACGTGATCGCGCAGGTCTGCGGTGCGATCGTCGCGGCCGAGCTGCTCTATGTGATTGCCAGCGGCGCGCCCGGCTTCGACGTCACCAAGGGCTTTGCCTCCAACGGCTATGATGCGCATTCGCCCGGCCAGTACAGCATGATCGCGTGCTTCGTCACCGAGGTGGTGATGACCATGATGTTCCTGTTCGTCATCATGGGCGCGACCCACGGCCGCGCGCCGGCAGGCTTCGCGCCGCTCGCGATCGGGCTTGCGCTTGTGATGATCCATCTCGTCAGCATCCCCGTCACCAACACCTCGGTGAATCCGGCGCGCAGCACCGGACCCGCACTGTTCGTCGGCGGTTGGGCGCTGTCGCAGCTCTGGATGTTCTGGGTCGCACCGCTGATCGGTGGCGCGCTGGGCGGAGTGGTCTATCGCTGGCTCAGCGAGGAGCCCTCGGGCGTCGTCGCGGGCGTGAAGACGGCTTGATTGCGAAAGCGGGATCGCAGCTCTTGCGGCGGTCCCCTCACTTTGCTTTTGAGGGCCTGACTTCGGTGACGTGGCCCATCTTGCGGCCGGGGCGCGGGGCGCCCTTGCCGTAGATGTGCACGGTCGCGCCGGGCACGCTCAGCCATGATTCATAATCATTGATCTCGTCGCCGATCAGGTTGGTCATGGTGACGACCTCACCGTGACGCACCGGCTTGCCGAGCGGCCAGCCGGCGATGGCGCGGATGTGCTGCTCGAACTGGGAAACGGATGCGCCGTCGAGCGTCCAGTGTCCGGAATTGTGCACGCGCGGGGCGATCTCGTTGACCAGCACTTTCGACCCGCCGCCATTGGCGAGCACGAACATCTCAACCGCGAGCACGCCGACATAGTCGAGTGCGGTCGCGATCTTGCCGGCGATGCTGCGCGCCTCCTCGGCGAGCGCATCCGGGATCGGCGCGGGTGCGCGGGAAATTTTCAGAATGTGATCGCGATGCTCGTTCTCGGTAACGTCGAAGCATTCGACCTGCCCGGATGCCGAGCGCGCGGCGATCACGGAGATCTCGCGCTCGTACGGGATGAAGGCCTCCAGGATCGCCGACTTGGTGGCAAGGCTGGTCCACACTTTCGAGATGTCGTCGCCCTCGCGGATGATGGCCTGGCCCTTGCCGTCATAGCCGAAGCGGCGGGTCTTCAGCACCGCGGGAAGGCCGATCTTCGCGATCGCCTCGCGCAGCGATGCGACCGAGGAGACGTCGGCATAGGCGGCGGTGCCGATGCCGAGCCGCGTCACGAAATCCTTCTCGGCGAGCCGGTCCTGGGTGGTCTCCAGGATCTTGCGGTTGGGCACCACCGGGCGGCGCGCGTCCAGCACCATGGCGGCTGCGGACGGCACGTTCTCGAATTCGTAGGTGATGACGTCGACGTCGTGGGCGAACAGCTCGAGCGCCTCGACGTCGGCATATTCGGCGCAGGTCGCATTCAGCACGACGTCGAAAGCCGGCGAATCCGGATCGGGCGAGAACACCTGGCAGCGCAGGCCGAGCCGTGCCGCGGCCATGGCCAGCATCCGTCCGAGTTGTCCGCCGCCGAGGATGCCGATGGTGTCGCCGGGCTTCAGCTTCACCTGCTTTGCGTCAGTCACGCCTTGTCCTCCGGGCGCTCGGCGACCGCCTCGCTCTGCGCCTTGCGCCAGGCAGCAAGGCGGTCGGACAAGGCCGGATCGGACAGTGCGAGCACGGACGCTGCGAGCAGCGCCGCGTTGATCGCGCCAGCCTTGCCGATCGCAAGGGTGCCGACCGGAATGCCGGCGGGCATCTGCACGATCGAATAAAGGGAATCGATACCTTTGAGCGTCCTGGACTCGACGGGGACGCCGAACACCGGCAGTTCCGTCAGCGACGCCGCCATGCCCGGGAGATGCGCGGCGCCGCCGGCGCCGGCGATGATGACCTTGAAGCCGGCCGCCTTGGCGCCCTTGGCGAAGGTAAACAGCCGGTCGGGGGTCCGGTGAGCCGAAACGATGCGGGTGTCGGAGGCGACACCCAGCGCTGTGAGCGTGTCGGCGGCGTGCCGCATCGTCTCCCAGTCCGACTGGCTTCCCATGATGATGGCGATCGGCGCGGTCATGACGTCAATTGTGCTCGGAAAACAGAAAGATAGGCCAGATTAACGGTTCCGGCCGGCGGCTCGCAAGGCGGTGGCAAGGAGAAGGGAATGCACTATCCTGTCTTGGTGAATCCCCGCAAGCCTTCATTGAGCAGGATGCCCATGAAGAAACCAAAAAGGGCGACTGCTGCGAAGGCCAAAAAAGGCCGGAAAACCAGCGGGAGCCGACCAAAAATCGTATCCAGGAAGCGGTCCGCGGCTGCGGCGCCGCGCCGCGCGTCCGTCGCCGGCGCTGCTGCCAAGACCGCGAGCAAAGACACCGGCAAGGCGACCATCCGTGGCCTGCGTACCAAGCTGACGCGGGCGCTGCGGCGCGTCGCCGAGCTCGAGGCCGCAGCCGACACCGATTTCCTGCTCGATATTCCCAACCGGCGCGGTTTCGAGCGCGAGCTCCAGCGCGCCATCGCCTACATGAAGCGATACCGCGCCAGCGGCGCGCTGATCGTGCTCGACGTCGACCGGCTGAAGCCGATCAACGATTCCTTCGGCCACGCCGCCGGCGACGAGGTGCTGAAGACGATCGCGAGCACGCTGACGCGGCAGATCCGCGCTTCCGACGTGGTCGGCCGTCTCGGAGGCGACGAGTTTGCCTTGCTGTTGTGGAATCTCAGCGAGACCGATGCCAAGGCGAAAGCTGTCATCTTCGAGCAGGCGATCGATGATTTGTCGTTCACCTTTCGCGGCCAGCATGTGACCGCGGGCGCCTCTGCGGGTGTTGCGCTGCTCGGTGCGCAGGCCGATGCCGCCCGCGCGCTGGAGGAGGCCGATGCAGCCATGTATGTGCGCAAGGCGCACCGGCGCCACGAGCCGCGGATCAAGCTCGTGAGTAGCTGACTTTACAGCGTCGCGAGATCTTCCGGCACGTTGCCGAACTTGCGCAGCAGCGTGGCGTCACCGAATTCGCCGGTCATGGGATCGCCGCAGCGGCTGAACGCGACTGCGCCGATATGGCCGGCACCGTGCGCCAAAACCTCGGCGCGCCGCAACGCGGCCGTCGAGCTTTGGCATTCCTCCGCGGTGCCCGCGACAGGCGATCCGTCGGCATCGATCAGGAAGGGCATTGCAACGTAGTAGGTCACGTCTGACATGGCATTGCGCTCCAATGGTGAATTCAGGCGGCGCTGCTTCTGCTGCGCGACGTCTCAGGAATGCAGCCGGCCGAAACCGCCGCCTGCAATTCTTCCAGCTCGGCTTCCAGATATTCGTTGGCCATGATCAGCGCCTTGATGGTGCTGCGCAAGTTGCCGTCGCACATCGCGATCGCCTGGTCGCAGGCCTGTTCGTAGTGGCTGTTGTCGAGAAGGGCGGGGACTGACATTTGCGGTGTCCTTGCGGGTTGGCCATGAGGGTGGCCTTGGGCTTTTCCTGGGGCGTCGGGGCGAGATTTATGTTCTTCTTTTGTTCTTTTTGAGTCAAGCGGATTCAGCCGCGGCAATCCGCAAACCTCCGCAAATCAGGCGATGATGTCGGGTGTGATCTGGTCTTCGATGAAGGCGATACGGTCGCGCAACAACAGCTTGCGTTTCTTCAACCGCTGTAACCGCAACAGGTCGGGGGCGGGCGATTGATGCAGTGCATCGATCGCCGCATCGAGATCTCGGTGTTCCTGCTGCAACCGGGTGAGCTCGGCTTCGAGTTCACGCTCGTCTTCATGGGTCATGTCTGCGGTGGCCGAAAAACCGATAGGCTTGAGATCAAGGCTGTGGATGCCCTGTGGAAATTATCGTCCTTGCGCGGCGTGACCGCAAGCGATCTACCACCGTCACGCACCGCTCACTCGCAAGATATTTCAACGATTCGTAAGCGTGTCGCGCGAGCACATTGATATCATGGATTTTTCGCCGCGTGGTTCCCTACTCACGCTTCATTACATATGAATTTTCAAAAATGACGCTGCGACGACGGATACCCATCGACAGAACGAATCGGTGATGTACACTTCCTCGTCCGGATCGAATCCAAGGTTCACCCCTACCGAGGAGGTTTCGAATGACAATTCAGGCACATCTGGTTGAATTGGAACGGAAACACAAAACTCTCGAAAACGAATTGCACGAAGCTCTCGTGCACCTTTCAACAGACGACCTGCAAATTGTTGAGTTGAAACGCCGGAAGTTGTTGGTCAAGGACCAGATTGAACGACTGAAGCAGTCGGGCGACACGCTTCACTAGTAACCCCCGTAACAGCGTAAAGTTTGATCGTATCCTTTCAGGCAGGGATGAGAGCCTTTGCGCTCGTCCCTGCTGTAAGGCGCGCATTGCGCAACCATCGTTGCGCAAGCGCCTGTTTTGCCTGGCCGCGTTTTCCGACACGCTCTCTCTCGGAAATGCTTTCTAGACGTTCGCGAGCTCCGCGACATGGTCCGCGATTGCGAGCGACGATGTCAGTCCCGGCGATTCGATCCCGAACAGATTGACCAGACCAGCGACGCCATGGTCGCGCGGACCCTGCATGAGAAAATCCTGCGTCGCCACGGCCGGTGGCACGATCTTCGGACGAATGCCCGAATAGCTCGGCATCAGCGCGCCGTCAGGCAATGTCGGCCAGTATTTGCGGATCGCCGGATAGAAGCGCTCGGCGCGTGACGGATCAACTTCATAGTCGATCGTCTCGATCCACTCGACGTCGGGACCGAAGCGCGCCTGTCCTGCCATGTCCAGGGTGAGATGCACCCCAAGCCCGCCGGGCTCGGGCACCGGATAGATCAGGCGCGAAAACGGCGCGCGCGCATTGCAGCTGAAATAGTTGCCCTTGGCGAGATAGGCCGGCGGAATCCGGTCGATCGGCATGCCGTCGATATGGCGTGCCACGGACGTCGCCGACAGTCCGGCGGCGTTGACGAGCAGGTCGCATTGCAGGGTCATCGGAGCTTCGCCGCCAGCCTCGATCTCGATCATGCCGGCCTCCGCCTTGGCGCGGAGCAGCGGCGTATGAAACGCAAAGGCTGCGCCTGCTTCCTCGGCCTCGCCGCGTAGCGAGAGCATGTAGGCGTGGCTGTCGATGATGCCGGTCGACGGCGAGAGCAGTGCCGCATCGCAGGCCAGCGCCGGCTCCAGCGCGCGCGCGGCCTCGCCCGAGAGCAACTGCATGTCGAGCACGCCGTTGGCCTCGGCATGCGCCTTGATCGATTGCAGCTTCTCGGTTTCCTTCGCATTGGTGGCGACGATCAGCTTGCCGCAATTCTTGTGCGGGATGCCGCGCTCACCGCAATACCGATAGAGCGCATGCTTGCCGTCGACGCACATCCGCGCCATCCAGCTCCCTGCGCGGTAGTAGATCCCGGCATGGATCACCTCGCTGTTGCGTGAGGAGGTGACGGTGCCGATCGCCTCGGCTTCCTCGAGCACGATCACTTCGCGCCCGGCCTGTGCGAGCTTTCTTGCCACCGCGAGCCCGACCACGCCGGCTCCGATGACGACGCAGTCGACCCTATCCATGGTGATGCAGAAGTCCCGCTGAAGGTGCCGATTTGCCTGGGAAACGCGCCGCGCGGGCATTTTCCGTTAAGGAAGCATTTATCATGTCAGGGCAATTGCCGTATTTCACGTCACATTTTTCTGCTGGGCGTACAGGCGTTTACCCGATCCAAACCCGTGAAGCCAGACAATCCGCAGTTGAAATTGCGGGTGGCTGATGGCTGAGAAGAACTGGCAGGAAGGCAGCATGCTTCCGATTGCTGTGCAGGCCGTCGTGTGCCTGATCAGCGCGGTTGCGCCTTCGCGTGCCTATGCCGACGGCTTCACTCCGGCAAGCTATATCGGCGCCCTGGATCCCAATCTGGTCTGGGAAGGCCTGATCGGAGGCATTGTCGTCTGCGCGTTCCTGGCGGCGCTCGCGCTGTGGATTCATTCCGCCCTGCGCCGGAGCAGGCGTTCGCAGTTGCGGCGCAACGCCTTCGTCTCCTCCGCCATGAACAATCTCAACCAGGGCGTGGTGATGACGGATGCGCAGCGGCGCATCATCTTCTGCAATGACCGCTATCTCGAGATCTACGGCCTTGCGCGCTCGGACCTGTGGACCGGCATGACCGGCTACGACATCCTTGGATTGCGGCGCAAGCGCGGGGTCCTTGGCGTCACCGACGACGAATTCTACGAGAAGGCGGCAAGCCCCAACGGCCTGATCACCGAACTGCCCGACGCCCGGGCGATCCTGGTCAAATATTTCATTCTGCCGAACGGCGGATCGGTGGCGACCCATCTCGACGTCAGCGAGCAGCGCAAGCTGTCGCGGCAGCTCGCCTCGACCACGCAATTCCTCGAAACGGTGCTGGACAACGTGCCGGCCTGTGTCGCCGCGAAGAACATCGAGGACGGCCGCTACATCTTCGCCAACAGTGCCTATGGGCGTTTCTGGGGCTTCTCGCGGGACCAGGTCGTCGGCAAGAACGCGCGCGAGCTGTTCGGCCCGAAATCGGCAGACAGCATCGAGGCGACCGACCGGGCCGCGCTGCTGGCGCCGGAGGGACAGTATCGCAACGAATTCGAAGTCGACGTCGACCAGGCCCGCCGCATGGTGGCCTCGACCCGCATCGTGGTCCGCAACGAGAGCAACAAGCCGGAATTCCTGCTGGTGGTGTTCGAGGACATCACCGACCGGCAATCGCTGTCGATGGAGCTGGAGAGCACCAAGAAGTTCCTCGAGCTCGTGGTCGACAACATCCCGGTGGCGCTGATCGTGGAGCAGGTCCGGGATGGCCGTTATCTGCTTGCCAACCGCAGCGCCGAGACAATCCTCAACCGCAGGCGCGAGGAAGCCACCGGCCTGACGGCCTCCGACATCTTCAATGCCAAGGAAGCCAAGCTGATCATCGCGCGCGACGAGGCCGCGATCAAGAAACGCGGGATGATCACCGAGGAGCATCCGATCTCCACCAAGGACGGCCTGCGCCTGTTCCTGACCCGGCGTGCCACGGTGCTCAACGACGTCGGTGAGCCGCAATATCTGATCAAGACCCACGAGGACGTCACCAACCGCCGGCAGACCGAGTCGCGCATGGCACACATGGCCTACCACGACGGCCTCACCGATTTGCCGAACCGCGCCGCCTTCCTTCAGGCGCTGACCCAGATGATCGAGGCCTGCGAGGGCACCGACGAGGAGTTCGCGGTCCTTTGCGTCGATCTCGACGGCCTCAAGGAAGTCAATGACGTGTTCGGCCATGCGCTCGGCGACAAGCTGCTGATCGAAGTGGCCCAGCGGTTCCAGGACGCCGCACGCGGCGGCCTGGTGGCGCGCCTGTCCGGCGACGAGTTCGGCCTGATCATCGACGGCAAGCAGCCTGAAGCCGGCCTCGCGCTGGCTCAGCAGCTCGGCGAGGCGCTCGCGGCGGAATTCCACATCGACGGCCGCGCCGTCCGCGCCGGCATTACCACCGGCATGTCGATCTTCCCGCACAATGGCCCCGACGGCGCCGCGCTGCTCGCCAATGCCGGCGCCGCCCTGTTCCGCGCCAAGCAGAAATCGCGCGGCACGATCAGCCTCTACCAGCCCGAGATGGACCAGCAGATTCGCGACCGCCGCGTGCTGCACCAGGATTTGTCGAAGGCGATCAAGAACGGCGAGCTGTCGCTGGCCTTCCAGCCGCAAGGCATCGCGCGCGACAGCGTCGCCGAGAGCGAGATCATCGGCTTCGAGGCCCTGGCGCGCTGGCAGCATCCGGTACGCGGCCAGGTCTCGCCGGCCGAATTCATCCCGATCGCGGAGGAAAGCGGCCTGATCGTCGAGATGGGCGAATGGATCCTGCGCGAGGCCTGCCGCGAGGCCGCGTCGTGGCCGAAACCGCTCCAGGTCGCGGTCAACCTGTCGCCGGCGCAGTTCATGCACGGTGACGTGGTCGGGCTGGTCCATTCGATCCTGATCGAGACCGGGCTTGCACCGGGCCGGCTCGAGCTCGAAATCACCGAGGGCGTGCTGATCGAGGACTTTGATCGCGGCCTGGCGCTGCTGCGCCGCCTGAAGGCGCTGGGTGTGCGCATCTCCATGGACGATTTCGGCAGCGGCTATTCCTCGCTGAGTTATCTCCAGGCGTTCCCGTTCGACAAGATCAAGATCGACCGCGCCTTCATCATCAATCTCGGCCGCAACCCGCAATCGGCCGCGATCGTGCGTGCCGTGATCGACCTCGGCCACGGTCTCGAAATGTCGATCATCGCCGAGGGCGTCGAGACGATCGATCAGCTCGCCTTCCTCGCCCGGGAAGGTTGCGACGGCGTGCAGGGCTATCTGCTCGGCAAGCCGCTGCCGATCGGGCAATATGCCGGCCTCGTCGGCCGCGTCGAGGCCATGGAGCTTGCGCTCAAGACCGGCTAAGGCGTTTTCAAGCGAAGTGGCCGCCGGTTCGCGTCAAGAAAACGCGTCAAAACAAGAATCCAGAGCTTCGTTCCGATTTCATCGGAACGAAAATAGCTCTAGTGAGGTGGGGCACTTGCTTCGCTCCCTCTCGACGGTTTCATGGCGGATTACGACCTCGCGATCATCGGCGGCGGCCTGAACGGTGTCAGCCTCGCACGCGATGCCGCCGGTCGCGGGCTGCGGGTGATCCTGATCGAGCAGGGCGATCTTGGCGGCGCTGCATCCTCGGCGACACCACGATTGATCCACGGCGATCTGTCGGTGCTCGAACGGCGCGGCTTCTGGCGGGTGCGCCGGGCCCTGGCCGAGCGCCGCATCTGGTTGCGGATCGCGCCGCATCTGGTGCGGCCGGCAAGTTTTGTGATCCCAGCGCACTCCGACGAGCGTCCGCCCTGGCTGCTGCGGGCCGGCCTGTATGTTTATGACGCGCTGACGAATCGTGGCGGCCTTCCTGCCTCGACGACGCTCGACATCACGCATCATCCGGTCGGCAATGCGCTGAAGCGGCCCTTCGGCATCGGCCTCGCATATGCCGATTGCGTCGTCGATGATTCCCGCCTGGTGGTGCTCACGGCGCTGGATGCCGCCGAGCGCGGCGCCACGATCCGCACCGGGGCGCGTTGCGTGCGCGCCGACAGGACCGACGTCTGGCGGCTCGCGCTGGTCGACCGCGGCCATCGCCGGGTGATCACGTCACGTGCGCTGGCCAATGCCAGCGGCGGCTGGACGTCGATGGTCGCGGAGACCGTGTTGCGGCAGCCGCAGCCGGCCACGGCGGCCATGCAGATGAGCCAGATCGTCGTGCCCAGGCTATTCGAGTCCGACAACGTCTATGTGTTCCAGAACAACGATGGGCGACTGATTTTTGCCAGCCCGTTCGAGCGCGATTTCACGCTGGTCGGCACGGTCACGCATGATTTCACGGGCGATCCCGCGATCGTCGCGATGTCGGGCGCCGATGTCAGTTATCTCTGCGACGCCGTGAGCCGCTACTTCCGCGAGCGCGTCGCTCCGACCGACGTGGTGCACACAGTCTCCGCCGTCAAACTGTCGCCCGCGTCCGGACGACGCCGCGACGGCACGACGCTGTTCCACGCGCGCAGGCGCAAGGCACCGTTGCTCACGATGTTCGGCGGCGACGTCACGACCTCGCGCTTTCGCGCCGAGCGGGCGGTGACGCGGTTGACGTCGTTCTATCCGATGTCGCGGCCCTGGACTGCCGGCGCAGCATTGCCGGGCGGAGATTTCGCCTGGGACCGTTTCGAGACCGAGATCGATCTGGCGCGCGATCGCTGGCGTTTTCTCTCCGAGCCCCAGGCGCGGCGGCTGGTTGCGGCCTATGGCTCGCGATTGCCGGCCATACTCGGCGAAGCAAAGACACGCGACGAGCTCGGCCCTGCCTTTGGCCCGGACCTGACGGCCGCCGAGGTGCGCTATCTTATGAACCACGAATGGGCGCGCTTCCCCGAGGATATCCTGTGGCGCCGCTCCAAGCTCGGCCTGACGATGCCGCAGGCCGCCCGTGAGGCGCTGGCTGCGTTCATGGCGGATCCGTCTCGAACCGGTTGAGCAAAGGACGATCCGCCGCTAGCGTGCGGCGGCATTAGGGTTGGCAGGGACCATGACTGACGAGTTGCCGAGGACAGACGCGGCGGCCAATGCGGCTGGAGATACGCATCCGGCCGCGGGCGAGCTGCTGCTGCGCATCGAGAACGTGGCGAAGACGTTCGGGACGTTCCGTGCCGTCGACGGCGTGTCGCTCGACATCAGGGCCGGCGAGTTCTTTGCGCTGTTGGGCCCGAGTGGTTGCGGCAAGACCACGCTGTTGCGCATGCTTGCGGGCTTCGAGGCGCCCGATGAAGGGCGCATCCTGTTCGGCGGCAAGGACATCGCGCAGGCGCTGCCGCATGAGCGGCCGATCAACATGATGTTTCAGAACTACGCGCTGTTTCCGCATCTGTCGGTGCGCGACAACATCGCCTTCGGCCTCAAGCGCGCCAGCATGGCACGCGCCGACATCGCGACGCGCGTCGCCGAGATGGTGGCGCTGGTGAAGCTCGAGGGACTGGAGAAGCGCAGGCCCGACCAGCTCTCCGGCGGTCAGCGCCAACGTGTCGCGCTGGCCCGTGCACTGGCGCGCAGGCCGCAATTGCTGCTGCTCGACGAGCCGCTCGCGGCGCTGGACAAGAAGCTGCGCGAGAGCACGCAAGGCGAGCTGATGGAGCTGCAGCGCCGACTGGGCATGACGTTCATCATCGTCACGCACGACCAGGAAGAGGCAATGACGATGGCCAGCCGGATCGGCGTGATGAACACGGGCAAGCTCGCCCAGGTCGCTGGCCCGCGCGAGCTCTACGAGGCGCCGCGTTCGCGCTGGATCGCGGAGTTCGTCGGCGACATCAACCTGTTCGACGCCGAATCCAAGCTGCGCGACGGTCATCGCCTGGTCATCGGCACGCGTGATGCGGGGACGCTGGTGGTGGCCGAGCCGCGCCAGCCGCTCGGTGAGGTCAAATTTTCGGTCGCGATCCGTCCCGAGAAGGTCAAGCTGTCGCGTCGCGGGCCCGTGGGCGAGGCCGGTCGTGAAACCGCGATCAACCAGCTGGACGGCGTGATCGCCGATATCTGCTACCTCGGCGGCACCACCACCTACAAGGTCAAGCTCGATACGGGCGGAACGATACAAGCCTCTGTCGCCAACAGCGCGCGCCTCGATGTCGATGCCTATAGCCTGAACCAGCAGATCGTTGCCTGGTTCACGCCTGATGACTGCGTGGTGCTGCCGTCATGAGCGCGCGCCGGATCTTTGCGCGGCCGGCGCGCTTTGCCGCGATCGCACCGTATGTCTGGATGGTGCTGTTCTTCCTTGTGCCGTTCGGCTTCGTGCTGAAGATCAGCCTGTCGCAGACCGCGATCGCGCAGCCGCCTTACGAGCCGGTGTTCGACTTGACGGCGGGATGGACGGCGATCCAGGCGGCCTTTGCCGCGCTCTCGATCGACAATTTCAAGCTGATCGCCTCTGACGATCTCTACGTGTTCGCTTATCTGCGCAGCCTGACCGTCGCCCTCACGGCGACCGCATTGCTGCTGCTGATCGGCTATCCCATCGCCTATGGCATGGCGCGGCTGCCGAAGCGCTGGCAGGCGGTGGCGATGGTGCTGGTGATCGTGCCGTTCTGGACCTCGTTCCTGATCCGCATCTATGCCTGGATCAACATCCTCCAGCATGATGGCCTGCTCAACCAGATCCTGCTGGCGCTGCATCTGGTCAGCGAGCCCGTGGTGTGGCTCTCCACCGACACCGCGATGTATATCGGCATCGTCTATTCCTATCTGCCGTTCATGATCCTGCCGCTCTACGCCACGCTCGCCAAGATGGAGCCGACGCTTGAGGAAGCCGCCAGCGATCTCGGCGCGCCGCCCTGGCAGGTGTTCTGGCTCGTCACCTTCCCGCTGTCGCTGCCCGGCGTCGGCGCCGGCGTGCTCCTGTGCTTTATCCCGATCGTAGGTGAGTTCGTGATCCCGGACCTTCTCGCCGGCTCCGACTCGCTGATGATCGGCCAGACGCTGTGGCTCGAATTCTTCACCAACAAGGACTGGCCGGTTGCCTCCGCTTCGGCGATCGTGCTGCTCGTGGTGCTGTTGCTGCCGCTACTGCTCTATGAGCGGCTGCAGCGCCGGCAACTGGAGGAACGGTGAGATGCGCAAAGTCTCCCGCCTGTCCCGTTTCAATATTGTCTCGATCGCGTTGGGGCTCGCCTTCCTTTATCTGCCGATCCTCATTCTCGTGATCTATTCCTTCAACGCCTCTCGGCTGGTGACGGTGTGGGGCGGCTGGTCGCTGCGCTGGTATCACGAGTTCTTTGCCGATCGTGCCATGATCGAGGCGGCCTGGATGAGCCTGCGGGTCGCGGTTTCCTCCGCGACCATCGCCACGCTGCTCGGCACGCTCGCCGCGGTGGCGCTGTCGCGCGGCGAGCGCTTTCACGGCCGCACGCTGTTCTCCGGGATGCTCTATGCGCCGCTGGTGATGCCGGAGGTGATCGCTGGATTGTCGCTGCTCCTGCTGTTCGTCGCGCTGAATGCCGAGCGCGGCTTCTGGACGGTGACGATCGCCCACACCACGCTGACGATGTGCTTCGTCACGGTGGTCGTGCAGTCCCGGCTCGGCTCGCTCGATCGCTCGCTGGAGGAGGCGGCCATGGACCTCGGCTGCGCCCCGGTCCGCGCTTTCCTGTCGGTGACGCTGCCGCTGATCGCGCCGGCGATCGTTGCCGGATGGATGCTCGCCTTCACGCTCTCGCTCGACGATCTCGTGATCGCGAGCTTCACCACGGGGCCCGGCTCGGCAACCCTGCCGATCCGGATCTATTCCGAGGTGCGGCTGGGTGTAAAACCGGAGATCAATGCGATCTGCACGCTGGTGATCGCGCTGATCGCGGGGGTCATTGTCGTCGCGTCGCTCGCATCGAAACTGTCGAGTTCGCAGGGCGAGAGCGCGGCGCCGCTCTAGGGAGGACGGGTCATGACATTCGCCTATCAGATCCTGGTCCACACCCCGCCCTGGGTCTGGGTATTGCTTGCCTATCTGGTCTGGCAGGGCATCAAGGCGATGCAGCCGCGCACGGTCCCGATCTGGCGCGCACTGATCGTGCCGGTCGTTTTCATCGTCTGGGGAATCTCGCGGATCGGATTCGGGCATCAGGACAGCGCCTGGCCGCTACTCGCCTGGATCGCGGCCGCGTTGGCGTTGCTGCCCCTCGGCGTGTTGACACCACGGCCGTTCGATGTCGATCACAAGACCGGAGAGATCATTCGACCAGGCAGCGCGTTCGCGCTGATCCGTAATCTCGTCGTGTTCACTCTGCAGTACACGGTGAGCGTGATTTCGGCGATCGATGCCGACGATCGCGCGGTGGCTTTCATCGTCGGCCGCGCCATCTCTGGCGCGACCGCCGGTTACTTCTTCGGTTCGATGATCGCGCTGCTGCTGGCGTATCGCAGGAAGCGCGCCGAGGATGTTTAGGACTTCACCGCGCCCGCAGTAAGCCCGCCCACCATGTAGCGGCGGAAGGCGTAATAGACCGCGGCCGGCGGCAGCGCGTAGATGAAGCCGGTGGTCATCAGCAGCTCCCATGGCGAGTCGTCGGCGGCAAGGAAGTTGCCGAGCGCGACAGGAAGCGTGATGTCCTGGTCGTTCGAGAGCAGCAGGAACGCATAGAGATACTCGTTCCACGCGAGCAGCACCGCATAGGTGCCGATCGCGACCAGCGAGGGCATCATCAGCGGCAAATAGACCAGACGGAAGATCTGCAGCGTGGTGGCGCCGTCCATCACCGCGGCCTCGTCGAGCTCGACCGGTAGCTTGTCTGAAGCCTGCTTCAGCACCCAGATCGCGTAAGGACTGGCAATCGTCACCATCGCCAGGATCAGCGACCAGCGATTATTGAGCAGTCCGTAATTGCCCATGGTTCGGTACATCGGCACGGCGAGGAACGCCGCCGGAATGAAGTAGGTGAACAGCGCGAGGTTCAGCACCATGCGCCCGCCCGGTACCTTCAGCCGCGAGATCGAGAACGCCGCGGCAGTCGCGATGACCAGGGTCAGCGCGCCGACCGCGGCGGCGATCACCACAGAATTCCAGAACTGGACGTAGAAGTCGCGCAGGAAGTAGTGCTGTTGCTTGAACACGATCTCGAAGTTGTGGAGCGTCGGATGGTCCGGCCACAGCTTGCCCGAGAACGCGTCTTCCTTTGGGGAAATCGCGAACAGGAACATGTGGTAGATCGGAATCATCGTCCACAGGAAGACGGGAATACCGATCAGCAGGAGCCGCGCCTCGGTCGCGACGTCGCGCCAGGAAAATTCGCTTACGCCGGGAAGCTTCATCGCGACAACCGTTTCATCATGAAATACACGAGCGGCAGGACGAACGGCATCGCACAAACGATGGAAGCCATCGCGAGCGAGAGCTGGTCGAGCCGGAGATAGCGGATGCCGAGCGTCGACAGCACATGCGTGAGGTCGGCCGGACCACCGCCGGTGAGCAGATAGACGCTGTTGAAGTCGCCGAGCGTCCAGATCATCGAGAGCAGCGTGCAGGTGATGTAGAGCGTCTGCATTGACGGCCAGGTGATGAAGCGGAATTTCTGCCACCAGTTGGCGCCGTCGACTTCGGCGGCCTCGAACAGGTCTTGCGCGATTGCAAGGCGCCCGGTGATCAGGATCAGCGTCCAGAACGGCAGCGATTTCCAGATGTGCACGCCGATGGCCATGGAGAGCGCCACGGTCGGGTCGTTCAGCCAGTTCGGGCCGTCATCGCCGGTAAAAGAGAAGATGAGGTGGTTGATCACGCCCCATTCGGGATTGAGCATGAAACGCACCGACAGGATGGTCGGGATCGACGGCACAGCCCAGGGCAGGATGAAGATCACCGAAAGCCATTTGATCCAGGTCCGCTGCTGAGCGAAGAAGCCGGACAGGAACAGCGCGATCACCATCTTGATGTTGATGCCGATGACCAGGAAGATCAGCGTGTTGACCGCGGCGCGGGCGAAGATCGGGTCGTTATAGAGCGCGACATAGTTCGACGGCGCTCGCGCCAGCCACAATCCGTAGCCGACGGGATAGACGACGAAAGCGAGGAAGACGAGCAGATATGGGGCGAGCAGGACGATGCCCCAGACCTGCGCCGTGGTCAGCCGCGACGTTAGGGGTGGAGCGGGGATCGACTGATCGCCAGAGAGCGTGATCGCCATTCTTTGGGACTCTTTGAAAGGACTTCCGGCCGCACGAGGCGGCCGGTGTTTAGCGTTTTGCCTCTCCCCGCGCTAGCGAGGAGAGGAAGAAAGAGTACTTAGCCTGCAACCTGCTTGATGCGGGCGATCAGCTCGTCGACGGCCTTGTCGACCGGGATCTTCTCGCTGACGACCCGGTTCATCGCCTTGGCCCAGACGTTCTCGTTGTTGAGGATCGTGAACTTCCAGTTCTTGGTGAAGTCGAACGGCGCGGTGCCGCCCTTGAACTGGGCATAAACCGCCTTGCGGTGCCTGTCGGACTGCCAGAACGGACTCTCCTGGCTCGCCTTGGTTACCGGGAACCAGCGGCCGAGCGCGCCCTCGATATACGGCCGGACATTGTCTTCCTCGAGCAGGAAGCTGATGAACTGCTTGGCCTCGGCCTTGTTCTTGGCCGCGGTGAAGACCAGTCCGGTCTTGACGTCGGAGCGGTAGCGGATGGTCGAACCATCCGGCGCCTTCGGGAAGGACGCGGTGATGATGTCCTCGCCATAGGCCTTCTTGCCGGCGTCGCGCTGTTCCTGCGTGAGCGCCTGGTTCTGCGAGTCCTCGTACCACTTCGCCGCGATCGAGATCGTGAAATTGTGGGTCATCACGATCGTCTTGTTGTGGAAGGCGACGTTGTTGTCCGGATCCTTCCAGGTCGTGGAGGACGGCGGGGTGCAGCCCTTGATGTAGGTGTCGGTGTAGTCCTTCAGCGCGTGAATCAGGCCGTCACGCACCTTGGGGTCGTCGACCGTGAGCTTGCCGTCGTCGTCGACCAGCTTGACGTGGTAGGCGTCCATGAAGGTGTAGAACGACTGGAACGCGTCGGTGGATTCCACGCCCATCGGCTGTCCGACAGCATAGATGCGCTGGCCGGTGGCCTTGCGGATGCCCGGCTGCACCTTGTCGCACCAGAACGTCCAGTAGCCCGCCCAGTCGTTCGGGATGTCGCTCTGCTTGAAGCCGGCCTTCTCGAGCATGTCCTTCCAGATCTGGACGTGCATGCTCTGCTGCTTCAGCGGGAAGCCGTAATAGGCCTTTTTCTTGGTGACGTCGTTGTAGAGGATCGACGCATCCAGCGTGTTTTGCGCAAACCGATCCTTGATCGGCTCCATGACGTCGTTGAGATTTTCGAGCTTACCCTCAAAGGCCCATTTGCCCTGCGCCTGGACGTCGTAAGTGTCGGAGTAGGCGACGTCGGGCACGGTGCCTGCATCGAGCGCAGCGACCGTCTTCGGAATCATGTCCTGAATCGCGTACTGCGACAATTCGACCTTGATGCCGGTCTTGGCTTCGAACTTCTTGATCGTCTCAAGCAGTGCGTCGTCTTCGGAGCGGTAGAAGCCCTTGCCCCACCAGACCGTAATCGTCTTCTGTTGCGCAAAGGCGGGTGCAGCGGCGGCGAACAGCCCAACTGCAGCGACCGCCAGTGACACTGCGCCAATAACCTTGGATCTCACGTTTTTCTCCCTCAAACGGCCGGAGTTTTTAACCGGTCGGATAAAACACTAGCCCATGGCCGCTATCCGATCTAGCGGCATGTTGTCAGACCTAGGTCGAGGGGTATCGGGCTCTCGGGGATGCTTAACGCGTGCATCGATCCAATCACCGCATCAATTCGCCCCGATCAATTCGCGTGATCGGTTGACGCCGTCCTAATTGGACTTCGCGCTGTCCTTCGCGTTCTCCGCCGTCGGCGATCCCTCCGGCGCCTGGCGCTTTCCGCCGGTGATGCGCTGCTTCAAGAGGTCGAGGAAAGGAGATGCGGCAGGGGACTGGCGGATCAGGGCCTCGGGGTCTGGGAAGATCAGCGGATCGTCCCAGGGACCCTGCACCATGAAGGGCAGTTGAAAGCCGGACGTCGTGTTGAGGCTCGCGACGCCCTTCATGTCGTATTCGCGCGTCGGCACCGACGCGGTGCCGGTCAGCGTGATCTTCGCAGCCGGCCCCTCGATGCGAATGTCCTCGGCAGTGGCTATGCCGTCGGCGAATTTCACCGCGATGGTGAGATTGTCGTAGGGCGTCGAGCCGTTGCGGAAGTTGCCGCCGCCGGACAGCGGCCGGCGCTCGAGCCGCTTCAGCAACTGCTCGGCATTGAAGCCCGCGATCGCGCCGTCGTGGCCTGTCACGGTGGCCGTGCCGTCGAGCGACTGCACCAGGCCGAACGGGCTCGAGCCGGAGGCGACGAGCGACACGTTGATGTTGCCGCGGCCGGACAGCTTGTTGAGACCGAACAATTCGGAGGCGCAGGCCTGGAGGTCGACGTCGGTGAACTGGAGTTGCGCCTTGATGTCGGCGACGGCATCGGCACGCGAGATGCCGAACGAGCCCTTGGCGATACCGCCATAGACCTGCGCCTCGCCGACCGAGAGCGCCAGCGTGCCGTTGCGCAAATTGGCGCCGATCGCAGTGCGGCCGAGCTTGGTCGCGCCGACCGTCAGCTTGGCCGCCGACAGGCGCATGTCGAGGTCGGTGCTCGACAATCCGTTGAGATCGAACAGCTGCCTGTTCCAGTCGCGCGCGCCGCTCGCGAGCAGGCGGAATGTGGAGATGTAAGGCGTGAAGTCGAGCGCGTCGGCGGCGAGCGTCGCCTGCAGGGTCTGCCGGCCGTTATTGGCGTAGGTCATCACGCCCTCGGCGGCATTGCCGTCGAGTTCGAGATTGACGTTGGTCAGCGCGATCGAGGCGCCGACGACATTGGCGCGCGCCTTCAACGCGAAGCGGCCGAAGCCGCCGCTGCCGGGCTGCGGTTGCCCGGTCCAGCGCAGCGCGTTGCGCAGCGACGGGCTGTCGATGGTGAGCGTGCCTTCCATCATCGGGCTGGTGCGGTTGGCGACGCTGCCGTCGAAGGCAAGCTTCAGCGGGGCGCTGACGATTCGCGCCTTCAATCCCGAACGGTCGCCGGAGAGGGCCGCGACGAAATCGGCAAAGCTGATCGAGCCGTCGACGCGCTCGCCGCGCCAGTCGAACTGGCCGGTCGCGGCGAAGGAGCGCGAGATCGAGGGCCAGGCCAGCGACAGGTCGATGTCCTCGAGTGTCTCGGCGGCGTGTGTGGCGACGTCCTCGTAATTGAGCACGCCATCCTGGATCCTGATCTCGGAGAACGACACCTGGTTGTCGGCGCCGGGCTTCATCGTCCGCGCAATGGTCTGGATGAAAGGTGTCCAGTTGCTCTCGCCATCCGGCTTCAGGCCGACATGGATATGCGGCCGCAGCAGCGTGAGGTCCGCGATCTCGAACCGCTGCAGCAGCAAGGGCAGGAGCCTGAGGTTGGCGGTGAGCACGTCGACATGGAGCGCGGGATCGGCGGTGCCGCCGCCCTTCAGGCCGACGTCATGAAAGGAGATGTAGCTCGCCGGCAGCACGGAAATGTCGATGCTGCCCGTCACGCTGAGCTCGAGTCCGGTGACGTCGCGAATCTGCGCTTCCACTGCCTTGCGCAGCGCGTCGCGGTTGATGAGCCAGGAGCTCGCGATCAGGGCGATCAGCGCAACGCCGAGCAGCGCCGCGATCGGCGTCCCGAGGCGCTTCATTCCTTGGGCCATGGTCAATGGCATGTCCTGATCGGGTTCGTCGCTGGAGCCGGAAGGGCGGGACGTGAAACCTGCGCGCCCCCACGCCCAACCCCCGCAACTTGATGGGTTTTCTTGTCGCTTTCAAGGCCGCGGACGGGTCTGCCCACAGTGTGGGCAGCTTCTACCACCGGTGACCTGAACGGAGAACCCCGTATCATTGACGGCTTCGGACGATTTCGCCTAATAATCGCCGCCAACAAGGCGCGACGCCTCTCAGGTTAAGTCGAGGGTTTTTGCATGAACAAGGTCTATCCCGACGCCAGGTCGGCTCTTGAGGGCGTTCTCAAGGACAACATGATGATCATGTCCGGTGGCTTCGGCCTCTGCGGCATCGCCGAGACGCTGTCGGATGCGATCCGCGACTCGGGCGTGAAGGGTCTGACGGTGATCTCCAACAATGCCGGCGTCGACGGCATCGGGCTCAGCCGCCTGCTGGAAACCCGCCAGATCAAGAAGATGATCTCGTCCTATGTGGGCGAGAACAAGCTGTTCGCCCAGCAATTCCTCGCCGGCGAGCTGGAACTCGAATTCAACCCGCAGGGCACGCTGGCCGAGCGTATCCGTGCCGGCGGTGCCGGTATCCCGGCCTTCTACACCAAGACCGGCGTCGGCACGCTGATCGCCGAAGGCAAGGAAGTGAAGGAATTCGACGGCGAGAAATACCTGATGGAGCGCGGCCTGTTCGCCGACCTCGCCATCGTGCATGCCTGGAAGGGCGACACCGCAGGTAACCTCATCTACCGCAAGACCGCGCGCAACTTTAACCCGATGATGGCGACCGCCGCCAAGGTCACGGTGGCCGAGGTCGAGCACCTGGTTCCTGCCGGTGAACTCAATCCCGACCACATCCATACGCCCGGCATTTTCGTGAAGCGCATCGTCGAGGTCGGCACGGACAAGAAGCGCATCGAATTCCGCAACACCCGCCCGCGCACCGCAGCTTAAGATCAGGAGAGCGATATGGCCTGGACCCGTGAACAGATGGCTGCGCGCGCCGCGAAGGAATTGCGTGACGGCTACTACGTCAACCTCGGCATCGGCATCCCGACGCTGGTCTCGAACTACATCCCAGACGGCGTCGACGTCAGCCTGCAGAGCGAGAACGGCATGCTCGGCATGGGTCCGTTCCCTTATGAAGGCGAAGAGGACGCGGATCTCATCAATGCCGGCAAGCAGACCGTGAGCGAGCTGCCCTCGACCTCCTTTTTCTCCAGCGCGGATTCCTTCGGCATGATCCGCGGCGGCCATATGGATCTGTCGATCCTCGGCGCCATGCAGGTGGCCCAGAACGGCGATCTCGCCAACTGGATGATCCCCGGCAAGATGGTCAAGGGCATGGGCGGCGCGATGGACCTCGTCGCCGGCGTCAAGCGCGTCGTCGTGGTGATGGAGCATTCCGCCAAGGACGGCGCCAAGCTCCTGAAGAGGTGCAACCTGCCGCTCACCGGCGAGCGCGTGGTCGACATGGTCGTCACCGATCTCGCCGTCTTCACCATCGACAAGCACGGCGACGGCGGCATGGCGCTGATCGAGCTCGCCGACGGTGTCACGCTCGACGAGGTCAAGGCCAAGACCGAGGCTGAATTCCGCGTCGCGCTGAAGAACACGTAAGGTCTTCATAGTAGGGGCGCGCATGACGATCCGGTCTGCGCGTCCCGAAGACGCCGATTTCATCGCAGAAATCATCCTGTCATCGATGCGCGGCTACCGGTCGCGTGGCTGGTTCGACGTTGCGCTGGGCTGGCCTGAAGCCAGGTGCCTCGATTTCATCGCGCGCGTTGCAACCGCGCGTGCGGTATCGATGTGGCACGTCTCGCAGTTCTTGGTCGCGGAGATTGACGGGAAGCCGGTCGCGGCGCTGTGCGCCGTGCCTGCAGCGAACACCGGACCTGCGGCCTGGCGTGCGATCGAGGAGGTTGGTTTCGCGACCGGGCTCTCCGCGTCGGAGCTCGATGCCATCCGCCAACGCGCTGCCTACACACGTGCCTGCTGGGTTCAGGGCGGCGAAGGTGACTGGATGATCGAGCATGTTGCCACCGATCCCGCCTATCGTGGTCGCGGCCTCGTGCAAGCGTTGATGGCCCGCGCTCTTGAGAAAGGGCGGGAAGCTGGATTTTCGCGCGCGACGATCTCGTTCCTGATCGGCAACGAGCCGGCCGAGCGTGCTTACGCCAAGGCCGGCTTTGTGTTCGCGGACGAGAAACGCGATCCCGCGTTCGAGTCGATCATCGGCGCACCTGGCTTTCGGATGTTTGCGCGCCTGCTATGACCGCGCCGTCCACACCTTGCTCCATCGCGCCGAGACGCTCGCCATCCATGATCGTTCCTCACGCACCAGGCGGAAGCCGAGATTGGCCGGCGGCACGCCTTGTGCGCAGCCACCGGCGCGGGCGTCGCGGATGAAGTCGGTGACATAGGCGCGGTGCGCGCCTTCCGCGACGCGCACGCCGCAATTCACCGTCGAACGGCCGGCATTGCCAGAAGCGTCGACGCGCGAGCGCACGAAACAGGTCGACGTCCACTCCCAGACATTTCCGGCGAGATCGGACACGCCGCGTTCGTTCAGGCCGAATTTGCCGAACGGATAGGCCGTGGTGTCGGAGAGATCGCGTTCGGACTCGCGCTCGTAGCGGCTGATCCAGCGCTTTGCGGGATCGTCCGCGTCGACCGGCCCGCTGTCATCCCTGAATCGGGAGCCTGCGGCAAAGGCCCATTCCGCATCGCTCGGCAGGCGAAAGCGGTGACCGGTCTTGCGCGACAACCAGTCCGCATAGGCCTGCGCGTCGTGCCAGCTCACCTGCACCGCGGGCCGATCGGGCGCGATCGCCACGCCGCGATCGAGCGCGTGGCATTCGCGGTCTCGCACACAAAGCTGGTAGTCGGCGGAGGAGACCTGATCGCGCATGATGTGAAGCGACTTTGCGAATTGCAATGTGCGCAGCGGCGCCTCGACCGGCCGCCCGGCGCGCGTGAAATCGCCGGCCTCGCGATAGGCGAAGCTGCCCCGCGCGATCTCGATGATCACAGGCTCGCCTTGCGCGTCGCGCGTCGACATCTCGGAGACCAGTGGCGCAACAGCGAGCGGTCCTGCGAAGCCGGCGGCACAGGCGACGAGCAATTTGAGCTTGAATGCGATCAACATGTTCATTTCCCCCGAAAGACGAAGGGGCCGGCGATGGCCGGCCCCTTGTCGCGTCTAGTTGGTGTTGGGGGCCGGTATCTCCGCAGGCGCCTTCACCTGGGTCATCAGATCGTCGTTCCACTGACCCTCCACCTTGAAGTGCGCGGTGGCGCCGAGGTCGGCGGCTTCGATCAGGTTGTGCGTGACATAGGCGTAGATGCCGGGCTGCAGGAACTTGTACATCGCGGCTCCCGCCGAGCCGCCGCGGATGAGCCAGGTCTCTAGTCCGGTCTCCGGCGGGTTGGAGAACTTGCCGGTCTCCCAGACATAGTCGCCATGGCCGCCGATCAGATGCGGGCGGCTGTCGCGATTGGCCTGCGAATGCACGATCAGCACATTCTCGCCGACCTTGGCCGTCAGCGCATTCTTGCCGGTGAGGGCGCCGACCTTGCCGTTGAACACGACGTGGGATGGGATCAGTTTCTTCATCACCTCTTCGGTGTCGGTGAAGGTTTCACCCGGCGAGTCGTAGGACTTGAAATTGCCCTTCTCGTCGCGCGGCACATACATGTCCTGCTCGCCGATATAGTAGACCTTATCGTATGTCAGCGCATGGCCCTTGCCGTCGTACAGTCCGTCGCGTGGCAGCACCATTACGGCGCCATTCATGCCGGAGACGACATGCCAGGGGATCATCGGGCCGCCCGGCGCGCAGTGATAGACGAACACGCCGGTCCGCGTCGCCTTCCAGCGCAACACGACCTCCTCGCCGGGATTGACCATCGTGAGCTCGGCCCCGCCGAGTGCGCCGGTCGCGGAATGGAAGTCGATATTGTGCGGCATAGTGTTGGTCGCGGGATTCACCAACGTCAGCTCGACATAGTCGCCTTCATGCACGACCATCAGCGGTCCCGGCATCGAGCCATTGAAGGTCATGGCTTGGAAGGTCGTGCCCCTGTCGTCGATCACGACCTTCTTCTCTTCGATCGTGAGCTTGAACTCCATGATCTTGGGCGGCTGCGTCGTCGCCTCCTCATGCGCGTGCACGAAGGGCGGCGCGACCAGTTCGACCCTCTGCCGCGGCAGCTTGAGATCGCTGGCGGCGAAGGCGGGTGTGGCGAGCATCAAAGCGGTCGCGGCGGCGCTGATCAATGCGGCTCTGCGGGTGAACATCGTAAAGCATCCTTCATGTGAAAGGGTCTTGATGGCGGATGCAGTGTGCGCCTGTTGCGGCTGGGGTGTTTGTGCTGCGACAAGCTTTTGCCGGATTCGTCCCCGGCTAAGTCCTTAGGAGGTTTGCCGAGATGCGACACCGGCGCTCGGGTTGACGCCGTCGGCTTGCGCTTCCACAAAGAAATCCGGGCCATCTCCGCTATCGTCACGTCGGAGCGGAGTTGTCCATGCCTTTCCAATCCGACGATCTGGTCGACGACATCATGCGTGCGGCGCCGCGCACGATTCGCGTATTCCTCGCCTTCAGGATGGCTTGTGTCGGCTGTCCGATCGCAACCTTCCACACCGTGGACGACGCGTGTCGCGAGCATCGTATCGACCGCGACACATTTCTCGCCGCGCTGAGCGAATGCGTGCCGGCGTAAGGGAGTTGGAGTCTGCGCAGGGGGCGCGCGGATTCCCGGGTGAGGGTGAGCTTTCGCCGTAAGCGGACGCGCCCTCACCCCTGTCGTCAGGTGGCGCCGCTGTCCGGGTTGCGCTCTGCCAGCACGACGATCCGATGCGGATCGCGCAGGATGATGCGCTGACGGCCGCTCTCGACCAAACCCTGGCTCTCCCAACTGCTGAGGATACGGCTCACCGTGTGCAGTGTGGTGCCGGTCATTTGTGCGATGTCCTGGCGGCTGATCGGGAAGTCGATCTCGATGCCGTGGTCGAGCTTCTTGCCGGATTGGCTGGCAAGCCGCAGCAGCGCATGCGCGACGCGCTGCTCGACCTGCTGGGTCGACATTTCCAGGATGCGCGTGTGGCTCTCCTGCAGCCGCTTGCCGACGGCCTGCATCGTGTTGGCGGCAAGGGCGGGAAACCGTTCGATCAGCCGCGGCCAGGCCGAATTCGGCCAGATCAGTGCCACGCTGTCGTCGACCGCCATTGCGGTCGCCGGATAGTGTGCGGCGCCGATCGCCATCGCGAGCCCGAAGGTCTCGCCGGGCGCGACATAGCGCACCACGATCTGCTCCCCGGTCGGCGTGGTCTTGGCCGCGCGCACATGGCCGTGCAGCAGCAGGAAGAAGGAATGCGCGTCTGCGCCCTGCTCGAAAATGGCGGTATTCCTGGGATAGCGCGTCGAACGGGCCTCACGCAGGATCTCGTCGAGGTCCTCGGGCTTGACGCCCTCGAACAGCGGCAAATGCGCAACCAGCGATGTGTCGACCTTGGCCATTCTGCCTCCTCGGCGCTCCGGAGTGTGATGGCACCTGCAATCGTGCTGATGTTTGCGATAGCGCAAAACGGGGCGGCCGGACGGCAGTATTTTTCCAGATAATGATCCGAATTCACAGGAGTTGTCCCATGGCTGGCGCCCGATCCCGCAATTTTCAGGGCTGGCCGCTGTTTGCGAACAGCTTCCGGCCATTTTTCCTGCTCGCTGCCATCCAGGCGGGATTGTCGATCCTGGTCTGGCTGCCGATGTTCTATGGCGAGCTGTCGGTGGCGTCGGCCTTCGCGCCGCGAGACTGGCACGTCCACGAGATGCTCTATGGCTTCCTGCCTGCTGTCATCACCGGGTTCCTGTTCACGGCGATCCCGAACTGGACCGGGCGGCTGCCGATCCAAGGCACGTCGCTGGGCGCGCTGCTGCTGGTCTGGCTCGGCGGGCGTGCCGCGGTGGTGCTGTCCGCCGGGATCGGCTGGGAGGTCGCGCTTGTCGTGGATGCCGCTTTCCTGGCGCTGGTCGTCGCGGCCGCAACCCGCGAGATCATCGCGGGCGGCAATTGGCGCAACCTGCCTGTCGTGGTGCTCGTGCTGTTGCTGCTATCAGGCAATGTCGCGTTCCATCTCGAAGCACACTACGAGGGTGCTGCCGACGTCAGCATTCGCGTCGGCATCGGCATCGTCATGCTGCTGATCTCGCTGATCGGCGGCCGCATCATCCCGAGCTTCACCCGCAACTGGCTGGTCAAGTTCAATCCCGGCCGCCTGCCGGTACCGTTCGGCCGGTTCGACGGCGCGGTGATCGGACTGAGCGCGCTCGCACTCATTGCGTGGATTGTGGCCCCGCTGAACACGATCGTCGGCGTGGTGATGGCCCTTGTTGGAATCTTGCATCTGGTACGGATCGCGCGGTGGGCTGGCGACCGCACCACGCAGGAACGGCTGCTGCTGATCCTCCATGTCGGCTACGCTTTCGTGCCGGTTGGTTTCCTCCTGAATGCCTTGGCCGGCTTCGGCGCGCTGCCGCCGAGTGCCGGCATTCATGCGTGGATGACGGGCGCCGCCGGAGTCATGACGCTTGCGGTGATGACGCGCGCGAGCCTCGGCCATACCGGGCAGGCGCTGACGGCCTCACCCGCGACCCAAGGCATCTACGTCGCGATCATCGTCGCGGCGCTGGCGCGGGTCGCTGCCGTGGTGCTGCCGGCGCATAGCGATGTGCTGCTGCATGTTGCGGCCTGCGGCTGGATCGTCGCGTTCCTCGGCTTCGCTGCCGCGTTCGGACCGCTGCTCGCCGGCAATCCCCGGCGCGCGCTCGCGATCATGGGCGCGCCGGCAGCGGCGCGTTGAATCAGGCTGCGTTCACCGTCAACGGCCGCACACCCCGCCGCCACTCCGTGATGGTGCAGCCGAAGCGGTTGCGGAACCAGCGGGCCATGGCGCTCTGCGCGGAGAAGCCGAGCTGCGCGGCGATATCCGCGAGCGGCCGGTCGGGGTCTTCGATCAGCTGGATCACGAGATCGGCGCGCTGCGCCTCGAGGATCGCCGAGAAGCTGGTGCCGGCTTCAGCGAGATGCCGGTGGATGGTGCGGCGGGTGCAGGCGAGATGCTCGGCCACCCGTTCGACCGTGCAGTCGCCGCTCGCGAGCAGGATGCGCACGACCTCGTCGACTTTCTGCTCCCAGCTTGCCGGCCGGTTCTCGATCGCCTCGATCCGCTTGCGCAGATAGCTTGCGATCAGGGGATGCGCGCTCGGAATCCGCCGCTCCATGTCGTGCACCGACAGCAGGATCGCATCCTCCTCCGCATTGAAGATCACGCGGCAGCCGAAGAAGTCGCGGTAGCGCTTGCGGTCGTGCGGCGGCGGGTAGTGCAGATGCACTTCCTGCGGCCGCCAGTCACTGCCGAACAGCGACTGGATGATGCGGTGGATGCTGCCGAGCGCCATGTCGATCGACTGGCGCGGGGCCGTCGGCTGTCGTCCGCGCAGATGCAGCGTGATCGTCACGGTCTGCTTGTCCCTGACGACGTCGAGCTTCATGCCGTCGTGGTGGACATGGATGAAGCGGGAGAAAGCTTCGATCGCCTCGCCGACAGTCGCCTGTTCGCGCACGATCAGGCCGACCGCGCCGAAATTGGTCAGTCCGCCGCGTTCGGCCAGCCGCAAGCCGAAATCTTCAGCACCGGAGGCTTCGGCCGACATCTCGAGCAGGCGACGCAGACTTGCGACGGCGATGGGCGTGTCGGGCTTGTCGAGAACGGCCAGCGGCAGCCTGGCCTTGCGCATCATCTGCCTGGGGTCGAGCCCGACCGACCGGGCGACCTCCGGATAATAACTTAAGCCGGCGCTGCGCATGAGGTCGGTCATGCGACCCGTTCCTGTCAGCCATTCCCGCAGATGTCCCGAAATGTAAAGTTTCTGTCCCGATCCGTCAAATCCGGGAACAAGGCGGAACATACATAAAGGAAAGCGGAGCACAGGCGCGAATGCCGTGTTTGGGACGGCGGAGCGCGATGGGGCCTCCGGCCGTCTCTCATCATTTGACCAAGACATTGCTGGATCGGAATTATGCCGGGAAACACGCTTTCCAAGGGTGAGGTGTTCGTCATTGAAACCGACGCCGCCTCCCGCGAACAACTATCCAACGCGCTCCAGCAGAGCGCCTATGAGGTGATCTGCTTCGCCGACGGCGCATCGCTGCTGTCGGAAGCGAAGGCGCGGATGCCGGCCTGCGTGCTGCTGGAGATGCCGCCGGATCGCTCCGCGCTGGACGTGCTCAGGCGCCTGCGCGAGGAAAATTGCATGGCGCCGGTGCTGGTGACATCGGCGAATGGCAGCATCGCCATGGCCGTTGACGCCATCAAGAGTGGCGCGGCCGACTTCATCGAGAAGCCGTTTCGCACGAACGATATCGTCGGCCGGATCGATGCCGCGATCGACGAGTCTGTCCAGCCGGAGTCGACCAGGCAGCGCTGGCTGCCCGGTTGCGAGCCCCTGACCGCGCGCGAGAACGATGTGCTCGCGCATCTTGCCGGCGGCCTGACCAACAAGGAAATCGCCCGCCGCATGCATCTGAGCGCGCGCACGGTCGAGGGTTATCGCGCCAGCATTCTCAAGAAGGCCGGCGCGCGCAATGTGACGGATCTGCTCCGCCGCATCTTCGGCCAGGGTTCGCCCGGCCAGGTCTGAGTTAATTCGGTGGTGCCGCGGTGTGGTGACGCGTTCCGCGGCCATGGTGCTGCCGCAGCGCTGCCCAACGGAAACCCCAATCGAACCGGTTCCTTCCCCGTCGCGTCTCACCACGATGGCGTGGCTTGTTTTCGCGCGTCCGGCTGGCGGCGCAGCGATATCGGCTGGGAGAAGTTTGATGCGCACGATCACAAGATGTCTGGCGACGACGAGCCTGGTCATGGTGACCTCGGCGCTCGCTCTGCCCTCATGGGCTGCCGATGTGGATGCCACGTCGGCCATCGACACCGTCACCGTCTATCCAGATGGCGCCACCGTCACCCGCGTGATCGCGCTCGACCTCGCCTCCGGCGACAGCACCTTGGTCGCCAGGGATTTTCCGCTCTCGCTCGACCCGTCCTCCCTCCGCGTTGAGGGCGAGGCGGGCGCCAGGCTCACCATTGGCACCATCGATGCCCGGCCGCCGCGCGCGGCGCCGCCGGTCAATCTTCCTGAGCTCGACAAGCGCATCGAGGCGCTCAAGGACGAGCGCGCCGACCAGCAAGGCGCGATCGACGCGGCGACCGCCCGGCGCAAGTTCGCGCAACACTTTGCCGAAGCCTCTCCCGCCGGCCTCGGTGACAAAGGCGAGGCACGCCCGATCACCGAGTGGCGCGCGGCCTTTACCGCCGTGGCTGAAGAAGTCGCGGCCGCCGATGCCGCGATCCGTGATGCCGCGCGAAAGCAGCGCGAGATCGATCGCCAGATCGCGCAGCTCGAAGCCGAGCGATCCGCCAAGCCGCCGAGCAAGCTCGAAGTGCGGATCGACGTCGCTTCGGCAGCCGCGACCAAGGCAACGCTGCGAGTCACCTACGCCGTCCGCAACGCGCGCTGGCTGCCGCTCTACGACGCCCGGCTCGATACCGGCGCCAAGGACCGCAAGCCGCAGCTCGAGCTCGTTCGTCGTGCCGAGGTGACGCAATCGACCGGCGAGGACTGGTCGAACGTCACGCTCGGCGTTTCCACCGTCCGTATCGCCCGTGGCGGCAGCGCACCGGAGCTGGGCTCGCTGGTCGCGCAATATCCGCAGGTGCCGAAGCCGCGCGCGCTGGGCTCGGTCGCGGACATGGCGATGCCTGCGCCCGCGGCAGCACCGATGTTGCGGAAGATGGAGGCGGCACAAGACAAGGATCAATTTGATCTGCTGGCCCAACGTGCCGACGAACGGCAAGCGGTTGCGGAGATCGGCGACTTCCAGGCGACCTTCAAAATCCCCGGCCGCGTCAGCCTCGGTGCCGCCGAGGGTGCCAAGAGCCTGCGCATTGCTTCGATGAGCGTGCCCGCCGATCTGGCGGTGCGCGCCGCGCCGGTGCAGGACCCGACCGCTTTCCTCGAAGCCAGCTTCAGGCAGACGGACGACACGACGCTGCTGCCGGGCAAGGTCGCGATCTACCGTGACGGCGTTTTCGTCGGCCGCGGCAAGCTCTCGGCCTCGGCCAAGGACGACATCGTCCGGCTCGGCTTCGGCGCCGACGACAAGGTCAAGATCGAGCGCGCCGTGCTCAAGCGCAACGAGGGCTCCGCGGGCCTCCTGGTCACGACCTCGAAGACCGACGAGCGCGCCTTCAAGACTACCGTCCGCAATGGTCACGATTTCCCGATTCACGTCGCGATCGAGGATCAGCTGCCGGTCAGCGAGAATGACGAGATCGCCGTCGAGATGTTGCCCGCGACCACGCCGCCCACGGCAAGGGACGTCCGCGACAAGCGCGGCGTGCTGGAATGGTCGTTCGACGCCAAGCCCGGCGAAGTCAAGGACATCAACTTCGCCTGGCGCGTCCGCTGGCCCAAGGACAAGAGCATGGTGATCGTGCCGTCGGGTTAGGGCGCGGCATGTAGCGAGGTGCTGCGCTTTCTTACCTCGCTCCGCATCATGCTCTCTGTCCCTGCGAAAGCGGGGCATCCAATACACTGTGGCCTATCCGTGTCACACGACAGCCGCTGCGTACTGGGTCGCCCGGTCAGGCCGGGCGACGACCGTGTTGAGAGAGCTCGTCTTACTTCGCCTTCAGGAAGTCGGCGACGTCGAGCAGCATGAACTCGTCGTCGTCGGCCTTGTTGGGATCGCGGCTGGACGAGAACGGCAAATTGTTGTCGTTGCCGACGATGATGTGGGTGTCGTCGACGCGATCGACGTTCTCGATGGTGAAGAACGGGAAGGTGTAGACGCCATCATTAAGCGGCTTGCGGGCCTTCTTGTCGGGGTCCTGGATTTTCAAGAGGTCGATATAGCCGATCTTGCGCACGGGCTTGCCGACATTGGCGTCGGTGAGCTCGATCTTGTAGATGCGCTTGAACTTAGCGATGTCAGGGAAGCAGTTCTCGCTGCGGGTGCCGGCCGGGCAGGCCTTGTCGGGCGTGCCTTCGCCATTGTCGCGCTCGATGACGAGACCCGCGCTCGGGTCGATCATGTTGAAGTCGCCGATGGCATTGCCGTTCTGCTCGAACACGTACTGCCAGTAGCGGCCGGTGAATTTTTCGGCGGCGACGTCGAATTCGAGGATGCGGGAGGCTTCCTTGCCGTCAACCCGCTCCCAGTCCTTCTTGTCGGCATCCCACAGCGGGCCTTCGAGCAGGCCGTAGAGGAATTTGCCGTCCTTGGACGAGGCAAAGCCCTCAAAGCCCTTGGAGCGCCGCAGATTGACGTTGGTGTAGGTCGCGCCGGGCGCGCCCGGGGTCGCCACCGCCCAATGATCTGGCGAGCGCACCGGCTTGCCATCGGCGATGGTCTCGAACACCGCGAGGATCTTGCCTGACTTGTCGGCTTTCAGCACGTAGGGGCCGAACTCGTCACCGATCCAGAACGTGTCGCCGATGATCTGAAAGCCTTCGGTGTCGAAATCGGCGCCGGTGAGATAGCGCTTCTCCGTATCCTCGTGGACGATGCGAAACGGCACCTTCTTGTCGGGGTCATGCAGGAACACGGTCTCCTGGCGCTCGATCTTGCCGCCCGCCCAATCCATCTTGTAGTGGTTCAGGTACAGCATCGAGTCCATCGAATTGGCGCGCGCGCCCATGCCGTTGTCGGTGATGACCCAGAAGGTGCCGTCAGCCATTTTCTTGATGCCGGAATGGCCCTGCAGCGGCTGGCCCTTGAACGGCAGCGAGACGCCGGTCGGACGTTCGGCGGACTTGCCCATCACGGTGCCGAGCGCGTCGACCCGCTTGCCGGTGGTGTACTTGCCCGAGGTCTTGAGATCGGCCGGCGCATCGGCCGGGGCATCGATGAAGGTCGCGGCCGGCATCACCACGTGGCCGGCGAGCTTGGCCGGGAATTCACCTTCGCTCTGCGCGAGCGCGGTGCTCGCGGTGAGAATGATCGTTGCGACGGTGCCGAGAAAAGTCGCGCGCATGTGCGTCTCCTGTTAGCGGACGACGCCTTATGCGGATCGCAGATTGCAGTTTTGTGAAGCCGGGCCAAACGTCGCAGCGGCCGGTTACTCCTTTACCGCGCCGGTCAGCGAAGACACGTAGTAATCCACAAACAGCGAGTAGAAGATCGCAACCGGCAGCGAGCCGAGCAGCGAGCCCGCCATCAGCGCGCCCCACTGATAGACGTCGCCGGTGATGAGCTCGGTCAGGATCGCCACCGGCACAGTCTTGTTGGCGCCGCTCTGGATGAAGGCGAGCGCGTAGATGAACTCGTTCCAGGACAGCGTGAAGGAGAAGATGCCGGCCGAGATCAGGCCGGGCACCGCGAGCGGCAGCGTGATCCGCCGCAGGATCTGCAACCTTGTGGCGCCGTCGACCAGTGCGCATTCCTCGAGCTCGTAGGGGATCGACTTGAAATAGCCGATCAGGAGCCAGGTGCAGAACGGCACCAGGAAGGTCGGATAGACCAGGATCAGGGCAAGCGGCGAGTCGAACAGGCCGAACTGCACCACCACCGTCGCGAGCGGGATGAACAGGATCGACGGGGGCACCAGATAGGCCAGATAAATGCCGAGACCGACATAAGGACTGCCGCGAAAGCGCAGGCGTTCGATCGCATAGGCAGCCAGCGTGCTCGCAACCAGCGACAGCGTGGTCGCCCCGATCGCGACCAGCATCGTCGTCCACAGCCAGCGCGGGTACGAGGTATCGAACAGCAGGTGCTTGATGTGCGCCAGCGTCGGCGAGGTGATCCAGAACGGATTATGCTCCTTGTAGTTCAGCAGCTCCGCGTTCGGTTTGAACGACGTGATCGCCATCCAGTAGAACGGAAACAGCAGGATCAGCACGAAGCAGCCGAGCGGCAGATAGATCATCATCAGCCGGCGCAGCCCGGAATCCCAGGCCATGGTGTCGGGCGCCGCCTTCGCATCAGCTACGGTCGAGGCTTGTGCGACAGTATCAGTCATTGGCCTCTCCCTGCTGCCATTTGCGGCGCGCCAGGCCGAAATAGGAAAACAGCGTCGCGAACACCAGGAACGGGATCATCGACACCGCGATCGCGGCTCCTTCGCCGAGCTCGCCGCCGGCGATGCCGCGCTGGAACGCCAGCGTTGCCAGCAGGTGGGTCGAGTTGACCGGCCCGCCGCGGGTGATGGCGTAGACCAGCTGGAAGTCGGTGAAGGTGAAGATGATCGAGAAGGTCATGACGATGGCGAGGATCGGCATCATCATCGGGAAGGTGATATAGCGGAAGCGCTGCCAGGCGCTCGCGCCGTCGAGCATGGCGGCCTCGTAGAGCGAGGGCGAAATGGTCTGCAGACCCGCCAGCAGCGAAATCGCAACGAAGGGGATGCCGCGCCAGATGTTGGCGGCGATCAGCGAGAACCGTGCCGGCCACGGCGACCCGAGGAAGTCGACATTGCTCGTGCGCCAATGCAGCACGTCGACCAGCAGATAGGAGATGATCGAGAACTGCGGATCGTAGATCCACCAGAACGCCAGCGCCGAGAGCACCGTCGGCACGATCCAGGGCAACAGGACGATCGCGCGCAAGAGACTCTTGAACGGAAAATGATTATTGAGCAGCAGCGCGAGCCAGAAGCCGAGCGCGAACTTCCCGAAGGTCGCGATTGCCGTGTAGACCACGCTGTAGAACACCGCGTTCCACCACAGGGGATCCGTGAGCAGATATTGGAAGTTCTCGAGACCGATGAAGATGCCCTTCCGGCCGATCGTGGTGTCGGTGAAGGCGAGCCAGATGCCGAGCCCCAGCGGATAGGTCAGGAACACTGCAAGCAGACCGATCGCGGGTGCCAGGCACATCGTGACCAGGAATGGCTTGTAATCGAACAGGCGGACCAGCCAGTTCGGCTGCCTTTGCGCGAGTTCGGGAGAGGAGAGGGCGGTCACGGACATCAGGGCGTTGTCCTGTCTTATGAGTCACCACACCCGTCATTGCGAGGAGCGAAGCGACGAAGCAATCCAGGCTGTAACCTTACGGATGGACTGGATTGCTTCGCTTCGCTCGCAATGACGGTTGCTTTGTCGCCGGTCGCTATCTCTGGCGCCGGAAGTAGCGCTTGCAGCGCTGCTCTGCCTCCGCTGCAGCGGCCTCAGGCGTTGCAGCGCCCGTTGCGACCGAGGCGAACATCTGCACCGTGACATAGTCCGCGCGAACCGCACCGGTGGCGGTCGAAATCGGACCCTTGTAGCCGGCGTAATACTTGCTGTTCATGGTGTCTTTGAAGATCGCGACCTTGGGGTCGCCCTTCCACACCGCCGCGTCGGCATAGGCTGCCAGCGGTTGCGACCAGTAGCCGCTATTGGCGTTGAGCCACGGTTCGTACTGGTCCTTTTCCAACATGTATTGCAGGAAGGCCTTGGCGGCGTTGGGGTACTGGCTGTGCTTGAACACCATGGCGTTCAGCGTCAGTCCGGACATCGGCGAGACCGGTGCAAGACCTTTCGGCAATGGCTGATGTTCGGAATCCTCGGCAATTGCCGCCGTCGCCGGATCGTTCTTCAGCGAGAAGTACAGCGAGACGCCGTTCGCCGTCAGCGCGATTTCCTGCGAGGAATAGGCGCGGTTGTTGCTGACGTCGTTCCACGACGGCGTGCCCGCGATGAAGGTCGGATAGAGCTCCTTCACGTAGTTCAGCGCCGCGATGGTCTCCTTGCTGTTGATGGTGACGTTGCCCTCTTCGTCCAGCAATGAAGCGTTGTGCGACCACATCATCCAGTCCGCAAAACCGTTGCCGTCGCCGACGGCATTGCCGAGCGCAAAGCCGGCGGGCTTGCCGGCCTTCTGCAGCTTCTTGCAGAGGTCCATGAATCCAGGAAGGTCGTCCGGCGCCTTGTCGAACCCGACGGATTTGAGAACGGACTTGCGATAGATCAGCGGTCCGCCGGAGGCCCCGAACGGGAGTCCGATCCAGGTATCGCTCTTGGCCTTCTTGCCATAGGCCTTCGCCAGGTTCTGCCAGCCGCCATATTTCTTGCCGAGATAGTCGGCGACGTCGGTGAGCTCGATCAGCTTGTCGATATAGATGTGCGGCGCGTCGGAGAAGCCGATGATGATGTCGGGGCCGGCGCCGGAATTGGCGGTCACCGCCGTCTGCTGGTTGATGTCCTCCCAGCCGACGAAGTCGACCTTGATCTCGACGCCGGTCTCCTTGGTGAACTTTGCCGCATTGGCGCGGAACACGTCCTCGTCGGCCTGGACGAAGCGGACCGGCCGCAGCATGCGGAGCGTCGCGCCCTTCTCAATCGGCAGTTTCGGTGCGGGGACGTCGGCCGCCTTGATCGCGGATTGAGCGTGCGCTGCAACACCAGTGGCCGCAACGGTCGCAGCGGATAGGCCCAGCGCCAAGGCATCACGACGTGTGATGTCGTTCCTCATCAGTTCCTCCCTATGATGGCTCCCTTCCCGGCGTTGATCGCCGGTGAAGGGCCGTTTCCTGCTTTCAACCGCGATTTGCGGCCTGCCGTCTTAGCTGTTCGGTCCGCGGTCCATGCCGACAGGTTGCCAGCGGCGGAGCGCGGTGTCTTGCAGCACCGACGGGTTCACGCAGCTTACCGGCCACATGCCCTGAAGCACCAGTGACAATTCGTAGCCTACCCGGCGCTTGCGCGCTTCGTCGAACCGTGCCGAGGCGGAGGCGACATGGGCGGTCAGGGTCACGTTCTCCATGCTGAGGATCGGGTTGTTGTGCGACGGCGGTTCCTTCTCCAGCACGTCGAGGGCGGCATGCGCGATCCAGCCCTCCTGCAGCGCCTTGATCAGGCTTTCCTCGTCCACCGTCGCGCCGCGCCCGGTGTTGATGAAGATCGAGCCCTTCTTCATCTGCCGAAAATGCTTCTCGGTCAGCATGTGATGCACTTCGGGCCGGGCGGGTGCGTGCATCGAGACGAAGTCGGATTGCGACAGCACCTCGTTCAGCGTGGCCGGGATGACGCCGTGGTCCCACATCAGCGTTTCCTGGATGAAGGGGTCGTAGGCCATCATGCGCAGGCCGAAGGGAGCGGCGCGCTTCGCTACCGCACGCGCGACGCGACCGAACGAGACGAAGCCGAGCGTCTGGCCCATCAGCCGCGGAACCTTCAGGAGCGCCGGCCGGCCCTCGGCCCAGCGACCGGTGCGCACCATCTTGTCCTGCTCGACCAGGCGGCGGAAGCCCGACAGCAGCAACATCATGGCGTGGTCGGCGACCTCCTCGATGAAGGTGTCGGGAATGTTGGTGACGGGAATGCCGCGCGCGGTCGCGGCCTTCACGTCGACGCTGTCGACGCCGACCGAGCCGAGCGTGATGACCTTGCAGCTCTCCAGCGCGTCGATGATGGTCTTGGAGATCGGGATGCCCTTGGCGTAGATCGCATCGGCATTTTTCGCGGCGGCGATGAATTCCGCCTCGTTGGCCGGCGCCTCGACGATCTCGGCATCGATCGGATCGAGCGCCTCGCGCTCGTACGAATAATCGCTGCCAGCGACCGTGAAGCTCGCGCCCTTCGGCGTCACCACCCTGTATTTCGGCATTTCCTGCTCCCGATTTGGTTTGTCGGTTCTTGTTGTGACCCGCACCTTTTGAACGGGCCTTTGCGTCTTTTACGCGAAATCGTCGCGGGCGCGTACAATTCCCGGTTGCTGACTCCAAGATAAATTGCCCGATTTGGCGGCATCGTCCGGGCTTCTACGGAGGCGTGTAAGTAACTTGCTAAGGGGTCCGACACTAAGAGTTGATTCAATCTCGATCGTTTCACTCGCGTGCCCGTACCCCTTTTCTCCGGAGTCCATCCCGTGAAGCTGACCAACCTGAAGATTACCCCCAAACTCGGCATTCTGGTGGGGGTGACGCTACTCGGCCTGTGTGTCGCGGGTCTCCTCGCGGGCTACCTGATGCAGGGCGAGATGGTCAATGCCCGCTTCGAGCAGAGCAAGGCGATGGCCGAAATGGCGCGCAACATGGCCATCGGGCTGCAAAAGCAGGTCGACGCCGGCCACATGACCAAGGATGCCGCGATTGCCGAGTTCGGCCACCGCGCCGTGACCCTGACCTACGACAAGGGCGCCGGCTACGTCTTCGCCTACACGATGGACGGCATCACTGTCTCCGCGCCGGATCCGAAGCAGATCGGCACCAATCGTCTCGATATCGAAACCAATGGCCGCAAGCTGGCGCGCGAGCTGCGCGACGGCGTTGCCGCCCACGGCGATGTCACGCTGCGGTATGAATACATGAAGCCGGGCCAGGAGACGCCGATCCGCAAGCTGTCCTACGCGGTTGCGATCCCCGGCTGGAACATGTTTGTCGGCACCGGCGTCTATCTCGACGATCTCGACGCCAAGATGCGCCCGATCGCCTGGTTGCTCGGCCTCGCAATCCTCGGCATCGGCATCGTCGCCGGCTCGATCGCCTGGATGATCGGCCGCAGCATCAGCCGTCCGCTCGCACTGCTCGGAACCCGCATGAAGGATCTTGCCGACGGCAAGCTCGAGGGTGACATCCCCGGCGTCGGCCGTGATGACGAGATCGGTGCGATGGCGGCGACCGTCCAGATCTTCAAGGACAACGCGATCCGCATCCGCGACCTTGAAAAGACCGATGCAGTGGCGAAGGAGCGTGCCGCGGCGGAACGCCGCAACACGATGGAAGATATCGCCAACGACTTCGAACGCAGCGTCAACGGCATCGTCCGCTCGGTCTCCTCGGCCGCAGCCGGCATGCAGTCGACGGCGCAGTCGATGACGGCGACCGCCAGCGACGCCTCGTCGCGCGCGGCAACGGTCGGTGCGGCCTCGCAAAAGGCTTCCGGCAATGTCGGCACGGTCGCCGCTGCCGCCGAGGAGCTGTCGAGCTCGGTTGCGGAAATCTCCCGCCAGGTGACGCGTTCGACCGAAGTGGCGAGCCGCGCCGTCAGCGACGCCGAGCGTACCAACGCCACGGTGCAGGAGCTCTCGACCGGTGCCGAGAAGATCGGCGAGGTGGTCAAGCTCATTCATTCGATC
The DNA here is from genome assembly GCF_018131105.1 of Bradyrhizobium manausense. Classification (NCBI taxonomy): domain Bacteria; kingdom Pseudomonadati; phylum Pseudomonadota; class Alphaproteobacteria; order Hyphomicrobiales; family Nitrobacteraceae; genus Bradyrhizobium; species Bradyrhizobium manausense. The sequence continues at coordinate 851,398 of NZ_JAFCJI010000002.1, read as the reverse complement.
GCGGCGCAGACCAACCTGCTCGCGCTCAACGCCACCATCGAGGCGGCGCGCGCCGGTGAATCCGGTCGCGGCTTCGCCGTCGTCGCTTCAGAAGTCAAGGCGCTGGCCAACCAGACCGCCAAGGCCACCGAAGAAATCTCCGCCCAGGTTGCGGCGATGCAGACCTCGACCAGCGATGCGGTCGCGGCAATCGGCGGCATCACCCAGACCATCGCCGAGATGAGCGAGATCACCGCCGGCATTTCGTCCTCGATCGAGCAGCAGGGCGAGGCCACCCGCGAGATCGCCCGCAACATTCAGTCGGTCGCCGCCGGCTCCAGCGAGATCAACGCCCATATCGGCAGCGTTACCTCGGCCGCCGAAGCGACCGGCACGGCGGCCGGCGACGTGCTGACCAACGCCCGCGAGCTGGACAACCAGTCCGGCGCGCTGCGCAGCGCGGTGGACGGCTTCCTCGCCAAGGTCCGCGCGGCGTAAGTCTTCGCGTTGAGTTGCGTAGGGTGGGCAGTGATGCGCAAGCATCGTGCCCACCTTTTTCGTTTTGAAGCCGCCGGGGCTACTTCACGGCAGAGCCCTGGCGGGAGGCGATGACGACGCCGACGAGCACCAGCGCGTAGCCGATCAGGTGAAACGGCTGAAGCTTTTCGCCGAGCAGCAGGATCGCCATCGCCGAGCCGAACACTGGCACCAGATGGAAGAATGGAGCGGCGCGGTTCGGACCGATCAGCGCGACGCCGCGGTTGAAGAAGAGATAGGCGAGCGTCGAGGGGAAGATCAGGATGTAGCCGAGCGTCATCAGCGTCACGGCGTCGAATTGGATGACGCTGCCGCTCCAGGCCTCCCAGATCGCCGTCGGCAGCAGCATCATGGCGCCGCAGCAGGTGGTGAAGGACAGAAACGACAGCTGATGAACTTTCGGCCGCCGCGGGATGAAGGCGGAGTAGATTCCGAACGCCACCAGCGAGGAGGCGAACATGATGTCGCCCCTGTTGAACGAGATGCTCGCCAGCGCCGCGAGATCGCCGCGCAGGATGATGATCAATACGCCGATCAGCGAGATCGCGATGCCCGCAAGCTGCCCGCCGGTCAGCCGCACACCGAACAGCACCAGCGACCACAGTGCCACGAACAGGGGACCTGCCGACTGGATCAGCAGCGCGTTCAGCGCCTCTGTGTATTGCAGGGCCCAGTACGAAATCGCGTTGTTGAAGGCGAAGCCGACCAGCGACAGGAACAGCATCAGCGGCAGGCTTTTGCGCAAGGCCGGCCAGTCGCGCTTCAGATGCGGCCACGAGAACGGCAGCAGGATCAGGAATACGCCGAACCAGCGGATCGTGGTCACCGTCAGCGGCGGCACATGCGCGCCGACATGGCGCGCGAGCACGATGTTGCCGGCCCAGAACAGCGAGCTCAGGCTGAGCAGCAGATAAGGCTGGTTGTTGAGCCAGCTGGCCGGATTGGAGGCAGGTGGCGCGGGCGAAGCGATCGTCATTGGCGTCGATTGCGAGCTTGCGCCGGTTCGCCGGCATGACACAAGTCACGCCGCCGCAATGCTACAATGCAGCCAGGACCCGAGGAGGTGCCATTGGCGGTCAATATGTTGAACATTCAGGGCCTCGAAGGGCTCCAGCAGCATGCGCCGGTGGTGATGCTGAACCTGATGCGCTTTCACGCGCGTTCGCGTGACGGAAATGGTTCGGGCTGGGATGCCTATCTGCGCTACAGCGCAATCACAGTGCCCATGATCAAGGCGCGCGGCGGCACGCTGCTGTGGACCGGCGAAGCCAGGGCGGTCGCGCTCGGACCGCAAGCAGGCAATGAATGGGACTTTGTCGCGCTGGTGTTCTACCCGTCGGTCGCGGCCTTCCTCGATATGATGACATCGGAAGCCTACGAGCGTGATGCAGATCCGCATCGTGTCAACGGCTGTGCCGACCACGTCATCATCGCGACCGAGCAAGCCTACGGCAAGCTTGTCGGCGGCTGACATTGCCCCTCGGGGCCAGGGGCGCACTTCAGAAGCAGCTTCCCGACTTTTTTTGGCTCGGCTTCGACGGGTTGCACGCCAAATGTGAACTAGTCGATTGCGTGGGGGTGCCAAAGATGGTGCCTTTGGCGGGTGACGCACCTGTCGGGGCATTGCTGGCCCGGCACGAGGCGTCGCCGTGATGCTTTCTCCTGGCCGATTTTGCTTCGTTTCGGGGATCAGATGCTTTGTGAGCGCTGCAGCGGAGACAATCCGGCGACGAATCGCTTCTGTCACGGCTGCGGCTCGGCTCTGCCGATGGCGTGTCCCTCCTGTAATCACCTCAGCCCGCCCGGCTCAGGCTTTTGCGGGGGCTGCGGCACGGCGTTGATTGTCATGAGCAGGCCCATCACGGCCCCGGCGGGGCATTTCGCCAAGCCGGTTCGGGGCGAGCTGAAGCAGGTCACAGTTCTGTTTGCCGATCTGGTCAGCTCGACCGAGATCGTTGCCGGCCTCACCGCCGAAGATGCCATGCAGCGCCTCAAGCCCGCGCTCGACGCGATGTGCGACGCCGTGAGCCGATTCGAGGGAACGGTGGTGCGAACGCTCGGCGACGGAATTCTCGCCTTTTTCGGCGCGCCGCGCGCGCAGGAGGGGCACGCCCTGCTGGCCTGCGAGGCCGCGCTGGCGATCCGGGACGCGTTTCGCGGGCGCGACGATGCCATGTCGGTCCGCATCGGCTTGCATTCCGGCGAGATCGTCGCCGATGCTCCGCTCGTCGACACCGTCGCCGAGCACGGCGCCTACGGTCTTGCCATTCATCTGGCAAGTCGCCTGCCGGCCAAGGCAGAGCCGGGCGAGATCTGCCTGACCGACGAGACCTACCGGCTGGTACGTTCGTTCTGCGACGTCGGCCCGCTCGGCCGTCACCGCCTGCGCGGCGTGCCCGAGCCGATCGAGCTTTACCTCCTGAAGAAGCTGAAGCCGGCGGTCGCCAGCCAGCAATTCCGCGGCGTCGCCCTGGCGACGTTCCGCGGGCGCGAGCGGGAGATGGCTCTGCTGCAGCGGGCCCTGGCGGCGGTGGAGACGGGCGGCACGCGCGTCACCGGCATCGTCGGTCCGTCCGGTACCGGCAAGAGCCGCCTGTGCTACGAGTTCGCGGAATGGTGCCGTGCGCGCCTCATTCCGGTGTTCGAAGCCCGTGCGCAGCCCTATGGCGCGGCAACACCGCTGCAGCCGGTGCTGGAATTCCTGCGCTCGACCTATTTCAACGTCTCGCCGGACGATGATCCCGATCTGGCGGTGAAGCAGATCGCCACGCGTCTCGCCGAACTCGGTCCGAGCTTCGAGGCGGACCTGCGGCTGGTCTGCGATTTTCTCGGCATCAGGCACGGCCAGGGCCCGCCCCCCTTGCTCGGTCCGCGCGCCCGCAACGTCCGTCTGCTCGAGATCGTCAGGCACATGATCCGCCAGCGCGGTGCCTCGGCGTCGGTGATCATCATCGAGGATCTGCACTGGCTTGATCCGGCGAGCGAGGAGTTCGTTGCGACGCTCGTCGACGCGGTGACCGCCACCAAGACGGTCCTGATCGTGAATTTTCGGCCGGCCTATTTCGCGCCCTGGATGCGCGGGCCGCTGTACCAGCAGGTCGAGCTCGCCGAGCTCTCGCCGACGGACACGCACGATCTCGTTGACGAACTGCTCGGGCTCGGGGAAGGGCTTTCCGACGTGCGGCGCCGTGTCGTCGAGCGCAGCGGCGGCAACCCGTTCTTTGCGGAGGAGCTGATCCGCTCTCTGGTCGAGCATCTGGCCATCGTCGGCGAGCAGGGCGGCTATCGGCGCGGCATTTCCGGCACCTCCGACATGCTGCCGCCGACCGTGCAGGCCGTGATCGGCGCGCGGATCGATCGGCTGGCGCCAGGCGATCGCGATCTGCTGCACACGGCGGCGATCATCGGCAAGGAGTTTCAGTTCGCCGTCCTGCTGAGCGTGTCGAACCTGCCCGCCGCCGAGCTCGAGGCGACGCTGCTCCGGCTCTGTTCCAGCGAGATGCTCCAGGTGCGTGGCGGCCTGGACGGCCACGGCTACAGCTTCCGCCATCCCTTGATCCAGGAGGTCGCCTATTCGACCCAGCTCCGTGCGCGGCGCTCGCTCCTGCACGCGCGCGTGGCGCGGGCGATCGAGCAATTCTATCCGGAGCGGCTCGAGGAGTTCGCGGCACTGCTGTCGCACCATTTCGAGCAGGCCGGCGAGGTCGATGCCGCCGCCGAACATGCCGCGCGCGCCGCGCGCTGGATCGGCTCGACCAATCCGGCGGAAGCGATCCGGCATTGGCACAAGGTGCGTGCACTGAAGGCGGGACAGCAGCGCAGTCCGGCGGGCGATGCACTCAGGATCAGGGCCAGCAGCCAGATCGCCTGGCTCGGCTGGCGCGAGGGCATGACGTCGGAGGACGCGCGGCCCTTCATCCAGGAAGCATTGCAATGGGCGCAGGACAGCGACGATTCCATGATCCCGCTGTTGCTGTTCGTCGAAGGACGGATCGCGGGTGCGAGCGGCGGGCAGGCTGATGCCTATGTCGATACGGTCAAGGAGGCGCTGGCGCTGACGGAATCGCGTCAGCTCACCGGCCGCGCTGCGACGCTCAATGCCTCGCTCAGCCAGGCCTATGGCTGGGCGGGCCTGCTGCGCCAGGCGCTCGCGGCCAGCGATGCGGCGCTTGCCGGTGTTCCAGCGATCACCGAGTTCGAGCACCAGTTTCTCGGCTACAATGTCGAGCACTGGATCCTCAGCCTGCGCGGCCGGATCCTGGTTCGACTCGGGCGTTTCGACGAGGCACGGCTGTGCTTCGATCGCATCCTCGCCATCGATCCGGCGCTGATCGATCCGACCGTGCAGTTCATCGCCAATCTCGGGCACGTCGATCTGGCCTGGTGTCTCGGTGATCCCGCGATGGCCTCGACCCATGCGTGGCGTGTGGTGGAGCTTGCGACGCGCCAGGCCAGCCCTTATCTGCGCGCCTATTCGCTGGCCTGCATCGGCACGGCGCAGGGCATTGCCCGCAATTATCAGGCGGCGATCCCGTCGCTGACCGAGGGCGTCGAGTTCGTGCGCGCGGCGAGTGTCGCCATGGAGATCGAGCCGGAGATGCTTGCGAGCATCGCCGACTATCAGCTCCGTTCTGGCGCCCATGCCGCAGCCATCGACAAGGCACGGGAGGCGATCGCGGTTGCCCAGGAACGTCACGCCCGCTTGCCGGAGTGCCGGGCGACGATCACGCTCGCCGCTGCGCATGCGGCGGCAAGCAACGATCTGCATGGATACGAGGAGGTGGCTCGCCTCGTCGACCGAGCTGAAGCGCTGATCCAACTGACGGGAGCGGGGATCTACCGGCGCCTTCTGGAGGAAGCGCGTCGGCGGCTGTCGGTCGGTGCCTGAAGGCTAGAGCTTTCGCACGATGAGCGTGAACTCCATCAATCCATAGCCGTCATGCACTTCGGCCGCGGCATTGAACCGGCTGGCGCAGTAGCGTGCCCAGGACGCGGTGTCGGTGGTGTAAAGGCCGCGGCGGCCGGTTGCACCTGCGGGCAGCTTCATGAAATTGACGGCGAAGCCGCGCCTGGTGCTGCGATGGAGCTCGTCGAGGGTCGCCGCGACGAAGCGCTCCCAGTCGTGGCGCGGCTGATCCTGCGCAACATTGAATATGCCGCTGGCGATCGCATAGTCGGCCGTCCGGGGGCTGGCATGGCCAAGGGTGAAGGCCGTGTTGCGGCGGTCCCGCCACAGCCGCCGCGCCCGCCGGACCATCGCACCCGAGACGTCGATGCCGAGATAGTCGACAGCGCAGTCGCCATGCCGGCGATCGAGATAGGCGATCAGCGCGCCATAGCCGCAGCCGCAATCGTTCAGCGAGAAGGGCGATGCGAAGTCGCACAATTTCAGGAGCTGGACGAAACGCATCTCCTGCGTGGCCTGGCAGGTCCAGTCCACGCCTTCAGGCGTCGTGCCGAAGCGCGCGATCGTTGCCGAATAATAGGCTGCGATACCGGCGTAGATTTCACTCAGCCCTCCGTCGCCCGGAGGAGCAAGCTCCCTAGCGGCGGCGACGGCGGCGCGCATCGAGCCGCCTATTTCTTCGATTTCTTCTTGGCGCCCTTGCCTGCGGGTGGCACCTTCGGCGCCATCGGCAGCGAGATCGTGAGGTAGGTTCGATCGATATAGAAGATCGGCTTGTCCTCGCAGACGATGACGCGCAGTCCGTCGGGGCCGCGTGAGTCATGGGCCTTCATGAAGCAAGGCAGCGGCGATTTACGCGCAAAATTCTTGATCAGGGCGTTCACGATGCGCTGGTCGCCGGTCTCTCCGTCCTGATCCGACGGCACCCTGGCGAGCCAGGTCAGCAGGCTGAACCACCGGTTCTTCGCGCGATTGTTGTGCAGGCCGCCCAGCCCGAGCAGCTTGGCGCTTTCGACGAAGGTTCGCCCTTGCTGGAAGATATCGAATTCGTCCTGCAGGGCCTTGATCTCGGACGAGCCCCCGGCCTCGAACTCTTGCTCTGTCTGTTCGGGACCAAATCTCAAATTGAACAGATCAAACAGCGGGCCGATATAGATATCGTCCTCGGCCATCAACGCGCCCATACGACTCTCCTGATAATCAGAGTGAGAAAGTAGGTCGGAAGCCAGCAATCGATCTATTGAACCTTGGTCCCGCATAAATTGCAAGGAAGCCAGATGGCCATCTGCGAGAGGCCGTGCTGCGCACCAATTCTACGGCTCAGCCCGCGGTCTGCTTCCGTGACGCCACGAATACGCCCGACAACACCAGCGCGAAGCCGATGAAGTGGAAGGCCTGCGGGTTCTCGCCCAGGAAGACCATCGCCATGATCGAGCCGAACACCGGTACGACGTGGAAGAACGGTGCGGCACGGTTGGCGCCGATCAGCCGGACGCCACGGTTGAAGCAGAGATAGGCGAGCGTCGATGGAAACACCGAGACATAAAACAGTGTCAGAAGGTTCGGTCCATCGAGCTTCATGACGGGACGCGCCGAGATCTCCCAGATCTCGAGCGGAATGAGACAGGCCGCACCCGCGCCGAAGGTGAAGGCGAGGAACGACAGGCCGTGGATCGGCGGCCGCTTCAAAGTCAGCACCGAATAGAGCGCGAAGATGATCAGCGCGACGATGAAGATCAAATCGCCCTTGTTGAAGGCGATGTTCGACAGCGTGGTGATATCGCCATGCAGCAGGATGATCAGCACGCCGCACATCGATAGAGCCACGCCGAAGGCCTGCGCCGCGGTGAGGCGGATGCCGAGAATGACGAGCGACCATAGCGCGACGACGAGCGGTGCGGCCGACTGCAACAGCAGGGTGTTGAGCGCCTGGGTATGCTCCAGCGCCCAATATTGCAGGGTGTTGAAGGCGCCGATGCCGGTGACCGACAGCACGATCATCAGGCCGAGCTTTGCGCGGATCGCAGGCCAGTCCTGGACGAGATGCTTCCAGGCGAACGGCAGCACCAGCAGGAAGGCGAAGGTCCAGCGCAGGAAGGACAGCGTCACCGGCGGAATGTGGCCGGCGGCAAGGCGCCCCACGACCGCGTTGCCGGCCCAGCACAGCGCGGTGATGCTGAGCAGGAGATAGGGCTGGTTGGCAATCCAGTGCTGGCCGGATGTTTCGGCGCTCGTGGTCTGGCCGGTGGCGGACATTGTGATTGTTATGGCCCCGCGATGGAGTGCGCCGAGAAGAACGCCAAGGCCTCCGGCCCAGCCTTGTGCGGGCCGGTCAAGACCCGGCACCGTTCAAAGACACGGAAATCGAGGCTGTATCAACGGGGGCGGGCGCATCGCGACCATGCGGCGGCCGGCGCTGTGCCTAGCGCTTTGGTCGGGGTCTGCGCGTGGCCTGGAAAGATTTCCGGATTTTCAGGGGATATCAAGGGCTTGGATCAGGCATTGGGTCCTCAAAAAGCCCCGTTCTTGCTTGCCTAGAGAGGCTGCTTCCTTTATCCGGTTGGCTGCCCCGCATAGGAACGGCTCCAAGCCGGGAATTGGGCTGGGGCGCATCTAATTTCCTCGAAGGATTACCCGCGAATGGCCAATGTTGTCGTCGTCGGCGCCCAATGGGGCGACGAAGGAAAGGGCAAGATCGTCGACTGGTTGTCGGAGCAGGCGGACATCGTCGCGCGCTTCCAGGGCGGCCATAACGCGGGCCATACGCTGGTCATCAACGGCGCGACCTACAAGCTCGCGCTGCTGCCTTCCGGCGTGCTGCGCCCGTCCAAACTGTCGGTGATCGGCAACGGCGTCGTGTTCGATCCGCAGGCCTTCATCGACGAGGTCACCAAGCTGCGTAGCCAGGGCGTGGCGGTCAGTCCGGACAATCTGCGCGTCGCGGAGAACGTCACCCTGATCCTGCCACTGCACCGCGAGCTCGATGCGCTGCGCGAATCATCCAACTCGGCGACGGCGATCGGAACGACGCGCCGCGGTATCGGACCTGCCTATGAGGACAAGGTCGGTCGTCGCGCGATCCGGCTGATGGACCTCGCCGATCTCGACACGCTCCCGCACAAGATCGACCGGCTCCTTGCGCATCACAACGCGCTGCGTCGCGGTCTCAATTTGCCGGAGTTCGACGGCAACGCGATCCTGAAGGAGCTGAGCGCGCTGGCGCCGCAGCTGCTGCCTTACGCCGAGACCGTGTGGCGTTTGCTCGACATCGAGCGGCGTGCCGGCAAGCGCATCCTGTTCGAAGGCGCGCAGGGCGCGCTGCTCGACGTCGACCACGGCACCTACCCTTACGTCACGTCGTCCAACACGGTGGCGGCGCAGGCCGCGACCGGAACGGGCCTCGGTCCGAACGGGGTCGGCTACGTGCTCGGCATCTGCAAGGCCTACACGACCCGCGTCGGCCAGGGACCGTTCCCGACCGAGCTCACCAACGAGATCGGCGAGGAGATCGGCCGTCGTGGCCGCGAGTTCGGGGTCAACACCGGGCGCAAGCGCCGCTGCGGCTGGTTCGACGCCGTCCTGGTCCGCCAGACCGTGCGGACCTGCGGCATCAACGGGCTGGCGCTGACCAAGCTCGACATTCTCGATGGCTTCGATTCGATCGAGGTCTGCGTCGGCTACAAGCTCGACGGCAAGGAGATCGACCATCTGCCGGCCGGCGAGGGCGCCCAGGCCCGGGTCGAGCCGATCTGGGAGACCATCGAAGGCTGGAAGGAGCCGACCGCCAACGCGCGGTCGTGGGCCGACCTGCCGGCCCAGGCCATCAAATATGTCCGCCGGATCGAGGAACTGGTGGGGTGCCCGGTTGCGCTGCTTTCCACCAGCCCCGAACGCGAGGATACTATCCTGGTGCAAAACCCGTTTGAGGCTTAACGATCTCTTACCAGGACGCGGGTATAGTTGAGTAGAAATGGCTGATTACTATCCGCTGATCGCCCGCGCTATTGCCGCCCTGGACCCCAACGCTCCCGGCGAAAGCCGGCGCGCGCTCTATGAACGGGCGCGCACCGCCCTGATCGCGCAACTGCGCAGCGTGCAACCGCCGCTCTCGGAGTCCGAGATCACCCGCGAGCGGCTGTCGCTGGAAGAGGCCGTCCGCAAGGTCGAATCGGAGGCCGCCCAGCGCGCCCGCGAGGCCTCGCGCCCCGGCGGCGGCGCGCGTAGTGGCGGCGGCAGCGGCGAAGCGTTCCGCAGGGCCAGCGCCCGTGCCACCGAAAATAACCCGTCCGCATCGCCTCAGCCGGCCGCGCCGCCGCGCGCCCGTCCCGCTGCCCCGCCGCCGCGCAACGACCGCCCGCCGGTCGGCGGCGACGACCAGGGCGATGCCCCGCGTCCGCCGCGCGCCCCGCGTTTCGATGCGCCGCGCCAGCCGGAGCCGCCGGCCGCGCGCGATCGCTCTCCGCAGCGCCGCCCGCAGGAAGGCGGACCGCCGCCGCCATTGCCGCCGGCACCGGGCGTGCGCGGCTTCCGCGACATCACCGCCGACGTCAATGATCTCGGCGGCGCCGCCGCGCAGGCCAATCGCGCCGCGCGCCGCACCTACGCCAATGTGCCGTCGCCCTCGCCGGAATTCGACCGGCTCGAGCCGAGCCTGGAAAACCGCGTCGCCGAACCCGACGCGCCCTATTCCTATGACGAGTCGATCGAGGAGGCCGAGCGCTACACGCCGCAGCCGCCGTCGCCGCGTCCGCGCATCGCAGCCGATCGCGGTGCCAAGAAGCCCAGGCGCACCGGTTCGGCGTTCCCGTTCAAGAGCGCGATTGCCATCGGCATCGTGCTGATCCTGGTCGGCGCCGGCATCCTCTGGGGCAAGCAGCTGGTCCAGATCGCGACCAACATGCTCAAGCCCTCGCCCACCCAGGTGGTGGAGGCGCCGAAGGATACGTCGCAGCCGCAGAGCAAGCCCAAGATTCCGGATCGCGTCGGGCAACCCTCGGCGAGCGACCAGCCCGTCGCGCCGGTGGCGCAGAAGGTCGTGCTCTATGACGAGGATCCGTCCGACCCGAAGGGCAAGCAATATGTCGGCTCGGTGGTGTGGCGGCTCGAGCCGATCAAGGCGTCGGGCAACCAGAAGGCCGACGTCGCGGTGCGCGCCGAGATCGAGATTCCCGATCGCAAGTTCAAGATGACGATGTCGTTCCGCCGCAACACCGACTCGTCGCTGCCGGCGAGCCATACGGCCGAGCTGACCTTCATCCTGCCGCCGGACTTTCCGGGCGGAAGCGTCTCCAACGTGCCGGGCATCCTGATGAAGTCGAACGAGCAGGCGCGCGGCACGCCGCTCGCGGGGCTCGCCGTCAAGGTCACCGACGGCTTCTTCCTGGTCGGTCTCTCCAATGTCGACGCCGATCGCAGCCGCAACATCCAGCTCCTGAAGGAGCGCTCCTGGTTCGACGTGCCGCTGGTCTACGCCAACCAGCGCCGCGCCATCATCGCCATCGAGAAGGGCGCTCCCGGCGAGCGCGCCTTCAACGACGCCTTCGCGCAGTGGGGCGAGTAGGGCTCTTCCTTTTCACCGAGAGAGATCGTTATGCCCGGGCTTGTCCCGGGCATCCACGTTGTTTGTGCCTTGGAGCGGGTGGTGGATGGTCAGCGCTATTGCGCGGCCGCTTCCCGTTTGCGCGAGGCTGCGGCGGCAGCCGCTTCGCGGTCCATCACGGCGCGGCAGCCCGGGCTGACCTGCGCCTTCTTCCGCACCATGCAGGCCCTGATGCGCGGGATATCGGGGATTTCATCGGAGCACAGCCGCATCGCATCGCCCGAGCACATCTGCTGCGCTTCGGATGAGAAGGCGAGGCCGGGCGATGTCTGGAGGGTGAAAGCGGTGGCGGAGATTGCGACGAGCGAAGCGATGGTCTGGTAGCGTGTCATGAAGAATGCGTCCCCGAGTTCCGTGGTTTGAACCACTTGGTTTTGGGGCGCCGCACGCGGCTTGATCTGCCGCATGTCACAGCCTTCACGCCGGGAACTCAATCCCGCATGTGGTCGCTCGATTTCCTGATGTTCGAATCGAAAAGTGCTGCGCCGCCCGATTCGAGTATGCGCGAAAGTCGCGAAGCTTCAATGGGAGACGCGAAGGAATTCGCAGATGTTGCGCGACCGTCACGCAACAAGTCGGCGCAAGCTCACATGCCGTGACTCTCGAACACCTTGCTGCAGGATCGCGACAGCTTGGCGCGGTGGGCTTGCAGGCAGCCCTGCACCGCACCGTCATTGCCGAGCTCCTTGCGGCACAGCCGCGAGGCGTCGCGCGAGCACGCGTTCTGTTCCTGCGCCGTGCCCATATGGCCCTGCGCAAAGACGGGTGCGTTCGACAGGCCGCCGAGGGCCGTCAGGGTGATCGTCGCCAGCAAGAACAGTTTACGAGACATCGGCGGCTCCAAATCTGACAGGTCAATTTCAGTCCTGTTTGAACTCATCGCCTTGCCACTTGTTCCCCTCCGGGAGATCGTAACCGCTGTTCAAGGTTCCCGCCGCGCTGCTATAAAGCTCTCGGCGTACGAGGAGTTCTTGATGAAACGCTATCTGGTGTTTGCGCTCGTTGGTCCGTTCGTGGGCGGGTTTCTGCTTCTGCTGACGACGACCTACCAGTCGGGCTACTGGACGCAGACCGGTCTCGAGGAAGTCGGCAAGTTGTTCGTCGTATTCTTCAAGACGCTGCAATACAGCTATCTGTTCGGCTTCCTGCCCTCGCTGATGATCGGCGCGGTCGACGACATCCTGATCCATGTCAGGCGGATCCGGCCGGCGCTGCGGATGCTGCTGGTCGGCGCGTTTGCCTTCATCCTCGCCGCGTTCACCTACAGCTCGCGGGGGGCGGATTCCGGCACGATTCAGTTCATCCTGTATGGCATGGTTGGCTTCGTGCCGGCGGTGCTGTCATCGTGGCTCGTGCATCACTATGCCGAGGAGCCACAGCCGGTCGCGGCGGCGAGCTGAGCGCGCGACCTCAAGCCGCGGCGCAGCAACCTCTGCTTCGTCCCTGCGTTGCCCAATGGCCATGACCATGCCCGATGACGACATTCTCACGCCGCGCAAGTCCCGCTCCGGGGCGCATTCGCATGCCGATTTCTCCGGCCGCGCGGCGCGCGGGCCGATCATCGACCAGGATGGCCAGGAGATCCGTCCTGAAACCCTGGAGCAGGGGTTTCAGGAATTTCGCTTCGAATTCGGGCAAGGCAATCCGTTCGGCAATCTGACGCGGGAGCAGCGCATTGCGCGGCTCGAGGCGATCGCAAAATTGCTCGACGTCGCCTTCATCCTGCCCGGCACCAACATCCGCTACGGCATCGATGGCCTGATCGGCCTCATCCCTGTGATCGGCGACATCATCACCACCGCGATCTCGCTCTGGCTTGTGCGGGAGGCCCGCGCACTCGGCGCGCCCTGGTACATCACCGCGCGCATGCTCGGCAATGTCGCGGTCGACGGCGTGGTCGGCATCGTGCCGTTCGTCGGCGACGCCTTCGACGTCATGTTCCGCGCCAACATGCGTAACGTGCGCCTGTTGCGCCGCTGGCTCGACAAGCAGCCGCGGATCTGAATCTCGCCCTGGGAAACGCGCAAACGCAAAAAGCGCGACAGCCTTTCGGCTATCGCGCTTTCCGTGCCCATCGGAGGCTTCAGTAAAATTTACGCCGCGTCGGCGTCGGTCTCGGCGACCGGTTCCGGCTTGCGGTGGCGCGGCAGCGGGAAGGCCTCGCTCTCATAGAGAGAGCGGATGCCGTTCTGGTCGAAACGGGCTTCCTCGACCTGGAGATACGCGCCATTCAGCGAATCCGTCGGCAACTGCTCCATCGCGAACTGCACGGCTTCGGCCGCGGTGCCGAACCGGCGGTAGGTGAAGCCCGCGCGCTTCTTCTTGCGGATGGCGGCGGGGAAGAGTTCGGCGGAGGTGTTGAAGTTGAACGGACGCAGTGGACGCATGGTCAAAGACCTCGTGATCTTGTCTGGGGCTTTAAGCGCGTGGGGTTTGGCAAGGCGGGGGCCACGATCGGTGGGCCCGACGCTCTTCGCATTTTCGTCCTCCAATATAGGCCGTTTTGACAGAAATGCGACCCCTGCGATGGGAGATGATGAATCCACGCATAGCAGCCCCGCTGAGGACATAAACCAATAAATTTCAATGACTTGGATGGTTTACAGTTTGCCAAGCAGCAGCAGGACGAGCAGCACCACGAGAACGACGCCGCCGATCCCCATGCCGGAATGGCCCATGCCGTAGCCATAGCCGCCGATCCGACCGGACCAGCCGCCCAAGAGATAGATGATCACCAGGATGATCAGGATGGTCCCGAGTGTCATGGCATCCTCCCTGACGGCCGCCGGATTGCGCTCAACGGCTGCCGCCACAGAAGAAAAGCACATCGCGCCGCTGGGTTCCATCGGGGAACCCGGCGGCGCGCAATCTTATTTCGGCTCGAGCTTGAGGGATGCCGAGTTGATGCAATAGCGCAGCCCGGTCGGCCCTGGTCCGTCGGGGAAGACATGGCCGAGATGGCCGCTGCATTTGGAGCAGAGCACCTCGGTGCGGATCATGCCGTGCGTCGTGTCCCGTTCCTCGTCGATATGGCTGTCGACCGCAGGCGCGGTGAAGCTCGGCCAGCCGCAGCCGGAATCGAACTTGGCGTCGGACTCGAACAGCACATTGCCGCAGCCGGCGCAGACATAGGTGCCGGCACGATGGTCATGCTCATATTCGCCGGAGAAGGGACGCTCGGTCGCCTTCTCGCGCAGCACCGCGTACTGCATCGGCGTCAATTCGCTCCGCCACTGCTCTTCGCTCTTGATGACCTTGTCGTCGGTGGGTTTCGTCTTGGCGTCGGGCATGGGTCTCCCGTTTCTTTGGTGATCTCTGGATCAGTTGGTGGCCTTGCTGGCACTCACCAGCGTCGGCTTCTCAATGTAGTTATCCGCGAACAGCTTTTTCAGGTTCTCGACCTTGGGGATGTCGTTATAGGCGATGTAGGGCTGGTTCGGGTGCAGCGTCAGATAATCCTGGTGGTAGCCCTCCGCCGGATAGAACGCCTCCAGCGCGCCGACCTTGGTCACGATCGGCTTGCCGAACACCTTGGCGCCGTCGAGCTGGGCGATATAGGCCTCCGCGACCTTCTTCTGCTCGTCGGTGGTGGTGAAGATCGCCGAGCGATATTGCGTGCCGGTGTCCGGTCCCTGGCGGTTGAGCTGGGTCGGGTCGTGCGCGACCGAGAAGTAGATCTGGAGGATCTTGCCGTAGGAGATCTTCTTCGGGTCGAACTTGATCTCGACCGACTCGGCATGGCCGGTGCGGCCGGTCGAGACGGTCTGGTAGTCGGCGGTCGCCTTGTTGCCGCCGGCATAGCCGGAGACGGCGTTGACGACGCCGGCCGTGTGCTGGAACACACCCTGTACGCCCCAGAAGCAGCCGCCGGCGACCACCGCGGTCTGGATGCCGCTCGCGGGGGCTGCGTCCATTGCGGGAGCGGGGATCACGACGGCGTCTTCCGCGGCCCGGGTCGGTGCGGCAAAGCCCAGCGACAAGGCGGCGGTGGCGGCGAGCAGGGACAGGACGGAGCGGCGCATGGGCGGATCCTCTTTCGGAAGGCCTGACAGTTTAGGGCGGTTGAGGGCGGGCGAACAGCCTGCCCGGCGTTTTCAGACACTTCAGATACGGACGGGCGGGGCGATTGTTACGGCCGGCGCGACACGAGTCCGTGAAAAAGGCAGGGCCTGGGGAATGGGGTTGGCGCGGCCCGCGAAATCCGGCTTGAATGAACCCCTTGTTCCGACCATCGACTTACCAAATGTGGCGCTGGAGCTTCCCCTTCAACATGTGGCGTGGCCTCGTCCTGACCGGTTTCATCGTGTCGTCCTTTGCGACGATGGCGGCTGCCGATCCCCAACTCGGCGACGACCTCGCAACCTGCCTCGATCGGCAGGCGAATGGCCCGGCGCGGCTGAAGGCTTGCGAAAGCCTGCTCGATGCCAATCGCGTCACCGGCAAGGACAAGGCCGTCGCGCTGATCTCGCGAGGCTTCTCGCGGTTGAGCAAGGCTGATTTCGATCATGCCTTCCAGGACTTTTCCGCGGCACGCGATGCCGATCCCGACAACGTCATCGCCATCGACGGCCAGGCCCAGGTCTATTGGCGCAAGGGTCAGGACGATCTTGCGATGGCCGCCTATGATCTCGCGCTCCAGAAGCGCCCCAATTACGGTGGCGCCTACAACGACCGCGGCTTGCTGTATATACGCAAAGGCGCGTGGCAAAGCGCGCTGGATGACTACAACGCGGCGGTCAGGTACACGCCGAAATTCCTGCTCGGATGGACCAATCGCGCCCGCGTGCGCACGATGATGAAGGACTATGACGGCGCGCTCTCGGACTTCGCCGACGCGGCCAGGATCGACCCGAATGCGCCGCAGATCGCCAGCTATCGTTGCGTGACCTTTACGGCGATGGGGCGCTTCGACGAAGCGCTCGCCGATTGCAACGGCGTTCTGGAAAAGCAGCCGAAGAACCAGTTTGTCCTCCTCAATCGCGGCGACGCCTACCTTGCCAAGGGCGATCTGGATGCCGCTCTGAACGACTACAACGTCATCCTCCAGCTCTTCCCGAACAATGTCCGCGCCCATGCCGGCCGCGGCCAGGTGTTCGAGCGCAAGCAGGATCTGGCCCAGGCGCGCGCCGATTACCGCGCGGCCGCCTTTGCGCTTACGCCGTTCGACGAAATCGAGACCACGCTGGCGCGCGCCAGCGCAAAGTCCCGCCTTGCCGTGCTCGAGCCGAAATCGCCGGCCGTCAGCACCACGCTTCGCCGCGTGGCGCTGGTGATCGGCAACGGCGCCTACCGCAACGTTCACGCGCTCAGCAATCCGCCACGCGATTCCAAGCTGATCGCAGCTGCGCTCCGCGATGTCGGCTTCCAGACGGTGACGGTGTCGAACGATTTGAGCCGCGACCAGTTCTTCGCGACGTTGCACGCCTTTGCCGCGGAAGCGGAGAAGGCGGATTGGGCCGTCGTCTACTATGCAGGCCACGGTTTCGAGATCGGCGGCGTGAACTACCTCGTGCCTGTTGACGCCAGGCTTGCGGTCGACAAGGACGCCGAGCGGGAAGCCGTCGCGCTCGAGCAGGTCGTCGCCGCGGTCGGAGGCGCGCACAAGCTGCGCCTGGTGATCCTCGACGCCTGTCGCGACAATCCTTTCAAGCCGACCATGCAGCAAACGCTGTCGCTCAAGCTGGTCGACAAGGGTTTTTCGAACATCGAGCCCGGCATCGGCTTCATGGTGGTGTACGCCGCCAAGCACGGCGAGACCGCGATGGACGGCGACGGCTCCGACAGCCCGTTTGCGCTCGCGCTCGCCCACGAGGTGCAGCAACCCCATATCGAGATCAGAAAGCTGTTCGACATCGTCCGGGACGATGTCTGGTCCGCGACCAGGCATACCCAACAGCCGTTCACCTACGGTTCGCCGCCGGGAAGCGAAGACTTCTACTTCGTGGCGGGGAAGTGACGGAATTGCAGGGCTGTGTTAGCTGCGGGCTTTCAACGGGCTGTCCATCCGATCCCGGTCCGGGCATATAGCCGGTGAAGCCGGGCGGTCGACGGTCGAGCCGGCGCAATGGTGGGATCTGACAACATGCTGCGCGTCGTTTGCCTGACCCTGGTCATACTCCTCTCGGGCGTCGCGATCGCAGCGGCGGCCGAGCCGCAAGCCGGCGACGACCTCGCCACCTGCCGTGACCGCCAGGCCGAGACCCAGGCGCGGATCACGGCCTGCGAGAACCTGCTCAACACGGGCCGCGTCACCGGCAAGGACAAGTCGCTCGCGCTCGTCATTCACGGCAACGCGCTGATCAGCAAGCGCGATTATGACGGCGCGATCGAGGCGCTGAATTCTGCCGTCGAGGCCGATCCGGACAATGTCGGCGCCATCAACGTGCGCGGCGTCGCCCGCGAGCACAAGGGCGAGGACGATCTCGCGATGGCCGATTACAACCTCGCTATCCAGAAGCGCGCCACTTTCGGCTTTGCCTACAATAACCGCGGGACCATTCAACTGCGACGTGGCGCGCTGCAGAGCGCACTCGACGATTTCAACCTGTCGATCAAGTACACGCCGAAGTTTCTGCTCGGATGGACCAATCGTGCCCGCGTACGCACGCTGATGAAGGATTATGACGGCGCGATCTCCGATTTTGCGGAGGCCGAGAAGATCGATCCGACCGCGCAGCAGATCGCCGGCAACCGCTGCATCACCTACGGCCTGATGGGAAAATACGATCTGGCCTTCGCCGACTGCAACGGCTTGATCGAAAGGCAGCCGAAAAACGTTTTCGCGATCAACAATCGCGCCGACGTCAACATGATGAAAGGCGACGTCGACGCCGCGTTGAAGGACTACAACATTTCGTTGCAGTTCAACCCGAACAATGTCCGCGCCCATTCCGGCCGCGGCCAGATCTACGAGCGCAAGCACGATCTCGCCCAGGCGCGCGCCGACTACCGCTCCGCGGCCTATTCGCTGACGAAATTCGACGAACTCGACGTCGCGCGCGCCCGTGCCATCGCGCAGGAGCGGCTCGCCGCGTTGACGCCGCAGACACCTGGGGGCGCGCCCAGTGGGCGCCGCGTCGCGCTGGTGATCGGCAACGGCGCCTACAAGAACGTCCACGCACTGCCCAATCCGCCGCGCGACGCGAAACTGATCGCGGGTGTGCTGCACGATATCGGCTTCCAGACCGTCATCTCCGCCAACGACCTGACCCGCGACAAGTTCTTCGATGCGCTGAAGACGTTCGCCGACGAGGCGGAGAAGGCCGACTGGGCGCTGGTCTATTACGCCGGCCACGGTTTCGAGATCGGCGGCGTGAACTACCTCGTTCCCGTTGACGCGAGGCTCGCCGCCGACAGGGATGCCGAGACCCAGGCCGTCGCACTGGAGCAGGTGATCGCGGCGGTGGGAGCTGCGAGAAAAGTGCGCCTGGTGATCCTGGATGCCTGCCGCGACAATCCGTTCGCGCCGACCATGCAGCACACGCTGTCGCTGAAGCTGGTCGACAAGGGCTTTTCCAACATCGAGCCCGGCGCCGGCTTCATGGTGGTCTACGCCGCCAAGCACGGCGAGACCGCGATCGACGGCGACAACGGCGCCGACAGCCCGTTCTCCACTGCGCTCGCCCGCGAGATCAAGGTGCCAAAGGTCGAGATCCGAAAGCTGTTCGACATCGTCCGCGACGACGTCTGGTCCGCCACCAAGCACGTGCAGCAGCCGTTCACCTACGGCTCGCCGCCGGGCCGCGAGGATTTTTATTTCGTGGCGGGGAAGTGAGGGGCCAGCGTGGGCTGTAACAGCGCCGTCTCATAATCAGTGTCGTCCCGGCGAAGGCCGGGACCCATAACCACAGGGAGAAGTTTGGCGAAGATCGCAGTGATAAAATCTTCCACGGTATGGATACTATCTGCAAAAGTTAGATCACGCGGTATGGGTCCCGGCCTTCGCCGGGACGACGCTAAACCACGATACTCAACCTTTTCGCCGCCCGCGTAATCCCCGTATACAGCCACCGCGCCCGGCTGTCCTGAAACGCAAAGCTCTCGTCGAACAGCACGACGTCGTCCCATTGCGAACCCTGCGATTTGTGCACGGTCAGCACATAGCCGTAATCGAACTCGTCATAGGGCTTGCGCTGCTCCCAGGCGATCTGCTCGACGCCGCCCTCGAAGCAATCGGCGCGTACGGAGACTTTCGTCACCTTGTGCCCAAGATCCTCGTCCGGCGAGAGCCTCATGGAGAGGATGCGCGATTTCGAGCGCGAGGCGTTGCGCGACTTCACGCGCCACAGGCCGCCGTTGAACAGGCCCTTCTTGCGGTTGTTGCGCAGGCACACCAGCTTGTCGCCGGCGACCGGGAAGACGTCCTCGATGTTCTGGCGCTGGCGCACCCGCATGTTGTAGGCGCGTCGGGTGTTGTTGCGGCCGACCAGCACCTGGTCGGCGGCCATGACGCGATCGGGATCGAGTTCTTTCCGCGACACCACCTCGCTCTCGCCGTAGCGGCCGATGTCGAGCTCGCGGCCCTCGCGGACATCCATCGACATCCGCACGATCGGATCGTCCTGGGCCTGGCGGTGCACTTCGGTGAGCATCGCATCGGGCTCGGTGTTGGTGAAGAAACCGCCGCCCTGGATCGGCGGCAGCTGCGCGGGGTCACCCAGCACCAGCAGCGGACAGTCGAACGACATCAGGTCGCGCCCCAGTTCGGCATCGACCATCGAGCATTCGTCGATCACGATAAGCTTGGCCTTGGAGGCAGGCGCGTCGTCCCACAGCTCAAAGCTCGGCTGCTCCTCGCCGGATTCGCGGGCGCGGTAGATCAGCGAGTGGATGGTGGAGGCCTCGTCGCAACCCTTGTTGCGCATGACCAGCGCCGCCTTGCCGGTGAAGGCGGCAAATTTGACCTCGCCGTCGACGCCTTCGGCGATATGCCGCGCCAGCGTGGTCTTGCCGGTGCCGGCAAAGCCGAACAGGCGGAAAATCGGCGGCGTGCCGTTGCGGCCGGGCTTGGCCTTAAGCCATTCGCCGACGGCTTTCAGCGCGGCATCCTGATGCGGTGAGAAATTGGTCATATCTGTCTTGAGAAAGGGCGAAATCGACCGATTCGCCATCCCCCAAAACTAACCATTCGCCCCGCCGGTTCAAGCGCGGTCGTCCCGCAAACTACCTGTGGGGTACTCACAAGCGACCATCGCAAGAGGTCGTTATGCGCAGGCTTGTCCCGGGCATCCACGTCCTTCTGCCGCGTGGCTAGACGTGGATGGCCCGGACGAGCCCGGCCATGACGCCGTGGGAGCGTTGACTACTGCCAGCCGGGAACGCCGCGCATGTCGGGCAGATGGTGGGCGATGCCCTTGTGGCAGTCGATGCAGGTCTTCTCGCCGGTGAACAGGAAGCGCTGATGCGCGACCGAGGCCCGCGGCGACTGTTTGGTGATGTCCATGGAATCGGCGCTGTGGCAGTTGCGGCATTCCAGGGAGTCATTGGCCTTGAAGCGCGCCCATTCATGCGCGGCGAGCTCGAGCCGGTGATCCAGAAACTTCTCCCTTGTGTCGATCGTGCCAAAGATCTTGCCCCATACTTCCTTCGAGGCCTGCATCTTGCGCGCGATCTTGTCGGTCCAGTTGTGCGGCACGTGGCAGTCCGGGCAGGTCGCGCGCACGCCGGAGCGGTTGGTGAAGTGGATGGTCGATTTCAGCTCTTGGAAGACGTTGTCCTTCATCTCGTGGCAGCTGGTGCAGAACTTTTCGGTGTTGGTCAGTTCCAGCGCGGTGTTGAAGCCGCCCCAGAAGATCACGCCGGCCGCGAAGCCTGCGAGCACGAGTGTGCCGAGCGCGAAGACCGTGCTCGGACGTGACAGCACACCCCACAGTTCAAGTGCGAAATCCCAGGTTCGGGCGATGAAGCCGCGCTTGGCTTTTGGATCGTCGGCGGTCGTCGTCATCGTCGGCCACCGGGGCTTGTGCGCGACAGCAGCGTGTCGATGTCGGTGAAGTCGTTGCTGACGGGCGGCGTAGCGGTGTTCTGCGGCACGTGGCACTCCGTGCAGAAGAAGCGGCGCGGCGAGATCGAGGCCAGGAACTGGCCGTCACGGTCCATGAAATGCGTGATCGAGACCATCGGCGCCTGCGATTCGGACGTGCGCGAGCGGGCATGGCAGGACAGGCATTTGTTGCTGTTGAGGTCGATCTGGTAGCCGTCGATATTGTGCGGGATCACCGGCGGCTGCTCCGGATAATTCCGTGCCTCCCTCTCGGAGCTGTTGCGGTTCGGCAGCATCGGCGGCGCCGGGCCTTCCTCGTTGAGCGGCGCCGGGCCGCGCAGGCCGGAGGTCACGGTCTGTGCGGTCAGCGACGCCGTGCCCGCGGCTATCGCGAGCGCCAGCAGGACAATTCCAGTTCGCTTCAACATGGTCACACCCGCTCGATGCGCACGGCGCATTTCTTGAAGTCTGTCTGCAGCGAAATCGGATCGGTGGCGTCGAGCGTCACCTTGTTGATCAGCTTGGATTCGTCGAACCACGGCACGAAGACGAGGCCCTTCGGCGGCCGGTCGCGGCCGCGCGTCTCGACGCGGGCGCGGATGAAGCCGCGGCGCGAAACCACTTTCACCTCGTCGCCGCGGCGAAGCTTGAGCTCCTGCGCGTCGTCTGGATGCACGAAGACCACCGCTTCGGGGAACGCCTTGTAGAGCTCGGGCACGCGGCGCGTCATGGTGCCCGAATGCCAGTGCTCCAGCACGCGGCCGGTCGAGAGCCAGAACGGATATTCGCCGTCGGGCGATTCCGCCGCCGGCTCGAACGGCAGCGCGAAGATGCGCGCCTTGCCGTCCGGGTAGCCGTAGAAACTCACGTCGTTGCCTTGCTTGACGTAGGGATCGCTGCCCTCGCGGAAACGCCATTTGGTTTCCTGGCCGTTGACGACCGGCCAGCGCAGGCCGCGCTCGCGGTGATAGGTGTCGAACGGCGCAAGGTCGTGGCCATGGCCGCGACCGAATTGGGCGTATTCCTCGAACAGGCCCTTCTGCACGTAGAAGCCGAACGCCCTGGATTCCTCGTTGGCGTAGCCTTCCTCGATCTCGTCAACAGGGAATTTGTCGACCTGACCGTTCTTGTAGAGCACGTCGAACAGGGTCTTGCCGCGAACGTCCGGCTTCTTGGCGATCAGCTCCTCGGTCCAGACCTCCTCGATCTTGAAGCGCTTCGAGAACTCCATGAGCTGCCAGAGGTCGGACTTGGCCTCGCCGGGCGCGTTGACGAGCTGGTGCCAGAACTGCGTGCGCCGTTCGGCATTGCCGTAGGCGCCCTCCTTCTCCACCCACATCGCGGTCGGCAGGATCAAATCGGCGGCGAGCGCCGTTACCGTCGGATAGGCGTCGGAGACGACGATGAAATTGTCGGGGTTGCGGAAGCCCGGATAGGTCTCCTCGTTGATGTTGGGACCGGCCTGCAGATTGTTGTTCACCTGCACCCAATAGGCGTTGATCAGGCCGTCCTTCAGCATCCGGCTCTGCAGCACGGCGTGGGCGCCGTTCTTGTCGGGAATGGTGCCTTCGGGCAGCTGCCAGATCTTCTCGGCAATGTCGCGGTGCGCCTTGTTGACGACGACCATGTCGGCGGGCAGGCGATGCGAGAAGGTGCCGACCTCGCGCGCGGTGCCGCAGGCCGAGGGCTGGCCGGTCAGCGAGAACGGGCTGTTGCCGGGTGAGGAGATTTTTCCGGTGAGAAGATGGATGTTGTAGACGAGGTTGTTGGCCCAGACACCGCGGGTGTGCTGGTTGAAGCCCATGGTCCAGAACGACAGCACCTTGATCTTCGGATCGGCATAGAGCTCGGCCAGCGCCTCCAGCCGGTTGAGCGGCACGCCGGACATCTTTGCGGCCTTCTCCAGCGTGTAGTCCGAGACGAATTTGACGTACTCGTCATAGCTCATGTCGGTGGAGTCGTTGGCTTTCGCCGCGCCCGTCGCCTTCTTCTGCAGGGGATGCTCGGGCCGCAGGCCGTAGCCGATGTCGGTCTGGCCGCGCCGGAAGATGGTATGTGCGGCAACGAAATCCTTGTTGACCCGGCCGGTCTTGATGATGTGGTTGGCGATGGCGTTGAGGATGTAGAGGTCGGTCTGCGGCGTGAACACCATGCCAATGTCGGCGAGGTCGAACGAGCGGTGCTCGAAGGTCGAGAGCACGGCGACGCGGACATGCGGCGCCGACAGCCGGCGGTCGGCCACGCGCGTCCACAGGATCGGATGCATCTCCGCCATGTTGGAGCCCCACAGCACGAAGGCATCGGTGGCCTCGATGTCGTCGTAGCAGCCGGCGGGCTCGTCCATGCCGAAGGTGCGCATCATGCCGGCGACGGCCGAGGCCATGCAGTGCCGCGCATTGGGGTCGATGTTGTTGGTGCGGAAGCCGGCCTTGAACAGCTTTGACGCCGCATAGCCTTCCCAGACCGTCCATTGTCCCGAGCCGAACATGGCAACGCCATTCGGGCCGCGTTTCTTGAAGGCTTCCTTCCACTTCACTTCCATGATGTCGAAGGCTTCGGTCCACGACACAGGCGTGAACTCGCCGTTCTTGTCGTACTTGCCATCCGTCTTGCGCAGCATCGGCTGCGTCAGGCGGTCATGGCCGTACATGATCTTGGAGAGGAAGTAGCCCTTGACGCAGTTGAGGCCGCGGTTGACCTCGGCCTTGATGTCGCCGTGGGTGGCGACGACGCGGTTGTCCTTGGTCGCGACCATCACCGAGCAGCCGGTGCCGCAGAAGCGGCAGGGGGCCTTGTCCCATTTCAGTTCGCTGTTGTCGCGCTCGGCGACGAGATTGGCGGCGAGCGCCGGCGCCGGGAGCCCAGCGGCAGCCGCCGCGATCGCGGCGGCCTCGAGCTTCAGCATCTGGCGGCGGTCGAGCTTCGGCGATGTCATGATGGCTCTTCCTGACTCAGGCAGTTTCGATGGCGTGGAAGACGAGCGCCGCGGAATAGACGTTCGGCAGCGACTGGATGGTGTTGAGAATGGTGCCGAGGCTGCCGGCATCAGGCGCTTCGGTCACGACGACGAGTTTTCCTCTGACGTCGCGGCCGTGGATCTCGCAGCCGGGAATCGCGATGATCTCGGCTTCCAGCTCGGCGAGGCGTTCGGGGCGCGCCTGTACCAGGATGCTGGCGATCTCGTAGCCTGGCGGCGAGACGATCCGTTCGGCGCTGAGCACCCGGCCGGTGATCAATGTGCGGCGGTTGAGTTTGGCTTTGTTGAGCAAGCCCTGCTTGGGGAGGCCTTGGGCCATGATGCCTGTCTTTCGCTTTCGGGGATCAATGCGGGGAGGGCGGCGGGCCGGGGGGGCCTGCAAACATCTGGTAGATCCAGACGCCGAGCCCGTAAGAGCCGACCGTTCCGACTGCGAGGACGGGCATCACGACCGCGGTCAGGAACAGGAACGCAAAAATCTCCATGCGCTTACGGCGCACGCGCGAGGTCGTGTCGTCAGGGGCCGACATATTCGGTCTCTCTGAAATGGTCTGGGACTCGGGACGGCATCCGGGCCGTTGCCTTGCTGCAATTTAGATGCATCAGACCGGCTGATGCGTTGATCTGGATCAACCGATCAAGTTGCGATCGTCGCAGCCATCACGACCGTCAGCGCAATTTTGGATTGTGCACACGCGAAGGCGATGCGAGAGTTGGGCTCCCTGGTGGAGACGGCAAGCTGTGATGGGGCTGACGGCCATCGATCTCGGGCTTCGCGGTGCCGCGAGCGGCGTGTTCCTGCTGATCATTCTCGTGGCGCTGCTGCGTCGTGCCACCAGCCAGCAGGCTTTGCTGGGCATGGCGATGTCCGCGGGCGGCGTGTTCTACGCCATCGCGACCGCCCCGTCCTTTCCCAAATCGTCATGGTGGTGGGTGTTGCCGATCCTGTCCGCGCAGCCCGCCGTGTTCTGGCTGTGGGCCCGCGCGGCGTTCGACGACGATTTCGTGCTGAGGCGATGGCACGGCGCCCTGTGGCTGGGCATCGCGGCCTTCGGCTTTGCGCTCACGCTGGGCTGGGCGTACCGGCCCGCTTTGGCCGGGGCCGGCGGTCGAGGCCTGGCTCTGGTCAATCTGGCGCTGGCGCTCGCGGCCGCAATCCAGACGGTGAAGACCTGGCGTGCCGATCTGGTCGCGCGGCGGCGCCGGTTGCGGCTGGCGATGCTCGGCATCAATGTCGGGCTCATTGCGGTCGTCGCGGGTGCCGGCTTCGCGGCCATTCCCGTCGCGGTCCCCGGCGCGTCCGGCAGTCTGCCGACCGCGCTCGTCCTGTTCGTGGTGGCCATGATCGCCGGGCTGGCGACGATGCAGCCGACCGTGTTGGTCCATGACGCGACCGCGGCCATCGCATCCAGCGGCGCGCGTGGGGCCGATCGCGCTCCCGCGGGTCCGGTCGTCGTCGCCCCCGGGATCGCCGTCGATCCCATCCTGCTGCGGCGTCTCGACCATCTGATGAATGTGGAGCGCACCTACCGGCAGGAAGGCCTTGCGATCGGGGCGCTCGCCGCGAAGCTCGACGTTCCCGAACACCGGCTGCGCCAGGCCATCAACGAAGGGCTCGGCTACCGGAACTTCAACGCGTTCCTGAACCGCTACCGGATCGAAGATGCGAGGCTGGCGCTATCGGATGTGACACAACGGGACGTTCCCGTCCTGACCATCGCGATGGATGCCGGCTTCCAGTCGCTCGGACCTTTCAATCGGGCTTTCAAGGCGGAAACCGGCGTGACCCCGACCGAATTCCGGCGCGAGGCGCTGAGCCGACCTGATATCGGCGAGCCGCGTCGAGAAATCGGCTAGCCGATTTTTGGATCGGGCGAGAGAGACTTGCCCCGATCGGGCAGACTGTGCGGTAGAAAGCGTGTCCAGCCAGCGGGAGCCTGTCGATGTCCCATGCGAGCGCCGTCACTCCCGCACCCGAACGGCTTCACGCCCTCGATGCGCTGAGAGGCATCGCGCTGCTGCTTGGCATCGTCCTGCACGCAGCCATGTCGTTCGTGCTGGCCTCGCCCCGGTTCTGGATCATCCAGGATACGCATCCAAGCTTCATCCTGAGCCTGCTGTCCTTCACCATCCATGTGTTCCGGATGACGACCTTCTTCCTGATGGCCGGTTTCTTCGCCCGCATGAGCTTTCATCGCCGTGGCAGCTTAGGCTTCGTCAAGGACAGGTTGCAGCGGATCGCCCTGCCGCTCGTGGTCTGCTGGCCGCTCGTGTTCGTGCCCATCGCCCTGGTGATCACGTGGGCCTCGCACTTTCCGAATGGCGGTTCGCTCCAATGGAGCTCCAGCTGGCTGCCGGCACTGCCGAATTTCCGCCTGACCCATCTCTGGTTTCTCTACGTTCTGCTGGAGCTCTATCTCGCCATGCTGCTGCTGCGCGGCGCGATCGTCTGGCTCGATGCGTCAGGCACGTTGCGAATGCTCATTGACCGCGTCTTTGCGAGCGTCATCCGCAATCCGCTGGCGCCGCTCATTCTGGCGATCCCGATCGGCATCGCGTTCTGCCTCGACCCGAGATGGGTCAATGTGATCGGGGTGCGGACGCCCGATCAATCGCTCATCACCAACGCGCAGGCCTGGATCTGTTTCGGCACAGCTTTTGGTGCCGGCTGGCTGTTGCATCGGCAGATCGATCTGCTGCGAATCCTCGAGCGGCGCTGGCTCCCGCATCTGGTGCTGGCGGTCGTTCTGATCTGGACCGGCTTCGTGCTGTCCGGTGTGATGTTCTCCGCGCCGGGGGCGCCGAAATTGCCGTACAGCTTCGCCACGCTCCGGCTCGCCTCCGCCATGCTTTACGCGCCCGCGATTTGGATGACGACGTTCGCCGCGCTGGGGCTCGCGTTGCGCTTCATGTCCGGCTTCAGCCCGACCTGGCGCTACCTCGCCGATGCGTCTTACTGGCTCTACATCATCCATCTGCCGATCGTGATGGCGTTGCAGGTCGCGCTGTCGCAGCTCGACTGGCCCGGTCTGGTCAAGTTCGCGATCATTCTCATCGTCGCGATTCCGCCGATGCTGGCGAGCTATCATCTGCTGGTACGCTTCAGCTTCATCGGTGCGATCCTGAACGGCCGCCGCGCCGAAAAGCGCGTTCTCCCGCGCAGCGGAATTGCGACTGCGTAGACAGCGCCGCCCCACGCATTAAGATGCCCGCAACAAAAATAAGCGTGGGAGAGACGGCGCCATGAAGTTCGGCATCTTCTATGAGCTGCAACTGCCGCGGCCCTGGGTGGCCGGCGACGAGCTCGCCCTTTACCAGAACGCGCTCTCGCAGATGGAGCTCGCCGACAAGCTTGGCTATGACCATGCCTGGGTGGTCGAGCATCACTTCCTCGAGGAATATTCGCACTCGCCTTCGCCGGAATCGTTCCTCGCAGCCGCAAGCCAGCGCACGAAGAATATCAGACTCGGCCACGGCATCCTCCAGCTCACCACGAACCATCCGGCGCGTGTCGCCGAACGCGTCGCGGTGCTCGATCTGCTCTCCAACGGCCGCTGCGAATTCGGCATGGGTGAGAGCGCGTCGATCACCGAGCTGACGCCGTTCGGCCGCGACATGGAGACCAAGAAGGAGGTCTTCGAGGAAGCGGTGCAGGCGATCTTCCCGATGTTCAAGGACGCAGGCGCCGAACACCACGGCAAGTATTTCGACATCCCCTTGCGCAATGTCGTGCCGAAGCCGGTGCAGAAGCCGCATCCGCCGCTGTGGATGGCCTGCTCGCAACTGCCGACCATCGAGCGCGCCGGCCGTCACGGCTTTGGCGCGCTCGGTTTCCAGTTCGTCAGCGCCGATGCCGCGCATGCCTGGGTGCACGCCTATTACAACGCCATGACCAAGCGGTTGCACAAGCTCGCCGACTACCAGATCAACCCGAACATGGCGCTGGTGTCGTTCTTCATGTGCGCCAGGACCGACGAAGAGGCGCGTGCGCGCGCCGACGGCGCCACCTTCTTCCAGTTCGCGCTGCGCTTCTACGGTGCCTCGCAGAACCGCCAGCGGCCGGCGCCCTACACCGTCAACATGTGGGACGAGTATATCAAGTGGAAGCGCGACAACCCGGAAGCCCAGGAAGCGGCACTGCGCGGCGGCTTGATCGGCTCGCCCGAGACGATCCGCAAGAAGCTGAAGCGGTTCCAGTCGTCGCATATCGACCAGGTCATCCTGCTCAACCAGGCCGGCAAGAACAGCCACGCGCACATCTGCGAATCGCTGGAGCTGTTCGGCCGCGAGGTGATGCCGGAGTTCCAGAACGATCCTGATCAGGCCGCTTGGAAGCAGGGCGTCATGAGCGGCGACATCAAGCTGGAAGAGATCGACACCGAGGCCTTCACGGACCGCTACGGCAAGCTCGCCATCAACGTCGCGCCGGCGAAGGCTGCGGCGGGGTAGGGGGCTCGTGTCGAAACACCGGATCTACACAACCAGCTTCGCCAGCGTTTACCCGCTTTATGTTGCGAAGGCGGAGAAGAAGGGACGGACGAAAGCCGAGGTCGACCAGGTGATCTCCTGGCTGACAGGCTATGATCAGAAGGAGCTCGAAGCTCAACTAAAAAAGCAGGCGGACTTTGAAACCTTCTTTGCGAAAGCGCCTCGGATCAATCCCCAGCGAGCCATGATCAAAGGTGTCGTTTGCGGCGTTCGGGTCGAGGAGATCAAGGAACCTCTGATGCGAGAGATCCGCTATCTCGACAAGCTGATCGATGAGCTGGCCAAGGGAAAGACGATGGACAAGATCCTGCGAAAAGCGGAGTCCTGAGCAGAGCCCCTCTGTCCATTTGGCCCGGCGGCATTGCGCAACGGGTGCCGGCGAAATCCGTCTTCCGCCCTACCGCCATCGCTGCTAATTGTCCGCAAAAGAGCCTGGGAGGAAACGATGCGGCTCCACGAGATGGCTCCGAAGCTGGCGGCCGGCGATGTGACACGAACGGTACTGGCGATCGGCCGGCCGGACTTCCCTGATGTCCTCATCGACACCTTGCGCCGGCAGGCCGGCGTCGGCCATTGCATGGTGTTCGGCCTGAGCCGCGCGGGCGCGGCGAGCTGCCTGCTCGATGCCGGCAATATCCCGACCGGCAGCGATCTCGGCGCCGCCTATGCCGGCCAGTTCCACGAATCCGATCCGAACCGCGACGCGCTGTTCGAAGGCGAGGGCGGTGCGCCGATCATGCTGCCCTCATTCGCGCCGCGCATGTATGGCGCGCGCTACCGAAAGATCTTCTTCAACGACTCCGACATCGTCGACAAATGCGCCACCGCGATCTGGACCGGCGACACCTGCTTCTATGTCAATTTCTACCGCATCACGTCCCAGGGCCGTTTTGGTGATATCGAGCGCGCGCGGCTCCGGACCATCGCGCCGGCGATCGGCGCCAGCGTCGCACGCCACTTCCAGCAGGCGGCGACGCCCGACCAGAACCTCGCCACGTTGTTCGCGACCCGCGCGCCGCTCTCCATGCTGACACCACGCGAGCAGGACGTCTGCCGCCGCATCCTGCTCGGCTTCAGCTCCGAGGCGATCTCGCAAGCACTCGGCATCAGCCTGCATTCGACCCTGACCTATCGCAAGCGCGCTTACGAGCGGCTCGGCATTTCCTCGCAGAACGAATTGTTTGCAATCGTGCTGGGCCTGCTGGCCGGTCCGCATGCCCTGAACTGAGGGCAACCTAATTGAAATATCGCTGAACAAACCTCTGGAAGTTTACCATCAGGAACCGATGTGCGCGCCTGCTGATCGGAGCGCCCGGCACCATCATATCAAAACCATGATATGCGCCGTCGAAGATTTCGAACGCGACCGCAATGTTGGCCCGGCGAAGGTTCTCGACGTAGATTTTCGTTTCATCCCGAAATGGCTCGAGACTGCCGACGAACGTGATCGTCGGCGGCAATTTCGCGTAGTCCGTGCAGCGTGCCGCAGCCGCGTAAGGCGGAATGGTCTCCACGCCGTCGAGATAGCGGGCCCATGCCAGTCTGTTGGCTTTTTCATCCCAGACGGGTGCGTCGTTGCCGATGACGGATGCGCTGGTCTGCCGGTCATCGATCATCGGATAGACCGGCATCTGAAATGCTATTCTTGCGTCGTCGGTATCGGTCGCCTTGAGCGAGACGGCGGCCGCGAGCCCTCCGCCCGCGCTATGGCCCGCCACGATGAATTTGTCACCCCTTCCGCCGAGGCAGGCCGCATGATCCCTGATCCATAGCAGGGTGTCGTAGCAGTCATTGAATGCGGCCGGGTACGGCGCTTCAACGGCCTTTCGATAGTCCGGCGCGACGATGATGCACGGCTCCGTATCGATGAAGTCCTTGAGGATCGAGCCGAACTGCTCAGGCACCCCGTGAACGTAACCGCCACCGTGCATGTAGAGCATGATCGGCAGCGGTCCGGCTGCGGCGGTTGGTCGATAGACTCTCAATCGAATGGGCGCCCCGCCATTCGTGCTTGGAATGTGTCGCTCTCGGCAGATAAGTCCCCTGATGTTGCGTCCCCGTAAAACGGCCGCAGAGAAACGGAATACGAGCAGAGAGAACCATTTCGTGTGAACGAAGCTTGCGATGACCCGTCCAAAGGCATATCGGCCGCGCAGGTCTTCATCCACCATCTCCCTGGTGACTTTCATCCGATGCGTCCTGCCGAGTTCAGCAAGTCAGTCTAAGGCGCGATGGCTCCAGCAGGCCATCTTCTATTGCAGCGTAGCGATCATCCTTGCCGGGACGGGCGGCCGAAGGCCCAGCCCCCGGGAAAACCTCGGGCGCTTCGATTTTGGCAGTCGTTCCGGAAGCTGTCCGAAATATGTCATCGTTTGGGTCATCGCACCCCTGATGGCGGGCTCGACCTTCGCGCAAATGAACCAGCAGATCAGGACAACGATGCCCAGTTGGACGCACACGGCCGTGGTGGCATCGAGGCCGGCATCGACCAGCGCACGAATGATCGCGGTGCCGACGACGTTGTGCATGAGATAGAACGGATAGGTGATCAGGCCGAGCGTTCTCCAATAGGCCGGCGCTTCGGGAGAAGCGATACCAGCAGCGCGCCTGTTCCTGTTGCGGTTCGCGGCGAAGGCGATGAGCAGCACCGCGGCACCCCACACCACGATCGGCACCAGCGCCGACTGGTCCGCGATGGCGGGAATGCTCGTCAGGAAGAACGACGCAAAATAGTAGATCTCCGCGGCCCCCGAAAGACAGGTGACGGCGACGGCGATGCGTTCGAGCTTGGTCAATTCCCTGTTTGCGGAAATGAACAGCCAGATGCCCAGCGCAAAGAAGCAGCCATGATTCAACAAATATGCTGCGGCCGGCACCCGAAACATCAGAATGATGAGATAGGGCAAATCGGACGGCGTCGTGCACGACAGCACCACCAGCGAGAAAGCGTTGAAGATCGCGCTGTAGATGGTGAGACCCAAAGCCAGGTGCCTCAGCGTGACCTTCTTCGTGAGCATGGCGCAGTACACGAGCCCGTAAAACGCGGTCTCGGCAGCCAGCGTCCAGTAGACGCCATCAAGCCACTGACCCGTAACCCCCTTGGGGACCATCAGCATGGCGTGGATGTAGGGCAGGATGAATTCGGATGCCGGTCCACTGCCGAAGATCAGCAAAACGAGGAGGGTCGTGGTCGCACAAACCCAAACCGCCGGATAAAGCCTGAGTGCGCGGCCGAGCAAAAATTCGCCCGGCGACGATTTGCACGCGGAATTCGCGATGACGAAGCCGGAAATGACAAAGAAGATCTCGACGCCCACCCAGCCGAACCATGTGAAGGGCGCAGCGGACGGATAGATGACTTCGGCGGAGACGTAACGCTCGAAGCCGGAGACGCCAATCGAGACCCAGGCCCAGGACCAGAACATCTGGTGAAAAATGGCGACCCCGAGGGCGGTGGCGAAGCGCAGCGGATCCAGCAGTGCAAAATGGTTCTTCACGGGAGTGCTTCCGATCCATGAAACGATCCCGTTGCAGATATTGGAACCCTTCACCCGGCTCTGCGACGTCGGTCACACTTGTTCCGCGCACGGTTCAAAATGCCCGGATTCTTGCGGAAACAGGCGAGTGCTCTGTGCCGCGCCTCCCCATTGTGTGACGTTCCTCACGGAAGCGCCAACGCCATCGTCGGATCAACGCCCGCTCTCGTTCACCACATTTAAACCTTAAGATTTTACGAAGGAGGCTGACCACAGGCCGCAGGAACATGCGAACACCCTTGTTACAGAAGCCATCCGTGGACTTCGGGCAATGAAGGCTTTGCACACCAGCTGCATCGCCGGTGTCATCGCGTGCGTGGGACTTTATCTGGCCGCCTCAAACAGACCGGCCGCGATCGTGCCGGATGTCATGCCGGAAGCGGCAGCAAACATCGCGGCACCTGCAAGCATTGCGGTTCCTGCGAAGAACTTGGCCGCCCCCGCGAACATGGCGGCTCCTGCAAATTTGGCGACGCCTGAAGAATACGCGGAGGCATCCGCCAGACTTGGAGCAGCGCTTCGGGCTGAAGGCGCAGAGCCTGGCGCGGTGACGTCAGCAGGTCCCGCGCCGTTGAGCGCTGCGGCCGAAATCGCCGATGAGCCCGTCGCGCCGAAACTGGCGTCGTTGGGACAGGACATCGTCCAGCCGCTGCCGGCCGCACGCGATGCGTCCGACAATGCTCCGAAAGCGGCGTCGACGCAGGATTTCCGCTATCTGATCTACTACGTCTGGTCCGAGCTGCCGCCCGCCGAGAAGCCGGCGGAGATCGTCTTGCGTGCGTTCAAGGACATCCCGGTCGGAACGCCGGCAGAAGAGATCAAGCGCGCTTCCGACGCGTTCGGTCTCGATTCCAATTTCATGATGGCGGTTGCCAAGATCGAATCCGGTTTCAACCCCAATCAACGCACAGGCTCGTATATCGGCCTGTTTCAGCTGAGCCAGTATGAGTTCGGGAAGTTCGGCTTCGGGCAGATTCGCAGCCCGCGCGACAACGCCGTTGCGGCCGCCTACAAGATCATTACCGAAGGCATCCAGTTCGAGTGGATCACGCACCGCAAGCCGGACATGAGCGATCTTTACCTGATCCATCAGCAGGGCTGGGAAGGCGCCGCTGAGCACATCAGCCGGCCCACTCGCACCGCCTGGAAATCCATGTGCGCCACCAGCGAAGGCAGGGAGAAGGGCGAGAGGTGGTGCAAACGCGCGATCTGGGGCAATGCACTTCCGGCGTTCAAGCGTACCTGGAAGTCGGTGGATAACGTGACGTCAGAGGCGTTCGTCGGCATGTGGCGCGGCCGCGTCGCCGAATTCTACACGAAATATGTGGCGACCGCCGCGGCGGCGGCAAACCCGTAAGTCCAACATCGTCAGGGCCCTTGCCAGTTGTCACAATTGCGGATCTGTCATTGCCAGTGGGCATTCCGGGCCGACTTGTGCTAAGCTGTCGGCATCATCGGCCAAGGCTATGCCCAGGCGTCGGTGGCTGAGAGACCGATTGTGCTCCCGCCTGAGAGGGGAGCGGTCGATGCCTCGCCGCCTGTCCGTCGCCGATCGCGCGATGCACGTCCGCCATTTGGAGCAGGCGGAGCGGCATGTTGCCGAAGGTGAGCGACGGATCGCCGAGCAGGAGCATCGGATTCATGATCTTGCGCGACGCGGCCACGACGTAACAATGGCCAAAGGCCTGCTGGACGAATTCTGCGCAAGCCAAGATCTCTTCATCCAGCACCGAGACGATATCCAGAAGGCGCTCGAGCCGTAATTCTCCACGCATAAGCCCCTGTGTTCCGTGCGGTTTTTTTCGTTCGCAAAGGGGGCTATACGAACTTCGGCGCCTGATTGTATGGTACCCCCCCCCCCCACCGTCGGTGTGTTGTCCTGAAGTCACGGTCTTGCCATGACCATCACGCAACCCAATTTTCGGTCGCCGGAAGCCTTGATGGCCGAGGCACAAAACGCCTGGCGTCGGTTATTCGAACATTCGCCGATCCCGGTCTTGTTGCTCACGCCGGACCTCAAGATCGTCAATGCGAACGAGAGCTATCTTCGCGAGGTGATCCGGTCGCGGGACACGCTCGCCGGATTGCAGATGTTCGAGGCATTTCCCGACAATCCGCATGCGACACTTGCAGATGGCGTCAACAAGCTGAGCGCTTCATTCGAAAAGGTGCTTCATGAAGCGCGCGGGCACACCATGGCGCTGCAACGATATGACATCCAGCCGCAGGACCGGCCATGGCAGGTGCGCTATTGGCATCCGAAAAACTGGCCGGTGCTCGATGACAAGGGGTCGATCATTGCGGTCGTCCATCATGTGACCGACGCCACTGCGGCCGTGTTGTCGAGACAAAACGGACCGTATGCGCCTGTTCTTTTGAAACCAAACCCTGCGGATGATCCTTTGCAACGCGCTGACAAGGCCATTTTGGCGGCGCGTGCGATCGTGCGGGAAACGCAGGAGGGACTTGCGGCATCCCGAGCGAGGGTCGAGGAGATCGTCGGCTTTCGCAGTTCAAGTTGACGGACTGTCGCCTCCGCCGACCATCCAGTCCTCGATACCTTCTTCGTCTTCCTCGACGCCAACTCGCCGATCGCGTCGGCGAGCCTGGCCGGATATCTGGTATTTGAGTCGCGTTCTGCTGCGGCGCATCGAGATTGGTTCTCCGAGCTATCAACCAGACAGCACCTGGCAACGTTCCTAGACCGAACCTCACCGCGCGGCCCGCTGCGACAAGTTCCAGTTGCACCCAGAAATAAAGCTTCGACCGCGTTAACCTAGGTTGTCGTGTCGGCTTTTCGCCTTTGGCAAGCTTCGCTCATCACCCCGCTGCCGCAGCAGTTCGTGGGTGATGGCAACGCTCATCACAGCGCTCGCACCTCTCTCGGACCAGAAAGGAGCGCTCCATGATCAAGCGCCGGCGTCGGTTCAAGCAAACCGAGTCCTTGGAGGCACGCCTTATGGCGGAAGCCGATCGCCTGCGCGCAAGGGCCGGAAAATCTTCGCCAGGTAGCGCGCGAGAGCACCTGTTGCGCAAAGCTCGCGAGTGCGACACCGGCCTGCACATGAGCGAGTGGCTGAAATCGCCTGGCCCGCGGATGCGAAGCTGAGACATGATCCGAGACCCCCACGTTGAAACCCATGCATTTCCGGCCCGTATCTGTCTGGGAATCGCCACCATCGGCTTCGTGATCTTCCTTGCCGGCCTTCTCATGGCCGTCTTCCGGTGAGGCCTCGCAAATGAATATCCGAACGACAGGCTGGCGCATTCTAGGAACGACCGAATTGCGCTGGAGTTGGCGTCGCGTCCGGCATGTTGGACGACTGCCGGACAAGGCCCCGGGGTGCGGTAGCGAGGACTTCCCGACGACCCGATCGTCTCGTCCCCCCTCGGGACATTTTATCCAAGCGCCGAGCGCCGTGGACGGCGGCGTGTCCGCGTCGAACGGCCAGCCGGCGCAATGAGCCTGGCTACGCGACACGTGACGACCAGGCAATCCAGAGAAACCATCTGTCTTCGAGGGCCTTCCCTCCCATGCAAATCGACGTGGAGACGCTTCGCCTGACGCTTCGGGAACTCTTCGAGCAGGCCGAGATGTGGCGCTCGATGGGCCCCTCCGATCCCCGCCGGGGCAACGCGGCAGCGATTTTCCGCCGTCTGAGGGAGACAGCCGAGGCCGTGGACGACGAAACCTTGTGGGCCTACGCCGAACTCTGGGAGGGCGAGGCCGACAAGCACGCGCATTCCAGTCTCGTGAGATCCGTCGGATTCGGCTTTACGCCAGGCTCGGCTTCCGAGTTCGTAGCCCGGTTCATTGCCGAGCGGACCGGAGGACTGCCCCGCCAGGGAAGGGGTTCGTGACCGGCGGCGCGACCGGACCCGTTGCAGACGTCACCGGCCCGGCACCGCGCTCCCGTCAGATGCCTCGCGGGTCGACTTCCGGGTGCGAGACGATGTGCTCGATATCGCAGTGGGCAATGCCGATATCGTGCAGCTCGCGGCCATTCAGGCCATACAACGCAGCTCGCACTTTCTCGCGTGCGCGTCGCTCCTGAATCGCATTCCAGCATCGCCCAATGAAGCCAGGGGCTTGCCGGGCGAGCACGAACGGCTGTGTGGATGCTGTTATGTTGCTCATGGCGGTCTCTTCTGGGGCGTTGTTTCGGCCCAGAGGATGCCGGGGTATGAGCGTGCACGCTTTACTTGATCCTTACATTTTCGTCACCGGCAGCTTAATCTTCACCTCACCGGCGTGTTGCAGCCCCGATATTTGGAGGCTGTTTGGGGGAACGGCAGCTTGCGTTACCTCTTCGAGAACTGCGCTTTGGACACCGATCGTCGCGAGCTACGCCGCCGCGCTGAACTGGTCGCCATTCCCCCGCAGGTCTTCGACCTGCTGAACTACCTGGTCCGCAACAGGGAGCGTGTCGTCAGCAAGGATGACCTGATGGACGCCATCTGGAAGGGGCGTGTCGTCTCCGAGACTGCACTCACGACGCGACTGAATGCCGCTCGACGCGCCATCGGCGATACCGGCGAGGAACAGCGCCTCATCAAGACATTGCCACGAAAGGGCTTCCGCTTTGTCGCAACAGTGCGGGAATCGGAAGGTCCCGCAGCGGCGGCCTCGGCGGACAACCCGGAAAATCTGCCGCAGCCCGCTCTCTCCTTTCCCGATAAGCCCTCGATAGCCGTCCTTCCCTTCACCAACCTGAGCTCGGATCCGGAACAGGAGTATTTCGCGGACGGGATTGTGGAAGACATCATTACGGCATTATCTCGCTTCAAGTCGCTTTTCGTCATCGCACGCAATTCCAGCTTCACCTACAAGGGCAAGGTCGCACACCACCAGCAGGTTGGTCGCGAACTCGGGGTACGTTACGTGCTCGAAGGCAGCGTTCGCAACGCGAAGGGGCGCGTGCGCATCACGGGTCAGTTGATCGATGCGGCCTCGGGCATGCATCTTTGGGCCGACAAGCTGGATGGCACGCTCGAAGATATCTTCCTGTTGCAGGATCGAGTCACCGAGCAAGTGGTGACCGCAATTTTACCCAAGGTTCGCACCGCCGAGGTTGCCCGGGCACAACAGCAGCGACCTGATAGTCTGCATGCGTATGACTGCGTCCTTCAAGCGCAGGCCCTCCGGGTCTCTCGGCGCCTCGAAGACAATGAAAAAGCGCTCGCCCAGCTGGAACGCGCGATCGCATTACAGCCTGGCTACGCCCTGGCCCATGCGCTTTTGGCAGCCTGTTACACTGACCGCTACATGGTGGGCCACGACTCCGGTGTAGAATCTCTACGTGCGAAGGCAATGCGCCATATCCAGAAAGCCATCGAACTCGACGGCGACGATGCGGAAATTCTGGTGCATGCAGCGATCACGATCGGCATTTTTGACGATTCAGAGCGAGGGACGGCCCTGGCCGAACGGGCAGTCAATCTCAATGTCAATTCCGCACAGGGATGGTTCGTGCTCGGCGCGGGTGCCATGTATCTTGGTGAGCATGCCCGCGCGCTGGAGTGTGAGGCGCGGGCGCTCCGGCTTAATCCGGCAGGACCGCTCCGGGTCCAGATCATGTCGATCATCGCAATGACGCATTTTCTGCTGGGTCAGCACAATGAGGCTCATCTTTGGGCCGAGCGCGCCTATCAAGAGAACCCGAATTTCACAATCGCTATCCGTGCGCTTGTGCTGAGTTCGGTTGCCACTGGAGATTTGCCGCGTGCGCGCGCGGCGTTTGAACGGTTTGCAGGGGATTTGCCAAAACAGCTGGAGCTCACAAAGAGGATGATGAAGCGTCCGGAGGATTTCGAGAAATTTTCCAGAGCGATGCGAACCGCCTCTTCGTCCGGATGACGATGAAGGCGTTTCACACTCGTGAAGGCGCGCGGCCAATGCCGTCCGTCCCTATCGCTAGGGACAGACGCCGGCAGCGGAGTTCGCTAGTCTGGCCGGAGCAAACTCCGGGGAGACGGCCTTGAGCACCGCGCCACGCATCGACATCGACCCCAGCGCATTCTGGGCCGACCCCTATCCGATGCTTGCAAGGCTGCGCAAGGAAGCGCCGATCGCCTACGTGCCGCAACTCGGCTCGACGTTGTTGGCGAGCCGCGACGACATCTCGATCTCCGAGAAGCAGATCGACGTATTCTCCTCGCACCAGCCCGCCGGCCTGATGAACCGTTTGATGGGCCACAACATGATGCGCAAGGACGGCGAGGCGCATCAAATCGAGCGGCGCGCGATGTTTCCGACGGTGTCGCCGAAAACGGTGAAGGCGCACTGGACGGCGCTGTTCCAGGCCCATGCCGACCGCATCATCGACGCCATCGCGCCGGGACGTATCGACTTCATGCGCGACTTCGCGCTGCCGTTCTCCGGCGAGTGCCTGAAGTCGATCACCGGCCTCACCAATATCGGCTTTGCCGACATGGATGCGTGGTCGCAAGGCATGATCGAGGGCATCGCCAATTACGGCGGCGATCCCGCGGTCGAGGCGCGCTGTCACGCTGCGACCGCGGGCATCGATGCCGCGATCGACGACATCCTGCCGGTGATGCGCAGGAACCCGGATCAAAGCATCCTCGGCGTGCTGCTCGCCTCCGGCATGGCGATGGAGAGCGTGCGCGCCAATGTGAAACTCGCGATATCAGGCGGCCAGAACGAGCCGCGCAAGGCGATCGCCGGCACGGTGTGGGCGCTGCTGACGCATCCCGAGCAACTCGATCTCGTGCGCAAAGGCGAGGTGACGTGGCTCGAGGCGTTCGAGGAATATGCCCGCTGGATCTCGCCGATCGGCATGTCGCCGCGGCGCATCGCCAGGCCGTGGCGCATTCGCGATATTTCCTTCGAGATGGACGAGCGCGTATTCCTGATGTTCGGGTCCGCCAACCGGGACGAGAAGCATTTTGAGCGCGCCGACGAATTCGACGTGCGGCGCGATACAGCCAAGAGCGTCGCCTTCGGCGCCGGCCCGCATTTCTGCGCCGGCGCCTGGGCCTCGCGCGCGATGATAGCCGACGTCGCGCTGCCGACATTGTTTGCGCGCGCCAGGCAATTCGAGCTCGCCGGCGACGAGCCGGTGCGGATCGGCGGCTGGGCGTTCCGCGGTTTGCAGAATCTGCCGATGACGTGGCAGCACTAGCCCGGTGAGAAGGCTCCGTCCAGGGCACCTGCGATGATGGCATCATGCCAGTGTTTTGCCCGACGCGTCAAACAATATTCGGATTATGCGCAATCGATTGCTCGGCGCGCCCCGGCTACTGTGCATGGGGTTGTTTTCGCGTTTTTCTATTCCGTCGAGCGCTTGAACGATCAATCGAGCTCGCCGGCCTCGAAGGCTCGATCCTGAGCCATCTTTCGTCGGCGGACGATCGTGCCTAAATAGAGGGGAACCCCGCTTCGGGGAGCATGCCATGAATCCAGTCCCTCGCGAGCTCATGACCGAAATTCCCGTCTCGTCCGCCGATTTTCGCGGCGCCATGCGCCATCTCACCGGCGGCGTCAGCGTCATTACCGCCGGACGGGGCAAGGACGTCACCGGCATGACCGTGACGTCGGTGACCTCGCTGTCGGTCGACCCGCCGACGCTGCTGGTCAGCATCAACCGCGATGCCTCGTCCTTTCCGCTGATCCGCCGCTACGGCGCCTTCGGCGTCAACATCCTCGCCGCCGATCAGCTCGATGTCGCCGAGCGCTTTGCCGGCAAGGACGGGCTGAAGGGGGCCGAGCGTTTTGCGGGCGCCCAATGGGTCACGGCCGTCTCCGGCGTGCCGCTGCTGGTCGGCGCGTTGTCGGCGGTCGATTGCGAAGTCGAGGACATCGTCGAGCGCCATTCGCACGGCATCGTCATCGGCCGCGTCAGGTCCGTCAGGAATTCAACCCGCAATGCGGCGCTGGCCTATTGGCACGGCCAGTACGTCGCGGTGGATCACGACGAGGACGCTTTGGGACTCGCCGCGATCAGTGTTCCAGTGCGCGGCCTCCGCGGCGTTTGATCGCCGCATCGAGACGCCGCGCGGGCTGGCCTTTTCTCCCTCATCGCTCTAGAAGCGCCCTCAGCCTCCCATGGCGGGACGGCCATGGAGCGGAGCTATGAAGCGCGTCGGGACCTGGGCCTTCTATGCCGTCGGCGCGCTGGCGATCGTCTATCTCGCGCTCTACGCCTATGCGATGTTCCGCGGGCAGCCCTTCGTGCCCGGCGATCCCATCCATATTTTCCGCAAGCCGGACGCACCGAGTTATTCGTGAGGACTCTCTCCTCGTCATGGCCGGGCTTGACGGAATGGATGACGACTATCCCCGCAAGATCGCCAGGGCCAGCGCCTGCGCGCGCGGCACGATGCTGTCGAGCTCGAGATATTCTTCCGGCGAATGCGCGAGCCCGCCGACGGGCCCGACGCCGCAGATGGTCGGCGTCCCCACCGCGGCCGTGAAGCCGGAATCGGCGCAGCCGCCGGAGAACTCGCCCTGCAGCGTGGCGAGGCCGGCCTGCTTTGCGGCGGCCTGATAATTCTCGAACAGCGCCTTCGAGCTCTCGCTCTGCACGACAGGCACGAACTCGCCCTTGATCGTCAGCGTCGCGCCGGTGCCGGGCACGGAAGGTGTCGCGATGATCCGCTCGATCTCGGCCATGACCGTGGCGCGATCCTTCGGATCGACATAGCGCATGTCGATCTGGCCCTCGGCATAGGGCGCCGTCGTGTTGACCGACTGGCCGCCCGAGATGAGGCCGACATTGAGCGTGATGCCCTTGGTGAGGTCGGTCAGCGCGTGGATCTGGATGATCTTGTGCGCGAGCTCGCTGATCGCGCTGATACCTGCGGCGAAGTTGGCGCCGGAATGCGCAGCCTTCCCGGTGATGGCCATATGCATGAAGATGCCGCCCTTGCGGCTGGTGACGACGTTGCCGGTGGGGCGGCCCGGCTCGGAATTGAACACGGCGCGCGCGGAGCGCCCCTCGCGTTCGATCACCGGCCGCGACGAGGGCGAGCCGATCTCCTCGTCAGAGGTGATCAGCAGCCTGATCGGATGCGGGTTGCCGCCGAATTTGTGGAAGGCTGTGGCGACGAAGATGTTCATCACGACGCCGGCCTTCATGTCGGCAACGCCGGGTCCGTAGGCGCGCTTGTCCTTGATCGTGAACGGACGGCGCCCGGCCTCGCCCTTGCCGAACACGGTGTCGCGATGCCCCATCAACAGCACCGGCTTCTCGTTGCTGCCGGGCTTTGCCACCTCCGCATGAATGGCATCGCCAAACGTGCCGTGACTTTCCCTGCGCGACGGAATGCCGTGCTCGGAAAAATGCCGCTCGAACCGCGCACCGACCGCATCGACGCCGTCCTTGTCATACGACCCGGAATCGATGTTCACGACGTCGCGCAACAGATCGATCATCGCCTGCCGCTGCGACGCCAGCCAATCCGTGATTTGAGCTTCAGACATGTGGTTCCTCGCGTGGGTGTCGCGAGCGGTTATAGGGCCTGCCGCCGTCATGGCCTAGTCACGTAACGCGGTCCCGATATGCGAAGAGCACTCGCAATGACGAGGCGGGCAGCCCGCAAAACGAGAATGCCCGGGACTTGGCCCGGGCATTCGCATTCTCTCTGATTCCGCGTGGAGGCGGCTTACGCCCCCACCATCGGCATCCGCGGATATTCCCCCGGCGTACCGGCGGGCGTGATCGGGATGCCGCCGTCGGCGTATTCGTTGAGCTTGTTGCGCAACGTACGGATCGAGATGCCCAGGATGTTGGCGGCATGGGTCCGGTTGCCGAGGCAGTGCTTCAGCGTCTCCAGGATCAAGTCGCGCTCGACGTCGGCGACGGTGCGGCCGACCAGCGCCCGCGTGACCTGCTCGGCGGCCATGGTGGCATGCGCCACGGCGGGTGCCGTCTTGGCGAGATCGAGGCGGTCGCCGTCCGGCGTCAGGATCGCATCGGGGCCGATCTCGTCGCCCTGCGCCATCAGCACCGCGCGGTGCATGGTGTTTTCGAGCTCGCGAACGTTGCCCTGCCAGCGGTTGGTCGAGAGCACGCGCTTGGCTTCGGCCGAAATGGGGCGCATCGGCACGCCATTGGCCTCGGCATATTTCTTCACGAAATGCTGGGCGAGCTCCATGATGTCGGCAGGGCGCTCGCGCAGCGGCGGGATCTTCAGATTCACGACGTTGAGGCGGAACAGCAGATCCTCGCGGAACGTGCCTTCGCGTACCGCGTCCGCCAGATTGCGGTTCGAGGTCGCGATGATGCGGATGTCGACGGCGACAGGCTTGGTGCCGCCGACCCGGTCGATCACGCGCTCCTGGATGGCGCGGAGCAGCTTTGATTGCAGGCGAACGTCCATCTCGGAGATTTCGTCCAGCAGCAGCGTGCCGCCGGTGGCCTCCTCGAACTTGCCGATGCGGCGGGCGATCGCGCCGGTGAAGGCGCCCTTCTCATGGCCGAACAGCTCGGATTCCAGCAGATGCTCGGGGATCGCGGCGCAGTTGATCGAGATGAACGGGCGCTTGGCGCGGGCCGAGCGGGTGTGGACGTAACGGGCCAGCACTTCCTTGCCCGTTCCGGATTCGCCGGTGATCATCACCGAGGCGTCGGAGCCGGCGATCTGCTGCGCCAGCTTGATGACGCGCGCCATGGCGTCGTCGCGATAGACCAGCTCGCGGGAATCATTGGCGACGGCGGCGAGCACGGCTGCGATCAGCTCCGGCTCCGGCGGCAGCGGGATGTATTCCTTGGCGCCGGCATGGATCGCGGCGACCGCGGCGCGGGCGTCGTTGGTAATGCCGCAGGCGACGATCGGGGCGTGGATGTGCTCGGCCTCGAGCCGCATCACGAGGTCGCGGATGTCGAGCGCGACGTCGACCAGCAGGAGGTCGGCGCCCTTGCCGCCGCGCAGCACGCGCATCGCTTGCTCGTGATCCTCGGCGTGGGTCACGGTGGCGCCGTTCTCCATCGCGATCTTGGTGGCGGTGGTGAGCTGGCCCTTCAATGTGCCAACGATGAGAAGCCGCATGTGAGTCTCCTGTCCGTCTGTTCGCGCTGCCGCGCTCTATGTCTGTGGCGCTAGCTGCGTTCGGTCTTGATGATTTCGGTCATGGTCACGCCGAGCTTGTCCTCGACGAGGACGACTTCGCCGCGGGCGACAAGCTTGTTGTTGACGTAGATGTCGATGGCCTCACCGACGCGGCGATCGAGCTCGAGCACGGTGCCGGGTCCGAGCTTCAGGAGCTCGCCGACATCCATCTTGGAGCGGCCGAGCACCGCCGAGACCTGCACCGGCACGTCGAACACGGCCTCGAGGTCTGCGGCGACGCGCGAGGCATATTCGTCCTCGTTGTAGCCGATGTCGGCGCCGGCAGGCGGCAACGGCCCGTTGAGATCGGGCAGCGGGACCTGTCCGTCGTTCTCGCTCATGGCTTAGTTCCCCTTGCGGGACGCAATATAGCGTCCGACCATGTCGTCGATCTTGGCCGCGATGGCGCTGCGCTCCAGCACGACGCCGCCATCGGCCCATTCGATCCGGCAGTCGCCGGTGGCAATTTCAGGCTCGGCCAGGATCACCAGCCGTCCTTCGAAGCCGCTCTGCTTGGCGAGCCGCTCGATCTTCTCGCGGGCGCTGTCGTAGAGCGCGTCGTTGATGCGCACGACCAGATGCGGCGTCGCGACCAGATGCGAGAAGCAGTCCTTGACCAGCGCCATGATCTCGCCGAGCGGCTCGGCGGCGACCAGGTCGGCGCACAGCTTGCGCGCGACCGCGACCGCGACGTCGACGGCCTCGGTCTCCATCTTGGTCTCGATGCTGCCGATGCCGGAGGCGATGCCGCGGATCGAGATGTTGATCTCTTCCATGGCGAGCGCGACGCGGCGGTCGCTTTCGGCCTTGGCTTCGCGCTGACCGGCGGCAAAGCCGTCCTGATAGGCGCGCGCTTCGGCTTCCGCGACCTTCTGCGCGATCTCGGTCGCGGTCGCGGCCTTCTCGCGCGTCCGGTCGGGTGCGGCGAAGTCGGTATCGAACAGGAATTTGGCCGGAGCGCCCATCAATACACCAGTTCGTCGTCAGCGCGGTTCTTGGTCAGCATGATCTCGCCCTTGGCGGCGAGGTCCTTGGCGAGATTGACCAGCAGCGCCTGGGCCTCGTCGACGTCGCGCAGGCGCACCGGGCCCATCGCGGCCATGTCGTCCTGGAGCATCTTGGCGGCGCGCGAGGACATGTTGCCGAAGAAGAAGTTGCGGACATCCTCGTTGGCGCTCTTCAGCGCCACGCCGAGCTTGTCCTTGTCGACGTTGCGCATCAGGGTCTGGGCCGATCCGGAATCGAGCTTCACGAGGTCGTCGAAGGTGAACATCAGCGCCTTGATGCGCTCGG
The DNA here is from genome assembly GCF_018131105.1 of Bradyrhizobium manausense. Lineage (NCBI taxonomy): Bacteria > Pseudomonadati > Pseudomonadota > Alphaproteobacteria > Hyphomicrobiales > Nitrobacteraceae > Bradyrhizobium > Bradyrhizobium manausense. The sequence continues at coordinate 807,028 of NZ_JAFCJI010000002.1, read as the reverse complement.
CCGATTCCCGATTCTCTTCTTCGAGCGACGTGATGAAGCGGGTTTCGGTCTGGCGGTCGAAATTGTTGAAGATTTCCGCCATCACCTCGTGGGCGTCGCGACGGCGGGTCTGCGACAGGTTCGACATGAATTCGGTGCGCAGCGTCTTCTCCACGCTCTCGATCACCTCTTTCTGCACCGCCTCCATCTTCAGCATGCGGTTGACGACGTCGAGCGCGAGCTCTTCGGGGAAGATGCCGAGCACGCGCGCGGCATGCTCCGGCTTCAGCTTCGACAGCACCACCGCGATGGTCTGCGGATATTCGTTCTTGAGGTAGTTGGCGAGAACCTCTTCCTGCACGTTGGAGAGCTTCTCCCACATGTTGCGACCGGCGGGGCCGCGGATCTCGTCCATGATGCCGTTGACGCGCTCAGGCGCCAGATATTGCTGGAGCAGCCGCTCGGTGGCGTCGAAATTGCCCATCAGCGCGCCCGAGGCCGACATGCGCGAGACGAATTCGAGCAGCATGTCCTCGACCGTGTCGACCTCGACGGTGCCGAGCGTGGACATTTCCAGCGACAGCTGGCGCACCTCGTCGTCGTCGAGCAGCGACCAGATCTTGCCGCCGTATTGTTCGCCGAGCGCCAGCATCAGGATCGCGGCGCGCTTCGGTCCCGCCACGGTTTCGATCTTGCCGCCGCCTGTGCGGCTGCCGGCACGCTGGCCGAGCGTCGAGATCACGCTGGTGATGTCGCTCGAATTGGCATTTTGCAGGGAAGCGGCCATGTCAGTTCACTCGATCATTTCGTGGGTTCGGTCAGCCACTGGCGGATGATGGCGACGGTTTCGTTGGGGTTGCGCTCGGCGAGTTCGCCGACGCGATGAACGGACTGGGCGTGGACCTGGCCCTGGATGGTGGCGACGTCGATCGCGCTGGCGGCGCCGCTCGGCAGGAGCGACTGACCGGTGGCCGGCGCCGCCTCGTCCGAGGCTGCTGGGCCGGCGAGCACGCCGGAGATGGCGGCGGCGACCTCGTCGGAGGCGAGGATCCGCTTCACCAGCGGGCGGATCACCATGAACATCACGACCAGGCCGAGCAGCATCATCACGCCGAGCTCGACGAAATACATGATGTCGTCCTTGGTGAACTGGAGCATGCCAAGGAAGCCGGAGGGCTCGGCGATCGGGGCGGTGGAGGGAGCGTCGGCGAAGCGCAGGTTGACGACCTCGACCTGGTCGCCGCGCTTCTGGTCGAAGCCGATCGCCGAGCGCACCAGGGTGGCGATGCGGTCGAGCTGCTCCTTGCTGCGGTCGGTGTAGGCGAGCTCGCCCTTCTCGTTCTTGGCGTAGATGCCGTCGACCAGCACTGCGACCGAGATGCGGTTGACCCGGCCGGCCTCGGTCACCTCGGTCTTGGTGGTGCGCGAGATCTCGTAATTGTTGGTCTCTTCGGTCTTCTTGCTCTGGTCCTTCGCCGCCGGGCCGCTGTTTTGCTGCTGGCCGGGAAGCTCGTTGTTGACCGTGACCTGGCCGTTATTGTCGGCGGTCATGCTCTGCTCTTCGCGGGTCTGGGTCGAGCGCAGCACGCGGCCTTCGGGATCGTACTTGTCCGAGGTCTGGGTGATCTTGTTGAAGTCGAAATCGGCGGAGAGCTCGACGCGGGCGCGGCCCGAGCCGACCACGGAGGAGACGATGTCCTCGACCTGCTTGCGCAGCCGCTTTTCGAAGGCGATGCGCCGGTCGTCGCCTGCGGCCTGCTCCGGATCGGTGGCGGCGCCGTCGGCGAGGAGCTGGCCGGCTTCATCGACGATCGACACCCGCTGCGGCTTCAACCCGTTGACGGCGGAAGCGACGAGATGACGGATGGCGCGGATCTGCTGGGCCTCGAGCGAGCCGCGGACCCGCACGACGATCGAGGCCGACGGCTCCGGCGCCTCGCGCGCGAACAACGGGCGCTCCGGCAGCACCAAATGGACGCGGGCAGCCTGAATCCGGTCAATGGCGCGGATGGTGCGGGCGAGCTCGCCCTCCAGTGCGCGCAGATGATTGATGTTCTGGACGAAAGAGGTGGTGCCGAGCGCGTCCGATTTGTCGAAGACCTCGTAGCCGACGCCGCCGCCCTTGGGCAGGCCGCCTTCGGCGAGCTTCATCCGCAGGCGCGTGACCTTGTCCTTGGGCACCATGATGATGGTGCCTTCATTGCGCAGCTCGAACTGGATGCCCTGGCGTTCCAGGTCTTTGATAATGCTGGAAGAATCTTCAACCGAGAGGTCGGTGAACAGCGTCGTCATCTGCGGCGTGGTGACCCGCATGATGACGAAGGCAAAGAAACCGATGAGCGCGGCGGTGACCGCGATCATCGCCCCGAAACGGGCGGCACCGATACCTTTTAAAAAGTCCGCAAGACCTTGCAAGCAACCGCCCCGAGAAATCGATCCGCAATCCAAGAGCGGCCGAGTGGGCAATTATTGCCTAGGTGATGGTTTCGATATGGTTAACGAAGATTAAGAGCTGGGACAAAAGTAGCGCCAAAAGGAAACATGAAAAAAATCGGCCTCGCAGGGCGGGGCCGATTTTCGTCAAAGGCAGCAGATTTCCGGATTGCTTACTGGCGATATTGCTGAATGCGGGTGGTGCGAAGACCCGCCAGACCATGCTGGTCGATGGAAAACTGCCAGGAGAGGAATTCGTCGACCGTCAGGGTATAACGGCTGCAGGCCTCCTCGAGCGAGAGAAGTCCACCGCGGACGGCGGCGACAACTTCGGCCTTGCGGCGGATGACCCAGCGTTTGGTGCCGGGTGCGGGCAGATCTGCAATCGTCAGCGGACTGCCGTCCGGCCCGATGACGTATTTTACCCTCGGGCGATGGGGTTCTGTCATGGCGTACTCACAAACTCTCAACCACTGAACTCACGCCGTAACCCTACGCGGGCCGGCTTAAAAATCCGCTAAGCCTAAGGCTTCAATACAATTCTCGTTGAAACTGGCTGGAACGACGCTGGCCCGGCGGGTTGAATACGCGGATTCAGGCGGCCGAGCGGGGTCTTCGTAAATGCTTTACTAATAAACGAGGCCTGTGGGCTGCTCGCCAAGGCCCGAACTGTCGTCCCGGCAAGGATACGGGACCCATGACCCCAGGGCGAAGTTTGGCGAGAACCCGAGGTTGCGTCCTCGGTTCGAAATGACGTCGGTGATCATGGGTCCTGGCTTCGCCAGGACGGCACCGCTTATGTCGCGGCGGAATCGCCCTTAATTACTGCTGGTCGCGACGATGCTCTTCACCTGGCTCAGCGTGTAGCTGTTGCCGTCGATGGTGAGCAGCGGCGGCGACTGGGTCAGGTCGACGGAACTGACCGTGCCCTGTACCTGCGCGGCGATGCCGACATTGTTGTTCGCGACATCCTTGCCCGTCGCGGTGATCGTGTATTTGCCGTCGGGCCATTGCGTGCCGTCATTGCCCTGGCCGTTCCAGGTGAAGGGAACGTCGCTGGCAGCACCGGCGGTATATTTGCCGGTGAACACCGTCTGGCCGCTGGCATTGGCGACGGAAATGTCGACGGTCGCGTCGGTCGGCACGTTGAGATGCCAGGTCGCCGACGAGTTCGTCATCGTCGCGGTGGTGCCGTCGACCACGGCGGTCTTGCCGACGAAGCCGAGCGCCTGGGTCGCCTGCGTGGTCTGCTGCAAGGTCACGAGCTGCGAGAGCGAGTCGTTGGTCTTGAGCTGCTGCTCGACGCCGGCGAACTGCACCAGCTGCTGGGTGAACTGGTTGGTGTCGAGCGGATCGAGCGGATTCTGGTTCTGCAGCTGCGTGGTCAGCAGCGTCAGGAAGGTCTGAAAATTGCCGGCGAGCGTCGCTCCCGTGGACGAGCCCAGGCTCGAGCTCGACGAGGAGGACGATGACGAGGTCTGTGTCGTGCCGGAGACGACCGCAGGCGCGGTGGCGGAATTCGTGGTGGTCATGTCGAATTACTCCTCACACTCTGATGTCGACGCCGCTGCTCGATCCGAGCATACGGCCATAGCTGCGGCTGACGGGCGCGGCCGCGGCCTGATCATCCTCACTGATGATCAGCCGGCGGGAATTGCTGCCATTGTCGTTGTTGTGCCCGGTGTTCTGCCCCGATGAATTCTGGTCGCGCAGGCTGAAGGAGAGCCCGTTGCTGCCGGTCTTGAGGCCGGCATCGTCGAGCGCGCGCTGCAATTGCGGCGCGTCCTGCCGCAGCATCTGCAGTGTCTCGGGTTTCTCGACGGTGAGATGCGAGGTGACCTGGCCGTTGCGATCGACATTGATGCGGACGTCGATGCGGCCGAGGTCGATCGGATCGAGGCTGATGTCGAAGCGCGTCTTGCCGGAGCGCGCGGCAGCCGCAATCTCGACCGGGATGCCGCTGATCGGCACCGCATTCGGGTTGGCCGCGGTCGCGGTCAGCGTCGCGGTGGATGCGGTGGCCGCCGAGGTCGTGTTGGTCAGCGGCGCCTGCACGGCGTTGGCGGCTTGTGCGCTGGCGTCGGTCGCAGCAGCAACCGCCTGCGTGTCGGCATGGGCGTGCGTGGTCGGCGCGGCCGGAGTGGCATCCGCCTTGCTATCGGTGGCGGCTGGCTTGCCATCGGCAGTCGTCGCGTCAGCCTGCGGCTTGGCGGCCTGCGGATGCGCGGCATTGGCCGCGGTCGTCGCGGTCGCGGGATTTGGCGCGGTGGCCGCAGTCTGCGCGGTCTTGGTCGCGTCCTGGCCGATATTGGAGACGTCGGTCTGGCCTTGCGCGGTTGCCGCCGCCTTGAACGAGGTCTTCGGCGTGCCCTGATCGACCGCGGTGAGCTGCGCGGCAGTGGCCGTGGCATCGGTCGCGGTGGCGTCGGTCGCATCGCTGGCCGCATCGGTGAGCGCGGCCTTTGCGTCGGTGGTCTTGGCGTCGCCGGTCTTGGTGGTCTTGCCGGTCGCATCCGTCTTGGTGCCGGCGATCTGCGCGGCGGTGGAGGCGCTGGCGGCGATGCCGGCGGCGGCGATCGTCAGCGGGGAGGAGGGGGTATCGGCGGCCTGGTTGGTCGCGGCGTTCGGGTCGACAGGCACTACGGGCGCGGCAACGGGAACGGCATTCGGATCCACCACCGCCGGCGTCGCGGTTTGCGCGGCGGCAGAGGCATCCACCGCGGCGGCGAGGCCGTCGGTGCTGTCGGTCTTGTCGTCCTTGGTGTCCTCGGACTTGTCGCCGGATTTGCTGGCGGAGGCGTCAGCCTTGTCCTTGGTCTTGGCGGGCGCCTTGGTCGGACCCGACGGCGTATCGCTGGAGACTTGCGTCGAGGAATCGGTGTTGTCGTTCGCCTTGCTCTGCGAGGATTGGTCCGTCGAAGAGCTGTCGCGCGTGCTCTTGTCGGGCGACGAGGACGACGATGAATCGCTCCGCCGCGGTGCAGGGTCCTGGGCCGAGGGTGGAGCGCTGTTGCTGATGGCCTGGGTGTTGCTGTCGACCAGCGAACCGAAGGAGTCACTCGGCGTGGTGTCCTTGGTGCTCTGCGACCGGGCAGGCTTCTGCTGCGCGCTGGACACCTGCGCGCTTGCCGCTACGTCTGACGTGACACCAACCACAGGCGACCCCTTGAAAACATCTTCCGGCCAGAAGGTCAGCAAGGAGCGGGCCAGTTCCGTGTATCGTTATTTTATACAGTAAAATCAGTAGCTTGAAGATTGAGCGTCACTGCCATCGGCCCCCTCAAAGCCCCGGCATTTCTGCCGCCCCGGCAAGAATTGCCCCAAGCTTGGGGCGGGCGCGATTGCTTCACCGGAATGCCGCCTATATTAAAGGGTGCTCCCAGCCGCTTCGACCGGGCCAGCCAGTGCCCCCGAGGGAACTCAGGTTCCCGGGGACCGCTGACGTCCCGGCTCAAGGCAACAGGAATCGTGGATCATCGCCGTCACGTCAGCTTAGGCCCATGCTCAACAGTCTGGATCTCGAAGGTCGTCCTGAGGATACCAGGGTCGTCGTTGCCATGTCGGGCGGCGTCGACTCCTCGACGACGGCTGCGCTGTTGAAGGCCGAGGGCTACGACGTCGTCGGCATCACGCTCCAGCTCTACGATCATGGCGCGGCCACCCACCGCAAGGGCGCCTGCTGCGCCGGCCAGGATATCCACGACGCCCGCGACGTCGCGGCCAAGCTCGGCATTCCCCATTACGTGCTCGATTACGAGGACCGCTTTCGCGAGTCCGTCATCGACAACTTTGCCGACTCTTACGCGCTCGGCGAGACGCCGGTCCCCTGCATCGAGTGCAACCGCAGTGTCAAATTCCGTGACCTCCTGAAGACCGCGCGTGAACTCGGCGCGCAGGCACTAGCGACCGGCCATTACGTCGCCTCGCGCCGCCGCGACGACGGTTCTCGCGCGTTGGTCTGCGCTGCCGACAGCGACCGCGACCAGAGCTACTTCCTGTTCGCGACGACGCAGCAGCAGCTCGACTTCCTGCGCTTCCCGCTCGGCGACATGACCAAGCCCGAGACGCGCGAGCTCGCGCGCCGCTTCGGTCTCTCGGTCGCCGACAAGCACGACAGCCAGGACATCTGCTTCGTGCCCACCGGCCGTTACACCGACATCATCACCCGGCTCCGTCCAAACGCGATGGACCCCGGCGACATCGTCGATCTCGACGGCCGCGTGCTCGGCCAGCATCACGGCATCGCCAACTTCACCGTCGGCCAGCGCCGCGGCCTCGGCATCGCCGCCAGCGCGCCGCTGTTCGTGGTGCGACTCGATGCCGCCAACCGCCGCGTCGTCGTCGGCCCGCGCGAGGCGCTGAAGATGCATCGCATCGCCTTGCGCGACGTCAACTGGATCGGCGGCGGCGACATCGATCGCGCGATTGGTGCTGGTCTGGAGTTGTTCGTCCGCGTGCGCTCGACCCGCGCGCCGCAGCCGGCCTGGCTGCGCGGTGCGAACGGTCAATACGAGGTCGAGCTCGTCGCCGGCGAAGAGGGCGTCTCGCCGGGCCAGGCTTGTGTGTTCTACGACGCGCCCGCGGGGCAGGCGCGCGTGCTTGGCGGCGGCTTCATCCAAAGCGCTGCCGCGAAGGTCGCGACGAGCACGGCGAGGCCGCTGGTGGAAGCGGTCCGCGGCTAGATAATTTCCGGGGCAGGGGGCATGGCAGCAGACATCTCGCGGGCCGGGGTCGAAAAGGCCTATGGCCGCTGGGCGCCGGTCTACGATCTCGTGTTCGGCAAGGTGTTCGATGCCGGAAGGCAGTCGACCATCGCGGAGGCCGACCGCATCGGCGGCCGTATCCTCGACGTCGGTGTTGGCACCGGACTGTCGCTGTCGGATTATTCGCGCACCACAAGAATCTGCGGCGTCGACATTTCCGAGCCGATGCTGCGCAAGGCGCAACAACGCGTGCGAACCCTGCGCCTCTCCAATGTCGAAGTGCTCTCGGTGATGGACGCGAAGAACCTCGCGTTCCCCGATGGTGCTTTCGATGCGGTGGTCGCGCAATATGTCATCACGGCGGTGCCCGACCCCGAGGGCACGCTCGACGAGTTCGTGCGCGTGCTCAAGCCCGGGGGTGAGCTGATCCTGGTCAACCACATCGGCGCCGAGAGCGGCCCGCGCAAGCTGTTCGAACTGGCCTTCGCGCCGATCGCCCGCCGCCTCGGCTGGCGCCCGGAATTCCCGTGGGACCGCCTCGTCAACTGGGCCGCCAAACACGGCGGTGTCACCCTCGCCGAACGCCGCCCCATGCCGCCGATGGGCCATTTCTCGCTGATCCGCTACCACAAATCGTAATGTTCAGCGGAGGGAACAGGGCGTGCGCTTCGCGCGTTTCCCTCCCATGCGCACGACATCAAACCTCATTCTTGCGGGCCTTGTGATCGTCGCCTCCGGCGCCGCGATCGCGCAGGCCCCGCCCGCCCCGGCGACGCCGCTGCAACAGACCGCGCCGCCATCCCTTCAGCACACGGCCGATTGTACGCCGCAGGACCGCCCGAACCGCGCCACCGCACCCGACGGCACGACGACCGGCCAGTCGCGGGAACCGCTCGGCGACAAGCTCGCCAAATCCGACGGCGTGCTCTGCCCGCCCGCCGGCGTCGACCCCGACATGCACGCCCCCGCGCCGAGCACGGGCGGCAGCATGCCCGTCATCCCGCCCCCCGGCAGCCCCGGCGGCGACCCCACGATCAAGCCGAAATAAGCTAGTTTCGGCAGTTCTTCCTTCGCCGCTTCCCCGCTTGCGGGGAGAGGCCGGAATCCGCGCAAAGGCGCGGATTCCGGGTGAGGGCGACTTCCCGCGAGCCTGCCGCGAGCCTGATGCACAACGCGGCCGATTCTGGCGTCAAAATCAGCCCCACTTTGCTTGACTTCCCGCCGCCCCCTTCCTTATATGCCGCGCGTTCGCGAGATCGGCCTTAGCTGCCGTTCGCGACCCTGTGGCGGGGTAGCTCAGCTGGTTAGAGCACGGGAATCATAATCCTGGGGTCGGGGGTTCGAGTCCCTCTCCCGCTACCAACGTTCCCCCCGACATAGCCATGTTCGGAAACAGGACCGGATTGTCGCAGAGCGCGGCGAGACGCCCTTTGATGTCGATCCGCACACTCCGATCATCCTCGGCACTGGCTTTGGTCCCTGTGCCGCCCGGTCGGCTAGGGCTGGCATGCACGATAATCGCTGTGACCAACTCGCGGATGGTCGCAAACTCGCGCGGGGCGCCGCGCTTCAGCTCGTCGGCCAACTCCATCACGGCGCGCTTGTATCGGTCCAGCGCCTTCGGGTGCAGGGCGACCACGTTATCACTCCCCTTGGCGCTTTCGAGCCCGGCCATGACCTTGGTCTTCTCGGCTTCAAGCTCCTGCATCCGGGTGACGAATTGCTCTGGCGGCATGCCGGCGACCACGATGCAGTCAACAATCCGCTTCATCTCGCGTCCGATCTCGCCGAGACGCCGTTCCAGCCGAGCGCGTTCCGTGGTTGCCTCTTTCTTGAGGCGCATGCGTTCGGCGTTATAGACGTCGACATACTCGGTGATCATCGCGGGATGCGCGAGATGCTGACACAATCCCTTGACTGCGAGCGCCTCGATGTCGTCGAGGTAAACGCGGCGGCTGTTCTCGCATGAACCGCTTTCACGGTACGCCGAGCATTGTAACCGCGCACCCTTGCGATCACGGCCGATCGAAGACATACCCCCACCGCACGAGCCGCATCTGATCAGCCCAGAGAAAACCCGCTTCGGCGCGCGCGCTTTTTGTGCCGTTGCCGGTGTTGCGTCGCGTCGGCGCTCGATCTTGATAACCTGCGCCGTCTTGAATGTGGTGTTGTCGATGATGCGCAAGTGCGGCACCTCGACGATCTTGTACTGCTCCTTCGGGTTGGGGCGCGAAAGGCGCTTGCCGGACCTCGGGTCCTTCACCATCCGGACCTTATTCCAGACGATGCGACCGGCGTAGAGATCGTTCAAGATCATGCCGCTGCCGCGCGCGACGTGACCATTGATGGTCGAACCGTTCCAGAGCTTGCCGCGGGGCGGGCGCACGCCGCGCTTATTGAGGTCGTGCGCGATTTGGCGAGGCGTCATGCCGGCGACGTAGTCGGCGAAAATCTGGCAAACAATCTCGGCCTCTTCTTCGACGATCTCCAACTCGCCGGGCTTGTCCTTCACAGCGCGGTAGCCGTACGCGCGCCCGCCAGCATGTCTGCCGTCGCGCAAGACACCTTCAAGACCGCGCCGAGTATGCACTCGCAGGTTTTCAATGAACTGCTCGCTCATCAACGCCCGTAGGGCACCGTCAATCGTGCCAACCCTGCCAGAAGCGGTGTGCAGAGTGATACCGAGAAAGTCGAGACGTTTACGAATGTTATGATAGTCCGCCTGATCGCGGAAGATACGATCCATATCTTCGGCGACGATGACGTCAAACAACCTGCTCTCGGCGGCTTGCATCAGGGCCTGAAAGCCCGGGCGGTTAACAGCAGACGAGCCGGAAACCGCGCGGTCTTCAAACGCCGAGATCACCGCCATGCCCTCGCGCGCGCATAGATCGCGGCATAAGGCAATTTGATCGTCGATACTACGATCTTTCTGCCGGTCCGAAGAAAAGCGGGCGTAGACCGAAGCGCGGATCATTGTCTCTCGCTCGTCGCAGGGATGGATGCTTGGCGGGCTGCGATCTCGGCCTCATGATCCTCGCGCGCGTGGCGTTTGGCAAGCTCCCGCACATAGCGAAGAATGGCCTCGTCGGAATTATTTGGCGGTATTATTTGATTCTGGATTTCGTGAGGCGCCATGGCCTGTGCTCGCAATGAGGCTTCAGGCGTCACCGGCTCACGATGATGGTCGTGCCCCTGCTTCACTTGGAACTTTCGCACAGGACGCGGCTGAAGATTGCGCGATCTGACATCCACACTCGTTGATTGGCCCTTTGAGGCGCTGGGCGTTCGTTGCGCGGCTACATCGAGCTGCGCAAACAGCATCTGTGCGGGCTTGTTCTGCGCCGTAAATTGACGCAGCATTGCAGTCCCGAGAAGGAAAACCGGCGGTCAATTTTCGTGCTGCCGAATAGCGCTTCGGTGTGCCAGCCCGCATGATCAAGGACAGACCGGCCAAAAGCGAAGAGGAAGTGCGCGACGAGCAATTCGCGCGGCTTTTATCGACTATGAACGCGGCCGATCCCTTCGATCGATATGGGTTGGAGCCTGCTCTCAAGCAGATCGAAGCGCGCTGGGCGGCAGCGCAGAGGAAAAAGCCAGATCGCAAGTTGGTGCATCAATATCGTGCGGCAATCGCCAAAGTGCTCGCGCTTTCCAAGAAGATCGGACCGGATTTCTTTGATAACGAGATCGAGAAGGCAAGATGGGCGCGGCTTAACCCTGATGCTGACGACGGAAAATTGCATGACCTGATGGACCAACACGGTCGAACAGGTGCTGAAGTTGATCGGGCGCTCGCGGCACGGGGGGAAGATATCGATCATTGGTTCAAGATCACCCTCGAAGATTACCGGAAACGGGACGTGCGCACAGAGATTGTGGAGCCGTTTCTGAAGCTGATGGTCGGACGCGAGATCGAAGCTGATCGTAAAGAGCTATTTGGTACGCTGTTTGATTGGATCGGACTTGAAAAGAGATTTCGACCGACCGATGCGTCCATCAATAACATTGCTCGGAAGATAGCGGCCCGGGCTGGCTCTTCCGATCAAGGCGCTACGCAGCGATCGGAAAATTGATCGCCGCTTTTCCTGTTCTTCCGCGAAGCTCGACCTCAGAATGAAAAGAACCCCACCGTATCAGCGGCAGGGTTCTTTCGAAACTGGGGTTGCATCCCAGTCTTGGCTTGGTCACGATTTGCATGACAATAATGCCACGGCTGTAGCGACCTCGCAAGAGTGGAGGTCTTCTGATGGAAATGGTCACTGCGCCCATGGACAAGCTGCGCGTGCTGCGGTTCAACTCCTCGGTGTATCTGCTCAGCTCAATTGCGAATTAGTCTGAGCGGGCCATGGACAAGACTGGATGGCGCGCCGAATTTATCCGCGCAAAAAACGGCGTCCTTAAACCTTTGTTTGCCAACGCAGTGATTGCGCTGCGTGGCGCTCAGTGCTGGCAAGGTGTGCTGGCATTTGACGTGTTCGCGCATCAGACCATGTTGAACGACGTTCCGCCGTGGGAGCCGTGGATTGGCGCTGCCAACTTCGAACCGCGTCCGTGGACGGAGCAGGACGATCTGGCGTTGACGCATTGGTTGCAGACAGTGGAAGCCATCGCGGTAACGCCTGCGGTCGCTGCGCAGGCCGTCGAGCTGGTGGCTCGCGACCGCAGCTATCACCCGGTGCGAGATTATCTCAATAGTCTTGAGCATGACGGCGTGTTCCGGCTCGATACAATGCTCTCGACCTATTTCGGTGCCGAGCAGTCGGAATATACCAAGATGGTCGGCCGCAACGTGATGATCAGCGCCATCGCTCGCATTCTCGGCTATAGCGAGAAGGTCGATACGATGATGATCCTCGAAGGTCCGCAGGGCCTTCTGAAATCGACGGCCGTCAAGGTGCTGTTCTATCCGTGGTTCACCGACGACATCGAACAATTCGGCAGCAAGGACGCAAGCATGCAGTGTGCCGGTGTCTGGTGCATCGAGATCGGCGAGTTGGACGCCATGAGCAAGACGGAGGCGTCGCGCATCAAGGCATTCATCTCGCGCACTGATGATCGCTTCCGGCCGCCCTATGGTCGCCGCATCATCGAACGGCCGCGCAGTTGCATCTTCATCGGGACCACCAACTGCAACGACTATCTGAAGGACTGGACCGGCGCCCGCCGGTTTCTGCCGGTCAGCGTGACGCAGGTCGATATCGAAGGCTTGCAGCGTGATCGTGACATGCTGTGGGCTGAGGCGCGCATTCTCTATGAGGCTGGTGTGGCTTGGTGGTTTACCGACACCGAGACTGGGAAGGCCGCTGCCGCAAAGGCGGAGCAGGAACAGGAGGCCCGCTATCAGGCCGAAGCATGGGAGCCGCTGATTGCCGACTATCTCGACAGCCGCCTGCACCGGCCGCCGGCCCACCCCGCCTACCGGGTTGTGATTGAGCACGTGTTCAAGAACGCCATCGGCCTCGACGAAGTGAATTGGGATCAGGCCGCGATGAACCGGGTCGCCCGCTGCTTGAAACGGCTCGGCTGGACGCGGAAGCAGGTCACGATCGAGACCACGGTGCAGGGCAAGCCGCAGGACAAGCGCGTGTGGATGTACGTGCGCGCGCCGACGGAGGACGAACTGGTGCAGGATGCCCGCCAAGAGGAGATTGATGGGCGCAAGAAAGCCGCCGAGACTGAGCCGGGCAGCAATGTCACCACTCTCAAGCAGCCTGCACCAGTCGTCGCCGACACAGCGGTGATGCAGGAGACCGCTGTGCCGCAGGGGTAATCACCACTGCACCAGTATCACCAGTAAGTCTCTTAAGAGAGAATAGGAATAACGGTTTCTATAGGAGTTTAGGAGAAAGCCGAAAGACCGATGCAAGGTGGTGCAGTGGTGCACCGGCTGCGCTGGCGGCTTCCTCGTCAGGGTCCTTCCGTTCGCCCGGCCCATGCGGGTGGCGCGAAGCCGCGGCGGGTCGCCACGGCTAGAAATTTAAACCCGGGGTTGCCATTGACCCGTCCCATAAATGCCTAAGATAGGAGGCGGCGATCTGATGGCAGATGATCCGAGAGCGCTCGCGGCCGAGCTGGACCGGTTTGCCGACCGGTTACGCCGACTTGAGCGTGCAGATGACGTGATCGATAGCATTTCCAACGGGGGGCTACTGACCGTCCCGCAGGCGGCGGCCGTTTGCGAAATCAGTGATCAGACGTGCTATCGATGGATCGCTGATGCCGAACGCCGGGGCGGCTCGCTCGGCTTGAAGCGGGCGACGTGGCTGATCGGCACCGAGCGGCTGCTCGACTATATCGAAAAGTATCAGGGTGGGTTGCCTGCCCGCGTGAAGGCCAAGAACCGGCTGCGGGAATTGTGGCCGATCTGGTCGGAGCCGCAGGACTGAACCAAAGCGACAGGGGTCCGGCACAGCCGCCTTAAGACAGCTTATGGAGGGCAAGCGGACGCGCGATTGGAGAGGCCCCATGGTGCGGCTATTGACACCTTGGGCCGTCCAAGTCAGCGACTAGTCTGATGTCTTCTGGTCGGGGCGATTAGGAAGTGGCCGCACGTCTGGCCTTCTGCTGGAGCCGCATTCGCCACCTTTGGCGAGGGCCCACGTCACCGCTCTCGGGTTGAACTGCCGTTGCAAGCAGCTATAATAGAACTTTAAGTTGATGTGTGGGGATGCAGTATGTGGGCAACGATCATTATTGCAGTCGTCAAAGCCGCTGCCGAGTTCTATGAAAAAGAACAAGACATCCAATGGAAAAATTCGGTCTCGGGTAAACTCAACGAGATTATTTCGAAATTGGCAGAAATCGATGCTTTCTTGCATTTAATTCCGGGAATTTTCGTCACGTTGTTGGACGCAGAGCAACGGAAGATTTGGGCAACGCAGATTCGGAGCGCCGTCGAAGATGCAAACGACCTAATGGCAACGTCGCCTCGCGGGCCGCGCTCAGACAGTGAAAGAAGACGCTGGGAAACGCATTTCGACCATATAAAAACTTTGGTCGAGGACAACATGGATTTTGAAAATTGGGGATTCGAACAATTTGCAATTGTGGCAGTAGGTATTTCCGCGGCGGCGGGTCTTGCGAAGTTCAACCACAACAAAAAGCTTTTTAAGGATTTCGTGAAGACCGCGATCGAGTACTACGCAAGTGCCATCGATCCCAAAACCAAGGCATCTTTTGCAAATGCGCTAGAGACGCTTACGGCTGATCAGAACGCTTTAGTCGCCGATATCAGCCCTCTTTTCGAGCGAGTCTGGTACAGCGGCATAGGTGACGCAATTGATCCTCCTTCTGGGCATGGTCATACGACCAAATTCATTCAACACTATCTGTGCCACGGAAGTATTCAGACAGGTGTAACGGGAGTTGATCATTCAACAGCCTCGCGCGCTGGAGATTTTATGCCGGGCACAGCGGGCCCGGATGCGGAAGAGCAAGGCATTAGGCTACTCAACAACTCTGCTCAGACGTTTGCCTCCCGCAACAAGCAAATCGAGTCGGCACGTAATTGTATCGAGGTTTGCACTTCTATCATCGCCACGTTGCGGACGATGTGACCCTATTCGCGGATCTGGTCGCCTGATTTGAAACGTGGTCCTAAGTATGCGCGCCGACTTTAAGTTGATGACCTCCGACTATCTACCGCGCGGTCACCGCCAAGCACGGGCGATTGTCAGGCGACGGGTTTCTGCTGATTAGGCGTTCGGCGGACAACGGCAATGCGTCACTGCTCTTGCGCATCGTCTCGAATCGAGTGATCCGTCTCATGCCCAATAACCGCTCTAAGTATGGTGCGCACCACGGCAATGTACCTAGAACGTGGAGCGCGCCACGCCTTGCGCCTAAGAAAATGGTTTCATTGCATCTAATCTGTTCGGATGAAAAACCCATTCCGCAAAAGCCAGATGCAACAACTCGAAGCCACGATCGCTTCATTTGCGAAGCGGCTCGAACAACTCACCATAAAGCGTGCCATCGCTAAAAACGCTTTGGACACCGCGACTGTGACCCGTCAAAAGGCGCTCTTGTCGGGCGACCTCGAAGACCAGCGCGCGCTCGACAAAGTGCAGGCTGCCGTCGATACCGGATCGTCGGCATTGGCTGGCATCGATGATGCTCTCGCTGCCCTGATCCGCCAGAAGGCTGAAGCGGAACGCCAACTCGCCGCCGAACGCGATCACATCATGCGCGCGGCGGCCGCAGGCAAGTTGGCCGAGCAGGTTGGCGCCATCGAGGCGGCATTGCCGGCTTATCTTGAGCATTCCCGCGTTCTTTCTAATGCCCTGTCTGAGATCGCTCACTCGCACGTCGAAAGCAGTCAGATGGCCGGGTACGTCCAGAATACGTCCGGCCAGATCGAAGTTGCGGCCAACTTCGCGCTCGCGGAGCTGAAAGCGATGCCCGACGCTATCCGGCATGGTCGTCTGCCCATCCCGGGCGAGCCGGTCGCGTTGCGCGCCGATGCAACAACCGAGACTGAACCGACAACGACGGTCTTTATGCTGCGCAGCGCCCACCATCGCGACGGCGACGGTCGCAAGCGTTTTGCTGGTCAGTGGGAGGACGCTGTGATGTTGGTGGCGACTGCTCAGCGAGCACTGGATCGCGGCATTGCGGTTCCGCTGACTGATCCGCGTCGTGTCCGACTTCGCGGCATGCGTGGCGGTGACTTCGATCCGAAAGCGGCGGATGTTGTCGACCTTGATGCAGGCGATGATCTCGTGGGCGCAGCAACCGGTGCTCCTGCGATCGGCGCGGCGAATTTCGCAGTCACTGACTGCCGCGCCGAAGCGCATTCGATCCAGATTGAGGTGTCGCGCACATGAAATCGGCACCTCCCGGCTGGCAGCCGCACAAAGTTGTTAATCGCCTTGATGGATGGATCGTCGAGCCGAAGAACAAGGGCGGCGTCCCGGCGCGCGTTGCAGAGATGATCGCGCGCGCCATGCCCCAACTTGCGGACCCACACGTTGCAGCTATCCGCGCCCGCATGGTCGCTCGTCATTTGACGGTTCTCGGCCATGTCTGATGGATCGACGGCCGAGAATGGTGTTGCTGAGTACGCGACCCGTTCTCCCGCAACTGGGGCCGCCGTTAGCGCCGAAAGGGTCGTTGCGGTGTCTGACGGCGGCCCCGATGAGCCACCGAACGAGTACGATGATCTACTTTTCGCGCTTGGCAGGACCGAAGAGCAAGATCAACGCATCTCGGTTCACGAAGCCGGTCATGCTGTCTGCGCGCGGCTGTTGGGACATGAGGTTGGCGGTGTCACGATCAACCCGGACCCGATCCGTGGCTCTGACGGCTTGTGTTGGGATGTCGGTCATTCGCAGGCTTATTCAGAGGGCCGTGGCGATGCCTCAGACGTTCGGGCCGCGATCAGTCCGATAATGCCTAAGTCCGGCGAAGATCGCCGCCCGGTGGCCGATATCTTTGGCAGCGTCTACGCCAAATGCATTGAATTTGTTGCCGGTCGCGCCGCTGAGCGGTTGCTCATGGATGGTGAGCCTTCCCAGCCGGTTGATGATCTTCGGCAGGCCCACGAGTTGGCCTCGCTCATCTGCTCCGGCGATGAGGCGATCGAGACGTTTCTCGCGCACTGCGATGTCGTGGCCCGTGATCTGCTGGCGCCTCATGGGGATGTCTTAATGACACTGTCTATCGTGCTGCGTATCAAGCGGACGCTGAATGGCCGAGATATCGATGAGATCATTTCTGACGTGGTGGCGCGCAAGGCGATAGCAATTGAGCGGCGGCGCCGGGCCGAGTGGCGTAAGGCCCAAACGGAGGCGGACCGTTTTCGAGCCGCATGTGATCACGCTGATGCCGCAGCCGTGCCACGTTCTGCACCAAATCACGAGCAGCGGCCTATCGTCGGCATACCTTCTTGAGGAACGTTTCGCGCTTCATGGCCTTCCCAGTTGAGCAGGCGTTCTTGCACAGTAGTTGCAGACCTTTGTATGAAATCCCAGCGTAGCGATCCTCAGTTCGCATGAGAAAGAAGTGGCCAGCATTGGCTCGAGCCATTGTGCAGTTCGCCGCATTCTGCCGCGTAGCTGTACATTCTTCATAATTGCCAAACAGTCCGTTACAGGTCTCTTGGTCCAACGGTTCACGAGAGTTGAGCGATTTTTTCCGCTCCGTCAGTTTACCGGCGTGGAAGCTCACGATTACTTCCTGCTTCTTCTGACGATAGGTGAAAACAGCCTTATTTGAACGGAAGTCCAAGTTCTCGACTTGGATGTCGCATTCAAGGCACTCGTCAGCGAAGGGCTTAACTGTCGCTTGCTTTCCATCATCAACGATGACCTTCCAATCCCACCATCGTGTTCCCGATCCAGTTTCGCCCATAGAAATCAGGATGAGATCATAGTCCTTCGTTCTGTAGTGCTTCTCAAAGGCAATGAACGCCGTCCCAGGGCACAAGAGCTGGGTCTGGTCCCGATATAGACACTTGCCGCCTCCCTCTGAGGGACTTTCCAGCACCTCATAGGTGGCGGTTCGGGAGTTGACGTGATAGCGAGTAGGACTTGCCCCATCGCCCTGCGCAATTGCAGGGCACGATAGGCTCGCTGCGGGCAGTACCCACAATGTGCGACGTAGGAACGCGGTGTGCATTCGCGTTCGGTTCGTTTGACCAGCCTTCGTCACGGCTAAACCCGGCCGTGCGAAGGCAGAGCAGTTTCCGGCGAACTAGACGGGCTCTGGCTGTCGGCACTTTTGTCGTTTTTCGCTGCGCCTTGCAACTTCACTGCATTTGCTCGACGTGTCGCAACGGCCTTTCGCGCGGCCTCGCTCCGGCGCTTCTTAATGGCGTTCGCTGCACGTGTAGCCGCAGCCTTCTTTCCGGCATCCTTCATATATGCGTTGGTCCGCTCTCCCTTTCTGTCCTGCCAATGAGAGCGTTGGAGCTTCAATGCGGCGAGCGAAAAGAGGCCAGCGTCATACATCCAATGATGTTGATTGCAGAGCCACACAAGATTGTCTGGATCATTGTTCGACGCCTCGTGATCTAGATGCGCCAGCTCTCTTCCGACCGTCTGTCCACACAGGCAACAGCCGGGATAAGGATAAGCCAATTCGGCAACGCGACGAGCCTCAGACTGATTTCGATTTTTTTTGACCGCTTCCATCGCTCTTTCCCAGCCTCAACTGTGGTCGCCCGCTGCGTTCACATCGATAAATACTGCGGGTCGCCGCTCGCCCAGCCAAAGTACATTGTACGACCGTCGCGCATGGGTTTGCCGGCGAGTTCTCCGGGGCGGGCAATTATCCCAAACAATTGGACAAACGCCGCATACGCATCGAACCATTTATTCTCAGGCGAGAAGGAATGAACAATCATAGCCGCATCATCGGTTTTGAAGCGTTCGGCTTCAAGAATGGCCGAAGCGGTTCGGTGGAACAACTGATAGTGCAGATTATCCGGCGGCGGACACCTGACGCCGATCAGGTCACACAAGAACTTGAGCCGCTGCTGCTTTCCGGGCGAAGGCTCCGCAAACCAATCCTTGATGAGCGGCCCAAACGTCTCATTGACTTTGCCTTCTACGGCGGTGGCTATGGTGCGATTGTCGGCTTTTATCAAAGCAAAGATATCTGTCTGACTTTCTCTGCCTGCATCACGGAGAGACACTTTATGTTCCGGTATCGCAATGAGTAGTTCGGCATCTGATCCGAACAGAGCGGCGACCTCCGCTGGCAAACCGTCTGCGGCTTCCCAGCATTGCGCCAGTGTTCGTGCAGAGTACCCAGTGCGCCAATGTTTCACAGGATCGGCGAGAAGGGCTTGCCAGCTCGCAGCACCAGATGACGGGATGCATATCCTCTTCATTCAAACGCCCTCGCGCGGTTTGCCGCCACACACAAATTGTCTCTCCGACGAATGGGTAATGGCGATCTATCGTCGATCTCTTTGCCATGACAGCGGTAGTCACCGCTTGTCAGAGATAATTCGCGGGCGCTTCTCCTTCATCAGAGTGAGCCAACGGCTTTGCTCCGCGACGGGGGGCGGCACCGCATTCCCGTCTCGGGCAGCCTGCTGTCCATAAGTCTGCGTCAACGACCAAACCAACGCGACTACCCAGCCAACGTTCACTGCGCCTGCAAAGATGTACATAGCAATGAGGGCCGCGAGTCGCTCGGTCGCATCATTCTTGGGGAGAAAGTACGTCATCACGAGTAGATACACGAGCACAACGGCGCCAGCAGAGATATTGAGGGCCACAATGGCTTTCAGTTGATGATGACGACGCTCGGCAGCGACGATGCTGGGGGCTAGATAGATCAGGAGGGAAATTCCGATCAGTATCCAAAATGCTCCGTCCATCTAATCTCTCTCGCTAGCGCTGGAAACGGCGTGTTGTGTTTTGTTGGCGCGCGGTATTCTCTTGATCGACACATCCATTGAGGATCGTATACGAGCCACCACCACCTGACCGGGCGACCTGCGCGCACCAATTTCGCGTTTGTGAAGGCACACTAGACCAAGTGGCTTTCAGGCGATCGTAAGCTGTCTGCTCCTGATCGATGCATCCGCCATAAATGAGTTCGGAGCGCGATCCGCTGGTTCGAGAAACCTGATCGCACCACTTTTCGACCGCGTAGTCGGGGAGGTCAGCCGCCATTGCTGGCAACGAAGCACAAACGAGTGATGCACACAGTGTCCAGATTAAGAGCACCCGCAACTCCTCCTCCTTTCTCTTTCGTTTATCGGATCGTCCTCGTGTGACTAATTTCGGTAAGGATAAGCTGAAATCGCTAGTGCGGCTTCGGTGTGAGTGATTACACGTTGAAAGCATGAGATGCGTTCATCTGAAAGGGCATCCTCACCGCAGAATAGAACCGTCGTCCAATCATGATGCGGATTTATCGTGGGGCGCGATTGATAGGTTTTTGCGAAACAAGCAGCCCGCAACGGATAAGCTTCCGGCTGTCCATACCCGAAAGCTTCGTTTACATGTTTGAATTCCGCATGAACGGCCAATACTCTGCGAGAGCGGGAGCGAAGAAAGAAGATCGCGTCCGTCTCCAAGCCTTTGCTCCCCTCGATCCTGCACGTGCATCGAGCGTCCTTGCCACAAAAGTAGTTTGCCCAGAACGGCTGCTTCGTTTGTTTCTTTTGCCAGCGCACCCTACGTTGTTCGTCCCTTAGAACATCGGCCCCGGTATATTCGACTTCGGCTGGCGTGCCGCTGATGAGCCAGTCTCTGATTTTCTCTGAGGAGAAGATCCCTTCGGCGATCGCGTGCAAATATGGCTGTGCTTTTGAGGAGTACGCTGGCATGGAGATGATCCCCAAATCATGGTTCTGGCCGACGAAGTTCTCGCGCCGCCAACTCGAACTCAAGTTCGCGAAGCTGCTCAATCAGCAGTTCTACGATCTGCTCGTAGTCGGATCGCGACAGCGAACTAATGCCGCGTGACTTCATCTGGTCTTGGAGAATAGTTGCCATCATGGCTTTGACGCTCATTGGCCCCGTCTGAAATTCGGATGGTCATAAAAACAATCTGAAGTAGATGCGAAACGGGATAAATATGCAATTCCCGTAAAATTACGGATTATGGCTGATCGCGCGATATTGCGGCGCACTCCATAGGGGTCAGGCGGAGGAAGCCAGACTGCATTTGGGCGCTCCTCCGCCATTGCAAGTCTAGTCTTTCGGCGGTGGCGCTTTCGGGAAGGCAGCGAGCGCCCGAATTTTCCATACGCCGCCTTCACGAACATCCGTCGCTGTCCAAAGCCCTTTGAAATCCATAGGCTCCCCGGCTGCATTCTTGCCAGTGAGATGGAATTCACCGACCGCAACCAGGGTATCAGGCCCCAAGGGCGAGACTTGATCCACCGTTATCTCATTGTGATTGAAGCCGGCCTTGAATACTCCGGTGTAGGTTTCCGCGATATTTGTGTGAGGTCCGGCTGCATTGATCATCATCCCGCCGGTCGCATAGAGCGCAGCAATACCCGCCGCGTTCTGCTTATTGAAATTGTCGGCATAAGCGGAACCGAGTTTTTCTACCTCCTGCTTGAGATCTGCATCCGCTGCAAGGCAGGGAGAGCTGAGAGCGGCCAAGACGAAACATAGAACGTAAGTGCGTCGCATCTTAATTCCCTCCAAAATGTGCTGATCTGAAATATTGGCCCGCTAGGGCCACCAAGAATTTAGCACATCAATTTGGAGTTGCGACACCAATTGGATCAGGGCCTCGCAATTCGTCGCATTGCCACAAACCGACACATTGCGGAGCGTTGCGATCATGCAGTGCGATGCACACGCTGCCCTCGCAATGCCTAACGGAGACCCTGCTTGCGACCTCTAGTCCCGCTTGCACCTACAATGATGTTCTGAAACTCTACTCAACCATTAATCGTGCCGCGCTTCCAGACAAGGCTTTTTCTCTTTTGGGGCTCTCAATGCAACAGGTCAGTCAAGCTAGGGCCGTGCCGTTCTTCGGCGCCCGCGCATTTGCGCGCAAGCTTTTAGAGGAGATGGACCAGCTCAACGCTAGACTTGCTTCAGCAGATGGGGAGATTGGGGAGGCTTCCTCCTGCTTGGCCCAACTGAGAGCGGAGGTCGCCCAGCTTCGGGCCGAGCGGAATACTGCGCAGCAGCAGCTAGTCACTATCGGCGCTCTTCCGTTGCTTGATTTGGACGCACGGCGGCGCGAGTTGCAGACAGCGGTAGATGCGCTGAAGGAGGAGCTCGTAAAAGCTCGTACAGATATTGCTGCGGAGCGCGCCAACCTAAAGGGTGAAGTTGATGAAGCCCGGCGAATGGTAGTTGAGACGAGGGAGACGGCCCTACTTCAAGAAGTCGGCATCTATGAGTATCGGCATCCGCTCACCGACGCATTGGCCTACGAGCACGCTCTTGATCGTCTTCAAGATGCCATTAAGGCAGCCGCAAAGAAAGACGGCGGCGCAGTTCTCGCAGCAACAAACTGGACGGTGAATGGATCGACCACCGACGGCAACAAGATGGTCAGAGAGATTTCCAAGCTGATGTTGCGTGCCTTCAATGCGGAGGCAGACAACTTGGTCCGTGGTTTGAAGCCCTTCAAGCTCGACAGTGCTATAGACCGTCTAAGAAAGGTTGAGGAAACCATCCGGAAACTGGGTGTCACGATGCAGGTGAGTATTTTACCGAGCTACGTCCAGCTCCGCATTGACGAGTTGCAACTTACTGCTGACTTTCTCCAAAAGCAGTCAGAGGAAAAAGAAGCGGAGCGACAGCAGCGGGAGCGGATGCGTGATGAGCGCAAAGCGCAGCAGGAGATCGAACGAGAGCGCGCAAAACTAACCAAGGAGCGACAGCACTACCAAAACGCATTGGATGCGGTGACAGCGAACGGCGATGAAGACGGGATGCTGCGGCTCCGGGAGCAAATTGTTGAAGTTGAGAAAGCCATTGAGAGCGTTGATGCTCGTGCCGCCAATACGCGCGCTGGATATGTCTACGTGATCTCTAATCTCGGCTCGTTTGGACAGGATATGGTGAAGATCGGCATGACAAGGCGGCTCGACCCGATGGAACGCATTCGAGAGTTGAGCGATGCATCAGTGCCATTCAATTTCGACGTTCACGCACTGTTTTTCTCCGACGATGCGGTCGGCATCGAAAGCTCGATGCATGATCGGCTATCTGGCTGCCGCGTAAACGAGGTCAATCGACGAAGGGAATTCTTCCGCGCCACTCCGCTAGTCGTGAAGGCCCATCTTGCCCAATTGACGGGCCAACTGTTGGAGTTTCGCGAGGTAGCGGAGGCAATCGAATACAGACAGAGTATGCGAATGAGAACTGCAACGGACGCAATAGCCGTGAGCGAGCTTGCGAACTAGCCGTGTTGCTAGATCGCAAGCGCTGCTTGACTTGGCCCAAATGTCAGCCTGCTGAATTCATGCCGCAACTTCCCGGCTCAAACCCGGCTCATTCCGACCCCGGTCCAGATCAGAGACTGCGCGATTTGCAGCGCCGTTTCCGTGCGGTATCGCGCCGTGATCGTACTACTACCAAGTTGCGGTGGGCCATTGCGGCGTTTAGCGCCATCGCTGTCATTTTTGTTGTCTATCCGGCTATTTGGCTTCTTATTTCGAGTCCTTGGCCGGTCGCGACAACGCTGAGACATATTGCATCCGCGCCAAACTGCGAATTTGCTCGCTTGGTGGGTCTGGCGCCGTCAAGGCGTGGAGAGCCAGGCTATTGGAAACACCACGATCGCGACCGGGACGGAATTGCTTGCGAGCCATGGCCTGCTCAGCGATGAATTGCCTCCCGGCTTTTTGCGGCAGCAAGTCAAATCGCCAACTCAGACAGACCACTCCAAAGTTGTTTGTTTCCCTGTACACCCGACTGACCAAACTTCCTTCTCTGTTCCACGCACAGGAATGCGAACGGGATTTTCAGGTAACATAATGCAACCCATCGTCCTCATCACACCGCACGCACGGTATGTCGCCCGTTAGGGAATTGGTGAGAGATCGATGTCACCATTTGAATATTAGGCCGCGATATGCGGCAGCGCATTCTAAGAACGGGTAGATTTTCGACACGCTCGGTTGGCGGTCTCTTTCAGGAGAGGCCATGTTTAAAGGCTTCACAGTGGCGGTTGTGGCGCTGGTTAGCTCAGCGCAACTCGATCAGTATCTAACCAACGGTCGGTACACCGATGCCGCAATGGCTATGCTGCGGCAAATCAGGCACGCATTTGGGTTTTAGATAATCGTTTAGCGCGGAGCCGCGTGATGTACCTCTCATGGGCTGATCTCGATAGCGATGAACAGCGCACCATTGCTGTATTAGGAGCCGGACTTTCCATTGAACTGTGTGACCCTCTTGCCCTTCTGACGTTAAGACGGCTCGGTCTCATCGTGGGGTTCGATTTGACGGCTGCCGGACACGATTTGCGAAGAGATGCCGTCGCTAAAGTGTCGCTGGCTCGCGCTCAACTTGAATCATTCGATCCTTGGTGACCGTAAAGCTGCGAACGTAGTAGCGCTGTTGCCGTCACATCGGCGCTGCCGGTTGCACGATATCGGCTACTTCATGCTCGCCGTCAAAGCATCTGTCGCTTCGGCGATTTCTCCTTGTCGTTGAACTCCGGCAATCGACCGAAAAGGGCCGCGTACTTTGCAAATGCAAGGTACTCCGCCCGCACGACATCGCCCATTGTCCGCAAGTCCTTAGGCAAGTTTGAGGAGACGTTGCACTCAAATGGACAAACAGCCACATAGAGCTTCTTCGCAAGCATATTACCGTTGCGGTATTTGCCGCGAAACCTCTCGGCGCCGCCATGGCCCGGACCGGACTTGTCGCGCAACGTGTTATTGAACGCATTGAGGCGACCGCGAAGGCCGCTGACCCCATTTGTGAAACCGAAGTAACATATCTCCTTTACCCAACCGAACCGCTTGCCTGCGATATTCGTTCTGGAAATTGCTATGGCGTATACGCCGGGGTAATTTGTGTTTTTCAGCAGGTCTCGCTCATCGAACTTGACCCAATTTGAAAACCGCATCGATGTGCCCCATTATGGCCCGCGCTGCGTCCGATCTTGTATCCAACCTAACATGATGCTCAGTGCTGCTGCGGCGCGGCCGGAGCCGCCTGCAACACGCCAACCGATACAGCCAGCAGCTGCTTAAGTTTGAACGCTTGTCAAATCGTCGATGAGCAGACTGCCACTTCTGTAGCCTCTAGAGCAAGCGCCTCGCAATCGAACATTCGAGTTCTGCGTACCGAGCCGCATGTGCAGACCGATTGCCCTTGAACCGTTCGTATTCCGGTGGCAGGAACCACCAGATTAGCATCTTGCCAGTCACGCGATCGAGCGTGCCGTGAGTGATAAAACCGAAGGTAGGGCTGGCTGGCGCATCGAACGTGAGTTGATCCTCGTCGATTTGCGAGAGCGTGTAAGCACCCAAGGGTGTAACGATCCGCTTTGCCGCAAGATCTACCGATGATGCAGAGGGTGGAAGCGATGCATCTATCGACTCTTCAGGAGGGTAGACATGATAGCGCCCTCGACAGGTCAGATTGACTGCTTGGGCAAATGTGGGAGTGATGATCACCCCGTAAATTGCCAAGGCGCTTGCGACTATGGAAACACTTTTAGTGTTCATCGACCTGTACCCACGGTCCTTGAGTTTCAGATTGGGAACCGCGCGGTTTCTCGATCGACTCACCTTGATGAACTTGCACAGCGGCCACTGCGGACGCAAGTTTCAACACCAAGCAAGCTCGATACTAGTGCTCGCCGTGCCTCTGACATTTCTCGGCGCGAAGAATAGCGCACGCGAGGTCTCGATTGGTTGCCCCTAGACGTTAGTCGTGTGCGTACGAATGAGTTCCGCCTTGAGGTCAAACCGAGCGTCTCGCCGAAATTGGCGACTCAGGGAGAACCCACGATGAAGACGGATCATCATCGTCGCGGCCACTGCTTTTCTCAATCACTTTCGCTGAAGCTAGAGGCGGTCACAGCGGCTTCCGCGTTTCGTATGGTGGCGGCCGAACAGCGTGAGCTGTACGCATTCGGGGCGGTTCGGCCGAGAAAGAAAATCGAACTCACAATGCAAACGGCCAACTAGGCTCATTATAGCATGCAAACTGTTGGCTCAGAAAACGGGTTCGAGAATTCTGCCACCTAATGTCAATCCGTCGCCGATCGATTACCTCAGAGTGAAGCTCGCGATAAAGCGCATCGAGTATCAGTGTCGTTTCAAGGAGAATTTTAGACATGAGATCCACGTCGCCGGAGACAGTCGTCGATTTCGACACTCCAGATATCGCGTTCTCTAATCGCCCTAGACTGGCGCTGAAATTAGTCGGCGGATCGATCTTGAGGGTGCCGAACGATTTTATTTTTGCTGGGACACGCCCCGCCGAGTATCCCTCGCCCGGTCGATAGTTCACCGCGTTCCTAAGGTCCGACGGCCATGCGCTTCCAAGCAAATCAAAAGCGGTCCAGAGCGCCACGTAAAGCCTATCTTCATCATCGCCAGAAATCGTGAGCTTGACCAGCTTTGCGATTTCATCTGTCAGGAGCTGCCAAACGAGATTATGTACTCGGGTTTGGTTGGATTTTGTGAGCTTAACGTCCGCGTACGCCACAGTGCTGGACGGTACACATTCCATTACGAATGCCCCAGCTCCGGGCGAGGGCGATGCTGCGCTCGACAGGCGATGAAGATCCTGAACTTGCTTTCGCTCTAGAAACACTGCTGTTTTTCCGAGCACGCGAGTGAGACCGAGAGCTAGAAAAAATGCCCAATAATAAAACGTCACACAGAGCCACGCAGGACTAGACCAGCGCCCCGAACTCAGTTGATGTCGCAGGGTGACTGAGTGTTCCGTTGCGTGATCCAGATAGAAGGCCACTTCTGAATGAAGTGCAGCGGCTATTTCAACATGAGAAGCCGAAAGCAAAAACTGACGGGTCGAGGTTGCTGTCGTAACGAACGCGCCGTTTGATAGCCACTCGCGAACCGTCGTTGGCTTCGTTTTCAATACCACCGTTCTCTCGGGCACGACCATCAGCGCTTGTTGCCGAAGGCTCTGCCAAGCAGGCCCTCTAGGGAGCATTAGAGCATCTCGTTGCTGATTGGCGTTTTGGCTCTCAAGGTAGACTGCATCAATTCCGTCATTGCCTTCTTATCGAGAAGGGCTCTGCCGCCCGCTCCTAAATAACTCAATCGAGCAAGGGGCCTTATGATCTTCCGAATCGCTTCCGGCTTCACATTTTTCGAAGTAGAAATTGCGATCTGAATGACCTGATCAAAAATGGCGAAAATCGCCTCGAAGAATGTTGAGCGCGCCAAGAGCGAACTGTCTTCTAGTTCAGCATCGAAGGCATTGAGGTAGTTACGGATAAGTTTGTATCGTTGATCGTCCCCCGTCTCTGACATCACACCGCCCATCAAGATCGATCCGATCGCACGATTGAAGGTCACGCGAGAAATTTTGCCTGTTATGCTCTTGGCGGGGCTCAACCGTCCAGCAAGGGGACTTTCGGCATCTCGATTTAGGCGATCAAAGACACTTCGTAGGATTTGCTCCTTATCAGACTCTAGTTGAGCGATGTGCTTGATGTCCAGCAACAGCGCGGCGGGGACTCCTCGTTGCGTCGTATTGATATCAACGAACAGTTTGGCTTCTTCCGCAGAAGATAGGCCAGAGTAGATCGCCACGGGAACGCGATGCCTAATGCGGCACTTATGATAGCCCCACAGTCGATGTTGCCCATCGAGAACAAGGAAGGCCTTCTTGATCGCCTCAAACGAAATCGATTTAGTTCGACGTGCATAGCGAAATGCTGCGCCCGACTGCGCAGAGAGAACAATGTTGCTGGGAATTGAACCAGTACCGTCGGCCAAATACTTGGCGATGTCGTCGGCTCGCGCTTCGTTTAAGGACCGCTGAAATCCCGTTAGCGGATCGTCATCTCTTCGCGCGACGAAGCAACTGGGGAAAAGGTCGTCGACTGGGACGGTCGCAAAGTAGAACCGATGCTTATTCTGA
Source organism: Bradyrhizobium manausense (assembly GCF_018131105.1). NCBI lineage: Bacteria > Pseudomonadati > Pseudomonadota > Alphaproteobacteria > Hyphomicrobiales > Nitrobacteraceae > Bradyrhizobium > Bradyrhizobium manausense. Next base: position 779,397 of record NZ_JAFCJI010000002.1, on the reverse strand, counting down.
TTGAGCAGTAGTCCGGGATAGGATTTGCGCGTCATTCGAGCCCCACGATTATAGCGGCATCATAACCCGCCATATGTCGCTGAACAGCGCGGGTGCAACTTATCCGCGATCTTGTTCAATGCGCTGCAACAAATACGCGCGTAGTTAGCTAGTGCGCCACGTTCTCAATACGATATCCACGAGAATTTGGCTGGTGTTGATCTGGCCTTAGATCGCGACACAAATATGGACACAAAAGTCGCATCATATTGATTTATCTGTATCTTTTGTACGAAAACCTTCCCTGCGCAGGGGGAGAACGTTGTTCCGGCGGATTGCTAGGCCACGGACACCATAAACTCTGCGGAAATCAGTCGGGGGGGACGTAGGTAGCGCTCTCCCGCTACCATTCATTTCCCCAAGCTCCTATTTGATAGCTCAGCAGAACTCAGCCAAGACCCGGCGTCGCCCATATTTGAGCGGCGTATCGGCTGCGCTGTTGTGCAAACACGCGCCGTAACGGTGGGAAGTGGGACGACATGGTCAATGGTCTGCAAAGCGAAGTCGAAGTCATCACGCTGTTCGTCGACGACATTGCGTCGTCGAAGGCGTTCTACGCCCGGGTATTCACAGCCGAGACCATCTGGGAGGACGCCAACTCGTCTGTCCTGAAATTCGGCGGGCTGCTCGTCAATCTTCTCGCCGCGTCCCAGGCACCCATGCTCGTGGAGCCGTTGCCGGTTGGGCCGTCGTCCGCAGGCGCCCGCGCGCTGTTGACGATCAGGGTCGCTGACGTCGACGCAGTGTGTTCCGGCCTTCGGGCGATCGGTGTCGAACTGCTCAATGGCCCGATCGACCGTCCATGGGGACGGCGAACCGCGGCTTTCGCCGACCCGTCAGGTCATGTCTGGGAGATCGCTCAACTGATTGGGCGGACATAGTTCGGAGTTCGTAGGATGGGTTGAGCCCTTGCGAAACCCATCGCTTCGCTCAACCCATCCTACGTATTACGTACTGGATCATCGACCAAGCTCATCGCGTCTCAAAAGGACGGGAGTCCAGCACCGATCCGCATCGCGATCTTGTCCTGCGCCAGGTGCTCACCGAAGCGGATTCCGGCATCGAATCCAGCGGCGTCGATATCGTCGAAGGCGTTGCGCAGTTGCGCCACCAGCTAGGCGCCTGCTTCGGTCAGCGTAACGCTGCGGGTCGTGCGATTGAGCAAAGCTCGGGCGGATTAGGCCGCGAGAGCGCGAAGGTGTGTCTGCGATTCAAGTTGCCCGCTGGAAGAGCGAAGTGCTGCCTCATACTCCGTCATTGCGAGCGCAGCGAAGCAATCCAGAGTCGTTCCGCGGAGGCAGGCTGGATTGCCTCGCTCCGCTCGCAATGACGGCGTGGAGGGAAAGCGTGTCCCCCGCTCCACCCATCACGTCCTGATGACAAATCCCTTCGCAAGATGATTCCTCACGAAATAGATCATCGCGATTCCCGGCACGAGCGCCAGCACGGTCATGGCCATGACGAGGCCGAAATCGGTGCGGAAGCCGAACAGTGCGTTGATGGCCATGGTGATCGGCTTGCCGCCTGTCGTCGTCAGGATGCGGGCCAGCACCACCTCTACCCAGGAGAAGATGAAGCAGAAGAATGCGGTCACGCCGATGCCCGGCGCGATCGCCGGAACGAGATGGCGAAAGAAAAAGCTCGGAAGCGAATGACCGTCCAGAAAGGCCGTCTCGTCGAACTCGCGCGGCACTGAGGCGATGAAGCCCTCCAGAATCCAGATCGAGATCGGGATGTTGAAGACGCAGTGGACCAGCGCAATGCCGACGGGAGTGTTCTCCAGGCCGATTTGCGCGAACAGCACGAAGATCGGTAGCGACAGCACGACGGTCGGGGTGATGCGGAACACCAGCAGCAGGAAGAACAGTTGCCGGTCGCCGACGAAGCTGTAGCGCGCGAACGCGTAGGCCGCCGGCAATCCGACGCCGAGGCACAGCGCGACGTTCAGCACGACATAGATGATCGAGTTCAGAATCGCTTGCTTCAGGACCGGCGAATTGAGGATGTTCCGGTAATTGACGAGGCTGAAATGTCCCTCCGTGATCCCGGCCCTCGGCAGCGTCGAGACGAAGCTGGTCATGATCGTCTGCGCCAGCGGCACCAGCACGAAGGCGCCGATCACGACGAACAAGACGGTGCGCCCAAGCGATGACTTCACCTGGTGGGCTCCATCCCGACGGGGGCCCGGGCCCGGGTGCTCGTCGCCGCCTTGAAAGTCCAGGCGACGGTCAGAACGATCAGGAAGTAGATGATCGAGCGAGCGGCCGATGGACCGTAATTGAAGGACTGGATCTCCTCGCCGAGATCGAGGCTGAGAAATGCGGTGGCGCTATCGGGGCGGCCGGCATTGATGCGGAAGGCCTCGATATAGATCATGAAGCTGTCCATGAAGCGAAGCAACACGGCCATCGACAGCACGGTCTTCATCTTTGGCAGCTGAATGAAGCGAAACACCTGCCATGGCGACGCGGCGTCGATGGCTGCGGCCTGGTAGTAGGCGGCCGGAATGCTGGAGATGCCGGCATAGGCCAGCACGACGACGAGCCCGAGCCAGTGCCACGTATCCATAACCACCAGCACGATCCAGGTGTGCAGGGCATTGAACTTGTAGTCGAAGCCGACGCCCAGCCAGGCCAGCATCCGCCCGGCGAGGCCGGCATTGGGATTGATGAAATTGAGCCAGATCACCGGGATCATGTTCCAGGGCACCACCAGCGGCACGGTGATCAGGACGAGGACGGTGCTGACGATGAATTGGTGGGATCGTTGCAGCAGCAGCGCAATCCAGATGCCGAGCGGCAGCTGGATCGACAGCACGATGGCCGAGAACAGGAAGCTGCGTCCGAGGCTCGCGTAGAAGCGGTCCGACGTGACGATGTTCCGGTACCAGTCGATGCCGATCCAATAGGGATTGTTCAGGCTGAAGAGATCCTGGAAGGAATAATTGGTGACGGCGATCAGAGGGAGGATTCCGACCAGGGTCACGATGACCAGGGCGGGAAGCACCAGGAACCAGGCTCTGTTGTCGTAAGGCTTCATGTCGAACGATTGCAACGGGGTACGTCCGGCACGAAAAGGGCCTCGGTCGACACCGAGGCCCTCACAGCATTCCGGATCGCGCAAGACCTAGCCCGTTAGACCGCTGATCTCCAACAGGCGGCAGCGCAGCCCAGTTCCGCGCGGCGATCATGTGTCGTCAGTGCGGGCCGCGTCCATCGTCGGGATCGCTCTCCGGCTCGGGGATCAGCACCACCGGCTCGTCATAGCCCTTGCGGCTGCTGTAGAACACCAGCGCCATCAGGCCGGCGCCGACGACCAGCGAGAACACGACGCCGAGCACCAGCGCGACATAGCCCGACGCCGGCACGCTGGTGTCGGTGCTGGTCCAGCCGAGATAGCCGAGAATGCAGGCGGCGGCGAGTAAGGCAGCCAGCACCGCGATGACCACCCATCGGGCGAGCTTGCTGTCCCCGGAGGTGGACGGTTGATTGTCGGTGCTGGTCATCGGCCTCTCCTCGCGCACGGATCGCGCGACTGTCGGTTACGGTGCCGTCGCCTTGGTCGCGATCGCATGCAGCGCACCTGTCAGCGCAGTGACGACAGCCTTGGCCGGCTCGCCGATGCCGTGACGGCCGGCGAGATAGGCGGGATCGTTGTAGGACAGAAAGGTCGCGCCCTGCTCGTCCTGCCAGACCAGCGCCTTCAGCGGCAGGTCGATGCCGATGGTCTGCGCCTGCTGCATCAACGGCGTGCCGCCCTTGGCATTGCCGAAGATGAGAAGGTCCGTCGGCCGCAACGTCATGTCAACGGCGGCCGCACCCGCGGCGTGGTCGACATGGGCAAATACGGTGAGGCCCTTGGCCTTCACCTCGGCCTCGAGCCGCTTCATCGTGTCCTCAGGTCCGAAGCTGCTCTTGATGGTGATGAGTCCGTCCGTGGCCATTGCCTGTGTCTCCCATGAAAATATCGTTGCGACCAGGGCAAGGGTCCTGATCAGTGCCGAAAGCCTCATGATGTCGGGCTCACTTCTTGTGGAATAGCTTCGCCGGGTCGAATTCCGGATCCGGAACAAAGCCGTCACGATTGGGCATCTTGATCTCAGGGAGGCTGGCCTTGTCGACCTTGCCGTCGGCCGGAACGATGCCGTTCAGGCTCAGGATGTAGGCCGTGACGGCGTAGGTCTCGTCGATGCTGAGCGAGCCCGGCGTCGGATAGGGCATCGCGCGATGGATGTAGTCGAACAGCGTCGTTGCATAGGGCCAGAAGCTGCCGACGGTCTTCACCGGCATGCTGGAGGCGAGCGTTCCCTGTCCGCCGGCAAGACGATCCTTGATGCCGCCCTGGCCGTTCTCGCCATGACAGGCCGAGCAATAGTCGGAGAACACCTGCTTGCCCTGTGCGACCGTGCCGCCGCCGTCAGGTAGGCCCTTGCCGTCGGGCCCGACATCGATGTCCCAAAGCTTGATCTCATCAGGCGTCGCCGGACGTCCGAAGTCGAAGGCAAATGCGGGCGCTGCAAGCAGGCCGGCCGCGAAGATCCCTGCGAGAACCAGCTTGTTATGCGAGGACATTGCGGACCCTCCCGGCTTCGTCGATGCTCCAGGTCTGCTGGGCGTTGTAGTGAAACAGGGCGTTGGTCCCCATCGCGGCGATGAAGGATTTCCGGTCCGGCTGAACATTGCCTTGCTCGTCGGTCGAGCGGCTCACGATTGTGGTCGGCTTGCCGTCCCAGACCCAATCCATCTGGAATCGCACCTGCGCCTTGGACAACACTGGCTGGCTCAGTTGCGCTTGCGTCCAGGTCTTCGCGCCGTCGGTCGAGATCTCGACCTTGGCGATCTTGCCATGACCGCTCCAGGCGAGACCGGAGATTCTGACATAACCGGGCTGGATCTGCATCATGCCCGAGGGCCGGGTGATGACGGAGTTGGTGTCCATCCGCAGCTGGAATTGCCGTGCCTTGCCGTTCGCGAGCAGCTGCGTGTAGCGCGCCGTCTCCCAGCGCGTCATCCAGGGCTCATTGCCGAATTTGAGGCGCCGCAGCCACTTGATGTTGAGGTTGCCCTCGAAGCCCGGCATCACCAGCCGCATCGGAAAGCCGTGCGCGGGCCTGAGCGGCTCGCCGTTCTGGCCATAGGCGACGAATGCCTCGTTCACGATCTCGTCGGTGAGGGGGATGCTGCGATCGACACCCGCGCCGTCGCCGCCCTCCGCCAGCATCCAGGTCGAGCCCTTGTCCTTGGCGACGAGGTCGATCAGGAATTTCAGCGGAACGCCGGTCCATTCATTGGTGCTGACGAGGCCATGCGTGTTCTGCACCGTCAGCTCGGGATCGGCCTTTTTCCAGTTCTCCCAGCCGTTGCCGGTGCACTCGATGAAGACCACGCGCGAGACCGACGGCATCCGCTTGAGATCGTCGACGCTGAACACCAGCGGCTTCCGCACCATGCCGTGGATGAGAAGACGGTGCTGCGCGGGATCGATATCGGGCACGCCAGAATGGCTGCGCTCGTAGTGCAGATCGGTCGGCGTGATGTTGCCCACCAGCTTCTGATGCGGCGTCTTGGAATTGATGGCATCGCTCGGATCGATGTTGCGCTTGCCCGGCGTCGACTCCGGGATGCGATCGATCTTGGCAAACCGCGAACGTTCGCTGTGCGCGCCGAGATCTGCGCCGGGTCCTCGATCGGGGACGTCGGCCAGCGATTCCGCATTCGCCGCTTCGGTCGTGGCAACGCTCAAAATGCCCGCCGACAGTCCTCCCACGAAGCCACGGCGCGACACATTCGCAGGCCGTGACAACAACTCGATTGGCGTCTTGGACGTCATGCCATCTCCCACTGATATTCGTGTTTTTTGGAAAACCAGATCCCATTCATGTCGCGACGTTTACCGCATGCCGCGCAGATTGCTTGTTAGCTTGTGTTAGAAGGAGTGAGCGTTGGCGCGCTCACTCCTGCGGGTCGTTCAAGCTTCCTTGAAGGCCTCGTGCGCGCGGGTCGAGTAGACCAGCGCCGCTCCCGCGTTGACCGAGATCGCGGTGCCGAGCGCTTCGGCCAACTCGCCTTCGGTCGCGCCATGCTTCTTCGCTTCGGCGGCATGGACCGTGATACAGCCGTCGCAACGCAGGCTGATGGCGACGGCGAGCGCGATCAACTCGCGTGTCTTGGCATCGAGGTGTGCGGTCTTGGCGCCGGCGCCGCTCAGGGTCGCGTAGCCCTTGACCGTCTCGGGCGAGAGCTTCCCGATCTCGCCGACGCCGGCGACGACCTGGCGGCGATAGGTGTTCCAGTCGAGCATAGCCATGTTAACCTCCATTGATGTCTCGTCCTCTAATGTGTCGGCGCCTGCTGCACCGGGGAATGGCCGGGCGGCTCGGACCGATGTCCGGGCGGATCAAGGAGTGCGAATGTCGGAGGCTGAAGCAGCCGAATTGTTGAATGCGATGGTGCCGCTGTTCAGGATCCGCCCCGTGATCGAGGATTCCTGCCGGTTTGGCGGCAGCTGGGAATCGCTGCACGCACCAAACGGCAAGGGATGGGCGCAATTCCACATGGTCACGCGCGGCGCCTGCGTGGTCGAGCGGCCGGGTCTGGGCCCGCAGAGGCTGGAGGCCGGCGATATTCTCCTGCTGCCGCACGGCGACAGTCATCGGGTCCGAAGCAATGTGAAAGGTGCCGCGGGCCGGGTCTCGACCGACGTCCGAAACGGTGTGCGTCAGCGCGCGACCGTCGATGCCACGGTGGATACCGAGCTGCTATGCGGCCGCTTCCTGTTCGAGACCTCGGACGAGAACCCGCTGATCGCAGCCCTTCCCGACGAGATCATCCTGCGCACGGCAGGAGAGCCGCTGCTGGAACGGTTTCGGCGCCTGCTGCTCGATATTCGCGACGAGCTGGATGCGGGGCGGGCCGGATCGGAGATGGTCGCCGCCGACCTCGCGCGGGCCCTGTTCGTCATGATGCTCCGCGACCATCTGACGGAGCAGGCTTCCGATGACGGCACGCTGTCGCTGTTGCAGGACCGCACCACGGCCCGTGTCGTGCTGGCGATCCTTGGCGATCTCGCGCGCGACTGGACGCTCGACGAAATGGCGGAGGTCGCGATCGCCTCGCGCGCAACGCTGGTGCGCGCCTTTCAGAAGCGCGCCAGCGTCGCGCCGATGACGTTCCTGTCCGATCTGAGGCTGGCGGTCGCGCGCAAGCGGCTGGCCGGCACGTCAGATCCGATCGCGAAGATCGCGGCCGAGGTCGGCTATGCGTCCGAGAGTGCCCTGAGCAAGGCCATCATGCGCCAATACGGCGTGCGACCCGGCGCTTTGAGAGAACCGGGGTCGCAAGCAGCCGCCGTCAACTCCGATACCAGCTCGCCAAATTCCACGTCGTGACATCCCAGCCCGAGATGTCGGTCATCAGGTTGTTGACGCCGCCGCCGACGATATTGCGTGACAGCAGCGGCACCAGGATGTTGGCCTCGCAGAAGATCTCGTTGACCTTGATCAGCAGCGCGGCGCGCTTGACCGGATCGAGCTCGTTCTGCGCAGCCTTGTAGGCCTTGTCGGCCTCCGGGTCGGACCAGCGCGAGATGTTGCGTCCCAGCCATTTGTTGTCCTTGTTGGCGATCTCCCAGGACACGCACTGGTTCAAGAACCGCTCCGGATCGGGCTGCGGCTGCGTCGTGTTGTACATCTCCATGTCGGCATAGAGTTTGGAGTAGGTGTCGGGATTGCCGGCATCGGACGAAAAGAACACCGATGCGACGACGGCCTTGATTTCGATCTCGATGCCGGCCTTCTGGCAGGCCTGCTTGATGATGGCCTGTGTCTTCTGCCGTGGCGCGTTGATCGAGGTCTGGTACACGTATTTGAGCTTCTTGCCGTCTTTTTCGCGGATGCCGTCCGCGCCCGGCTTCCAGCCGGCTTCGTCCAGAATCTTGATCGCCTTGTCGATGTCGAACGCGTAGTGCAGCTTGCTCGATTTGAACTGCGCAGGCTGGTTGACGAAGCTTGCGGTCGCAACGCCGCCGCGGCCGTAGATGAACTTCTGGATGCCGTCGCGGTCGATCAGCAGGTTGAACGCGCGGCGCACCGCCGGATCGGACAGCGTCGGATGCTTGGTCTTGGCATTCGAACGCTCGCCATCGACCTCGGTCCATGGATCCGTCGTGTTGAGGATGATGAACTCGACATTGCCGGAGAGCGTGACGTCGACCTTGCCCTTCCCGCCGGCCTCCATGCGCTTGAGGACCTCGTCCTCCACCTGCAGATTCCAGGCATAGTCGTATTCGCCGGTCTGCAGCACCGCACGCGCCGCCGAGACGGCGTCGCCGCCGCCCTTGACTTCGAGCGTGTCGAAAAAAGGCTGGTTCTTGACGTGATAGTCGGGGTTGCGCTCGGCCCGGATCATGTCACCCGGCTTGAACTCGATGAATTTGTACGGGCCGGTGCCGATCGGCTTCAGATTGCCCGGCGCCTCGCGCGACTTCGCGCCGGAATAGTCGCCGAAGTGATGCTTTGGCAGGATCTGCCCGACCGAACCGACGAAGGGGTCGGCCCAGAACGGGGTCGGCGCCTTGAAGATCACCTTGACGGTGTGGTCGTCGATCTTCTCGACCGTGATGTCCTTGTAGGATCCCGTGGTGTAGGCGGCCGTGGCGAGATCGGCGGCGTAGCTCCAGGTGAAGACCACGTCGTCGGCAGTGAACGGTTTGCCGTCATGCCACTTGACGCCCTGCTTGAGTTTCCAGATCACGCTGGTGCCATCCGCCGCGATGCCGCCGTTCTGCTTGGTCGGCACCTCGGCGGCAAGGCAGGGGATGAGGTTGCCGTCCGCGTCCCAGCCGGCGAGCGGCTCGAAGAAGATGCGCGAGGCGATCTGGTCCTTGGTGCCGATCGCGAAATGCGGATTCAGCAGCGTCGGGGCCTGCCACAGCAGGATCTTGAGCGGACCGCCGCCGCCGGCCTTGGTCGGCTTGTACTGCAGCGTTGCGTCCGCCATCGCCACGTCGTTCCAGAGCAGCATCTGGCCCGCGACCGGCGCGGTAATTCCGACCGCGGCCATTGTCCGGATGAACGAGCGTCGCGACAGTGTGCCTTGCTTCACTTCCGCGATTGCGTTGCGGATTTCGTTCTCGTTCATTGGATGACCTCCACCACGAAAAAGTCGTCACTGGCCCTGACCCATCATGTTTGATCATGGACGAGGGGGCAATGCCGGGAGAGGAGGAACAACCTGCGACGAAATGGCGAGCAGGCGTACCGCAAAGCGGCATGCCCTCGGCAAGCATCAGGACGGTGAGGATTTCGCGGCGATGGGCAGCTTCTGCCGGGGCAGACTTGCCGGTGCGAAGGATCTCCCACCCGGAATTTGCGATAACCCCTTGATGGATATGGTTCCGTCAACTGGCACGCCCATTGCACGCGGAACGTGCGTTCGCAATGACAGTGGAGTTCGCGTATGAGCGTCGGCGGCATGAGCAGCATCGTTGGTGGAAGCACGGCGAGTTCGTCGTCATCCTCCAGCCCATCGAAATCGCCGGGTGGTTCGCAAGGAGGAGACGTCTCGACCTTCAGCTCGCTGCTGCATGACGGAACGCCTTACGACGAGGTCAAGGTCAACCTGCCGAACGGCATGTCGGTCGGCATCGTCCATTTCGGCGGCGGTGGTCTCGACAGCAGCGCGCTCAAATCCATCGAGGACTTCGTGCAGAGGTTCGCGAGCCAGCAGGTGGCAGGAGATCCGTCCTCCGCAAGCAGCCAACCGCAGAATGACAACACCCCCGACACGGTCGGGATCGACAAGATCCATGTCGATCTTCCGAATGGGCTGTCGTTCGAAGTCATCCATTCCTCCGGCAATCAGGTCACGGACAGTGCGGCCGTGATGAAGGAGCTCACGGAGGCGGCGGAGGAACTCACCGAAGCCTTCGCGCAATATTCGCCCGCATCATCTGCCGCGTCCGCCTATGCCGCGCAGCAGGCGGCGTCATCCGATCGTACGAGCCAGGTCAACGCCCAGAGCTGAGCAGAGCACCGGTCGAGAGGGAACGCGCCGCAGGTCGCCGTGCGATCTGCGGGATGCGGCCATGCGATCGGTTCCACGCATCTGTAATCCGTTGCCCTGCACGCGCATGGCTCTCTATATTGGCCTGATGTTGCGATCGGAGCCGCCTGCTCGGCGCTCCGCGATTGAGGGCCACGCGATGGACGATACGATTGGCTTCCCCGACCCGGGCCTGGATTTGTCCGACGGATTCAAGCCGCACACCTCGCATTGGGGTGTGTTTTCCGCACGCGATGGCGCAGCCGGGCTGGAGGTGAGGGCCTATGGCGGGGATCCCGATCCGAACGGCATCATCGACAATTTTCCCGGCGCCTTGCGTCACCAGGCGCGCATTGCCCAGCCCGCCATCCGCCGCGGCTGGCTCGAGCGCGGACCGGGTCCGGATGACAGGCGCGGCCGCGATGAATTCGTCTCCGTCAGTTGGGAGAAGGCACTCGATCTGCTCGGCGACGAGCTGGCGCGCATCCGCGACACACGCGGCCCCGCCGCCGTGTTCGGCGGCTCCTATGGCTGGTCGAGCGCGGGCCGGCTGCATCACGCGCAGAGCCAGGTGCATCGCTTCCTCAACATCGCGATGGGCGGCTATGTGCGCTCGGTGAATTCCTATTCCTCCGGCGCGTCGTCGGTGCTGCTGCCGCAGATCATGGCGGGCTATGAGGACATCACCAAGCGTAACGTCACCTGGGAGCAGATCGCCGATGAGACCGAGATCGTGCTGGCCTTCGGCGGCATGGCGCTGAAGAACTCGATGGTGGCCGGCGGCTCGATCAGCAAGCATGTCGAGCGCGGCGCCATGGCGGCGGCGCGCCGGCGCGGCTGCGAGTTCATCCTGATGAGCCCGCTGCGCGAGGACCTGCCCCTCGAAGCCGGCGCCGAATGGATGACCTGCATCCCCGGTACCGATACTGCGCTGATGCTCGGCATGGTCCACACGCTGGTCAGCGAGGGTCTGCACGACCAGGCCTTCCTCGATCGCTACACCGAGGGCTGGCCGGTGTTCTTGCGCTATCTCACCGGCGAGAGCGACGGGCAGGCCAAGGACGCGGCATGGGCGGCCGCGATCTGCGGTATCGACGCCAACGCGATCCGCACGCTCGCGCGGCGGCTTGCCGGCAAGCGTGCGCTGATCACCGTGTCGCATTCGCTGCAGCGCGCCGAGCATGGCGAGCAGCCGGTGTGGATGGGCATGGTGCTGGCGGCAGCGCTGGGCCAGATCGGTCTTCCCGGCGGCGGCTACGCTTATTCGCTGGGCGCGATCGGCTATTACGGCCGCCGCGTCAACGACGTGCCGGGGCCGACGCTGGGGCAGGGACGCAACGGCGTCCGCGATTTCATTCCGGTGGCGCGCATTGCCGACATGCTGCTCAATCCCGGCAGTACCTATCGCTACAATGGCGAGACGCGCACCTATCCGGATATTCGCCTGGTCTACTGGGCCGGGGGCAATCCCTTCCATCACCATCAGGACATCAACCGACTGCGCAAGGCGTTTGCGAAGGTCGATACGCTCGTCGTGCACGAACTTGCCTGGACGGCGACCGCGCGCCACGCCGACATCGTGCTGCCTTCGACCATGACACTGGAGCGCGAGGATATCGGCTATTCCACCAACGATCCGCTGATGGTCGCGATGCATCGTATTGCCGAGCCGTTTGGGCTGGCGCGCGACGACTACGACATCTTTGCCGATCTCGCCGATCGCCTCGGCGCCCGCGAGCCGTTCACGGAAGGGCGGACCTCGCGGCAATGGCTGGAGCATCTCTATGAGCCGACCCGCGCCTCGCTCGCCAAGCGTGGCCTGGAGGCCCCAAGCTTCGAGGAGTTCTGGCAACGCGGTAGCCTGGTCGTGCCGCAGCAGCCCGACGACGGCGGCCGCTTGCGCAGCTTCCGCGAGGACCCGGTCGCGCACGCGCTGCCGACGCCGAGCGGACGCATCGAGATTTACTCAGCCAAGATCGCCGGTCACGGCGATGCGGATTGTCCCGGCCATCCGGTCTGGCTCGAGAAGAGCGACATGCCAAAACCGGGTGCGCCGTGCTTCCTGGTCGCCAACCAGCCGGTGACGCGACTGCACAGTCAGCTCGACTTCGGCGGGCATTCGCTCGCGGCAAAACATCGTGGCCGCGAGGTCGCGCGCATGAACCCGCGCGACGCGAGCGCGCGTGGCATCGTCGATGGCGACATCATCCGCCTGTTCAACGAACGCGGCGCCTGCCTTGCCGCGGTGCATGTGACCGACGACATCGCGCCCGGCGTCGTGCAATTGCCGACCGGCGCCTGGTATGACCCGATGGATCCGGAAGACGACGCGCCGCTCTGCGTTCATGGCAATCCGAACGTGCTCACCCGCGACATCGGCACCTCGTCCTTCGCGCAAGGCTGCACCGGCCAGCTCACGACGGTGGAGGTGGAGAAGTTCACCGGCAATCTGCCACCGATCCGGGCGTTCGATCCGGTGTAACGATCGCAACGGCGTGCCTTTCCGCTTTGCGAAACGAAATCCGGACCGCCGCCTGACAGCAGGTTCAGGCGGCGGTTCAGTACGAACTTAGTGAACTTGGGAAGTTGCAAGGCCGCGCTCGAACGCTGGCCCGGTCGCTGGGCGCCCTCAAGTTACGTCGTGTTGCAGCGGCCGGAGAATCATTGCAGTCGCCTCCAAGCCACCACGGATGGTGGCCGGATCGTCGAACACGTCAACGCGCGTTCGCGATTGTCACCGCCGCTTCAATCGCATTCTCCAAAATCTCGTCGGACAGTTTCCTGTCGTTGACGGCGCGCGCCAGTTGCAGCGCGCCGACCATGGTCGAATAGATCGTGATCGCCTTGCGCCGCCGCTCTTTCGCCGAGCCCTGCCTGATCTGCTCCGCCACCAGCACGATGATGTCGGAGACCTTGCCCGTGAAGGCATCGCGCGTTGCTTTCGGATGCCGCGCGATTTCGGCGACCAGCGCGGCGGTCGGGCAGCCGGCGCCGGCGCGATCGCGGTGACGTGTCGAGAGATAATCGCGGATCGTGGTTTCGAGCGCGACGCCATTCTCCAGGTTGGCCTTGTGCCGCTCCTCACGCCTTGTGAGGGCCTCGGTCAGCACCTCCCGCACCAGCTCCTCCTTGGAGGCAAAGTGCGTGTAGAAGGCGCCGTTGGTGAGGCCCGCCTCCGACATGATGCCGGCGAGGCCGACCGCGGCGATCCCGCTCTCGCGGAACCGGGTGGAGGCGACATCAAGGATGTGCCGGCGCGTTTCGTCCCTGTGCCCCTTTTCATATCGCATGGACTGTAACTCCCTCTCGACGTCGGCCTGAATGGCAGCGGCCACGGGATCGTGAGTGATGTACTATTGCATTATGATCATAATAATGAATTATGATCATAATACAATGGTCGTCGGATCGGCGGCTCCGGAACACAACAGGACCCAGGAATGTCAGTCGAGGACATCGCCGCACCGCCACTGTCCGTGATCGAGGCCCCTGCGCAGGGTGCGGCTGCGCCTCGCCCGGTGGCATCGACCGCCGACCAGCGTCGCGCCGCGCTTCTGACCGCGCCGATCCTGCCGACCCTGCTCAAGCTCGCGGCACCGACCGTGACCGTGCTGGTGGCACAGACCGCGGTGAACATCGCCGAGGCCTATTACGTTGGCTATCTCGGCACCGACGCACTGGCCGGCGCCGCGCTGGTGTTCCCGATCTTCATGCTGATGACGATGATGTCGAATGGCGGTTTCGGCTCCGGCGTCGCCTCCTCGGTAGCGCGCGCGGTCGGCGCCGGCCGTCGCGACGATGCGGATGCGGCACTTTTCCACGCCATCGTGCTTGCGATCATCGCCGGCGCGCTGTTCACGCTGGGGGTGCACTTTGGCGGCCCGGCGCTGTTTCGGACGCTCGGCGGCCGCGCCGGCGCGCTTGACGCGGCCATCACCTATTCCAGCTATCTCTTCGCAGGCGCGATTCCGGTCTGGATCGTCAATCTCCAGGCCGCCGCATTGCGCGGCTCCGGCAACGTCAAGGTCCCGGCGCTGGTGACGCTGATCGGCGCGATCGTGACGATCCCGGTCTCGCCGTTGCTGATCTTCGGGTTCGGGCCGGTTCCAAGCCTCGGCATCGGAGGCGCCGGCATTGCCTTCGGCCTCTATTACAGCGCGGCGATGCTGTTCCTGCTGCGCTACATGTCCTCGGGCGCGGCCGGCCTGCGGCTGCACATCGTGCCATTGCGCGCAAAGATCTTCGGCGACATGCTCAGGGTCGGCATCCCCACCGCCTTCAATGCTGTGCTGACGAATCTCACCGTCATCCTCGTCACCGGCGCGGTCGGCCTGTTCGGCACCTCCGCGCTCGCCGGCTACGGCATCGCCTCTCGGCTCGACTACATCATGATCCCGCTGCTGTTCGGCATCAGCACGGCGACGCTGACCATGGTCGGCGTCAACATGGGGGCAGGCCAGGCCGCGCGGGCGCAACGGATCGGCTGGGTCAGCGGCGCCGCCGGCATGATCATGACGGGGGCGATCGGACTGTTTGTCGCGATTGTCCCGACCGCTTGGCTCGATCTCTTCAGCCACGACGCCGATGTGGTGAGCGAGGGCATGACCTATTTGCGCATTGTCGGGCCGGCCTATGCAGCGCTGGGTTTTGGCTTCGTCACATCGTTCGCAGCACAAGGAGCGGGCCGGGCGCTGGGCCCGCTCGCCTCCGGGGTCGCCCGCATCCTGATCGCAGCCGGCGGCGGCTGGATTGCGGTTGCGTATTTCGGCGCGGGAATGACCGGGCTTGCCAGCATGGTCACGGTATCGCTCGCCGCCTATGCCGTGATCGCGGTGCTGATCATGGTCTCGCCCTCGACCTGGCGCGCCGAGCAGCGCGCCTAGGAAGGGCTTGCGCGCGGCTTCGAGCTGACCCAATCTGCGTTCGTTTCCCATTTGGCGGCGAAGGGAGAAGCGTTGCCCGCTACAGGCGGTCAATATGGATTTTCATTTCATTGATTTCGTCCGGCGGAGAAGCGAATACGGTTCCACTCATTGTCGTCGAGTCATGGAGACCAAGATGTCGTTTCGTCCCGCTTTGATCGTCGCAACCGCGCTGGCCGTATGGTCGGCCGCAGCGTCAGCTGAGACCATCAAGATCGGCGTGACGCCGGGGCCGCATGCGCAGATCTTCGAGGCGGTGAAGCCGGTCGCGGCCAAGCAGGGGCTCGACATCCAGCTCATCGAGTTCTCCGACTACGTGGTGCCGAACGCCGCGCTCGATGCCGGTGAGATCCAGGCCAATTCGTTCCAGAACCAGCCATACCTCGACAACCAGAAGGCCGATCGAGGCTACAAGATCGAGTCGGCTGGCCTCACCGTGAATTTCCCGATCGGCGTCTATTCGAAGAAGCACAAGGCCTTCGCCGACATTCCCGACGGTGGCAAGATCTCGATCCCGAACGACCCGACCAATGGCGGTCGCGTGCTGCTCCTGCTGCGCGACAAGGGTGTGATCAAGCTGAAGGACGGTGTCGGTTTCAAGCCGACCGTGCTCGATATCACCGAGAACCCCAAGAAGCTGAAGTTCATCGAGGTCGATGCGGCTCAGGCGCCGCGCGCGCTCGACGATGTCGACGCGGCCGCGATCAACACCAATTATGCAACCCAGGCGGGCCTCGATCCGGTCAAGGATCCGATCCTGCGCGAAGACCCCAAGGGGCCCTATGTCAACCTGATCGCCGTGCGCAGCGCCGACAAGGACAAGCCCTGGGTCAAGATCCTGATCGACAGCTATCATACGCCCGAGGTGAAGGAGTTCATCCTCACCAAGTTCAAGGGTGCGGTGTTGCCGAGCTGGTAGGCAGTCTGCCTGGCCAGGGTCCGGCGCGGGCGGCGATCCCGGCGGGCAGCCTTGCGCATTGCCCGCTTGTCTCGGGTCGCTGCAACCGACATCATCGGGGGCCGTGGCCATCCTCGCCCGACAGGGGTCGTATGAAACGCTTTGCAAACCTGAAACGCCTGGGATTTTTCACGCGGCTGCTCGATGAAGCGCCGCCGGCGGAGCGCTATCGCTTCGCCGCCGAGCAGATCGTGCGTGCCGAGAAGGCGGGCCTCGACTCCGCGTGGATCGCGCAGCACCATTTCCACGAGCGCGAGGGCGGGCTGCCATCTCCCTTTACCTTCCTCGGTTACGTCGCTGCGCAAACCTCTCGGATTCGCCTTGGCACCGGCATCGTGACCTTGCCGCTGGAGAGCGCGGTACGGGTGGCGGAAGACGCCGCGGTGCTGGATCTGCTCTGCAATGGTCGGTTCGAGCTTGGCGTCGGCACCGGGGGCAACCCGTCTGCCTTTGCCGCCTTCGGCCTTGACGGCACCCAGCGCAACGAGATCTTTGCGCGCAATCTTGAAGTGGTCCGCAAGGCGCTGACCGGCAAGCCGCTCGACGGCGGCGACACGCTCTATCCGCAGCGGCCGCAGCTCGACAAACGTATCTGGCAGGCGACTTTCTCCGTGGCAGGTGGCGCGCGGGCCGGAAAGGCCGGCGATGGCCTGCTGCTGTCGCGCACCCAGCCTCGGGCCAAGGACGCGCCGGCGGCCACGCTCGCCGAGATCCAGAACCCGATCATCGACGCTTATCTCGCCGCGCTGCCGCCGGGTGCGGAACCGCGCATCATGGCCTCGCGTAGTGTGTTCGTCGCCGACGATCATCGCGAGGCGATGCGGCTCGCCGATATCGGGCTGCGTCGCGCACTGCCGCAATTCATGAAGAGCGGTCACCTTCCTCCCGGCGAGACACTGGAGGAGATGATCATTGCGTTTGATACCCATGTCGGCGGCGCCGACGAAGTGATTGCGTCGCTGCGCGCCGATGCGACGCTGGATCGAGTGACTGACCTGGTGTTCCAGGTGCATTCGGTCGATGCGCCGCACCCCCACGTCCTGCGCTCGATTGAGCTCGTGGCGGACAAGGTCGCGCCGGCGCTGGGCTGGACCCGGACCGCGCCCGGCGTGGCGCTGGCAGGCTAGTCGATATGAATGTGAATGCGTTGCACGAGGCTGAATGATGGCACCGACCGATATCATCGACAAACTCGCCGGCATCGAACCGGGATCGGCGCTGGACGGCATCCGCGCGCGCCGCTTGCAAGCGCGTGAGAACGCTCAGAAGAGCTATCTCTCTCTGTTCGAGCCGATCGACACCGGCGATTTTTCGCTGCTCGAACGCGCCGCCGTCGCGGCCTTCGTGACCGGGCTCCATGGCGAATCCCCCGTTGCGGCCTTCTATCGCGACAAGCTTGCGGCGACCTCGGGCGGCGCGGCTCTGCTTGATGCGATCGACGCCGAGATCGCACGCGGCAAGACCTCGGGCCCGTATGGCTCGTTTCCGGCAGGGCCGCTGTCGATCGAGAACACGGCGGGTCTCATTTTTCGCGTGAGCGCGGCAAGCAAATCGGGGCTCGGCACCCGGCTCGTCGCGGCGCTCGAGCATGCGCATCTGCTGGTGTTCCGGCCGCGTGATGCGGCGTCCAGCGACATGAACGCGCTGCTTGCCGCCGGCTGGTCGAACACCGGCATCGTCACCTTCTCACAACTCGTCGCGTTCCTGTCGTTTCAGGTGCGCGTCGTCAGCGGCTTGCGCACGCTCGCCGCCGTGAACGCATAAGAGGAGGCTGCATCATGAGCGCCACCGTCAATCCGCCGGTCGCCTTCACCCAGGATGAGCTCGGCTGGGTCTCCTGGATCGAGCCGCTACCCGAGGCCGAGCTCACCGAACGGCATTTCAATGGCCTGGTCGATCGCGCCCGCGCCAAGTCGGAATATTTCCGCCTGCTGGTGCGTGACCCTGAGGTGCTGGAGGCCCGCACCAAGACCGACAAGGACATCTTCTACAACGTCGCCGACGGCCTGCCGCGTGCCGAGCGCGAGCTCGCGGCGGCTGCGACCTCGCGCTACAATGGCTGCATCTATTGCGCCTCGGTGCATGCGCGCTTCGCCAGCACCTATTCCAAGCGCCGCGAGGACGTGCAGAAGCTGCTCGACGAGGGTGTCGATGCCGATCTCGGCGAGCGCTGGAATGCCGTGGTCAAGGCCTCGGTGGCGCTGGCGTCGACGCCGATCGCATTCGGCCCCGAGAATATCGCGGAGCTGCGCAGCGCCGGCCTCGACGACGCCGAGATCGTCGACGTCATCAACGGCGCCTCGTTCTTCAACTGGGCGAACCGGCTGATGCTGTCGCTCGGCGAGCCCTCGAAGTAATCTGTTTCAACACCAGACTGGATGGAGCCGTGCATGAGCAACATCAATCGCCGAACCCTGGTCAAGGGCTCGCTCGCCGCCGCACTCGCTGGAACGGCACTTTCGCGCGCGGCATTCGCTGACGCCGATCCGATCCTGCTCGGCGTCAGCGGTCCGCTGACGGGCCCGAATGCGCAATACGGCACGCAATGGAAGCAGGGCTTTGATCTCGCGCTGGACGAGATCCAGGCCGCCGGCGGCATCAACGGACGCAAGCTCGCTTATACGTTCGAAGACAGCCAGAGCGATCCGCGCCAGTCGGTGGCGATCGCGCAGAAGTTCGTCTCCGATCCCCGCATCGTCCTGGAGCTCGGTGATTTCTCCAGCACCGCCTCGATGGCGGCCTCGCCGATCTACCAGCGCGGCGGCCTCGTGCAGTTCGGCTTCACCAATTCGCATCCTGACTTCACCAAGGGCGGCGACTTCATGTGGAGCACGTCGGTCAGCCAGGCCGACGAGCAGCCGCTGCTGGCGCGATATGCCGTCAAGAGCCTCGGCCTCAAGAAGCTTGCGGTGCTGCACCTCAACACCGATTGGGGCCGTACCAGCCGCGACTATTTCAACAACGCCGCCAAGGAATATGGTGCGGAGATCGTCGTCACCGAAGGCTATATCCCCGAGGAGCGCGACTTCCGCTCCACGCTGGTGCGCGTGCGCGACGCCAATCCTGACGGCCTGGTCCTGATCTCCTATTATTCCGATGGTGCGCTGATCGCGCGGCAGGCGCGGCAGGTCGGGCTGAAGCAGGTGATCTGCGCCGCGAGCTCGGTCTATTCGCCGAAATTCCTCGAGCTCGGCGGCGACGCCGTCGAGGACGTCCATGTCGGCACGCGCTACTTCCCGGAGGACCCGCGGCCCGAGGTGCAGAAGTTCATCGCCGGCTTCAAGAAGAAGTACAACGGGCTCGAGCCCGACGCCTTCAACGCCTACGCCTATGACGCGATGAACATGGCCGCAGCCGTGGTGAGGATCGGCGGCGCCGATCGCAAGGCGATCCGCGATGCCTTTGCCAAGGTCAAGGACGTCCCGAGCGTGATCTTCGGCACCGCGACGTTCGACGTCGCGACCCGCCGCGTCAAGGGCGCGATGAATGCCGAGCTCGTCGTGCGCAAGGGCCAGTTCGCGCTTTGGGACGGCAAGCCGACCTGACATGATGGCCGGAGCGCTCGCGCCGGCCTTTTTCCCTTCATTAGGAACCCTGCGTGTCTTCCTGGCTCGACTACACCATCAACGGGCTGATCGTCGGTAACGTCTACGCCCTCGTTGCGGTCGGGCTCGCGCTGATCTTCGGCGTCAGCCGGCTGATCAACTTCGCGCAGGGCTCGATCTATCTCGTCGGCGCCTATATCGGCTGGGTCGCGGTGGTGCAGCTGCACACGCCACTGCCGCTGACCATCATCTTCGTTGCGGTGGTTGCCGCTCTGGTCGGGCTGATCATCGAGCGGTTCGGCCTGCGTCCCCTGCAGAACTCCGTGCGCATCGCGCCGCTGCTGGCGACGATCGGCATCAGCTTCGTGCTGGACCAGCTGGTGATGCTGACTTTCTCGCCCAATCCGCGCGCGTTGCCGAGCCAGTTGCCGGATGTGCGCTTCCAGGTCGGCGGCGGCACCATCGGCCCGCTCGATCTCCTGATCGCCGGCGTCGGCATCTCCAGCGCGCTCATGTTGTTCGTGTTCCTGCGCTATACCAAGCTCGGCTGGGCGGTGCGCGCCGCCTCGCAGGACCGCGACGCCGCGATGCAGATGGGCGTCGATGTCAACCGCGTCAATCAAACCGTGTTCGGCATTGCCGCCGCCCTCGGCGGCGTCTCCGGCCTTTTGGTCGGCATGTACTACAACCAGATCGACACCGCGATGAGCCTGCAGGCGACGCTCAAGGGCGTCGTCGCCGAGGTCGTCGGCGGCGCCGGCAATGTGCCAGGCGCAGTGGTCGGCAGCCTGTTGCTCGGACTGGTCGAGAGCTACGGCGTCGCCGTGTTCGGCACCAGCTACCGCAACCTGTTCGCCTTCCTGCTGCTGGTCGTCGTGCTGGTGCTGCGGCCGAACGGCCTGTTCGCGAGCGCCCGGCAGGCCCCGCCCGAGCCGCTCACCGGCACGTTCATCGCGCCGAGCCGACCGGTGCGGATTCCGCGCTGGGCGCTGCTGGTCGTGGCGGCCGTGTTTGCGATCCTGCCGCTGCTGCCGGTGTCGTTCTACATGCTGCAGACGCTGATCAACGCCTGGCTGCTTGGCATGCTCGCGCTCAGCCTGACGCTCGTCGCCGGCACGATCGGGCAGGTCTCGCTCGGTCACGCCGCGCTGCTCGCGATTGGCGCCTACACGTCCGCGCTGCTGTCGCTGACGTTAGCTGTCCCCGTCGGCCTTGCCATCATCGCCGGCGGCCTGATGAGCGCGGCGCTCGGCACCATCCTGATCTCGCCGTCGTTCCGCCTGCGCGGCCATTACGTCTCGATCGCGACGCTCGCGATCGGTGAAATCGTGTCGCTGGTGATCCTGAACTGGGAGAGCGTCACGCGTGGTCCGATTGGTATCTCCGGCATTCCGCCGCTGTCGCTGTTCGGCTACGAGCTGACCAGCCCGACATCGATCTACTGGTTCAGCTTTGCGGTGATGGTTGTGCTGGCGCTACTGCAGGCGCGCCTGCTCGGCTCGCATCTCGGTCGCAGTTTTCGCGCCATCCGCGACGACGACGTCGCCGCGCGCGCCTATGGCCTCAGCCTGAACCGCTACAAGTCGCTTGCCTTCATCTTCGGCGGGTTCGCTGCCGGTGTCAGTGGCGGCATCGCCGCGCATCTCTATTCCTACATCAACCACGAGACCTTCAACACGCAGCAATCCATCCTGGCGCTGACCGTCGTGATCCTCGGCGGCCTCGGCAACGTCGTCGGCGCCATCGTCGGCGCGGTGGCGCTGGTCGGCCTGCCCGAAGTCTTCCGGATCGCGGCGGAGTACCGCATCCTGATCTACGGCATCGTGCTGCTGCTGCTGGTCCGGTTCAGGCCGCAGGGCCTGTTGGGGACGATGTGATGGCGGAACCCGCGTCCATGCTGTCCCTGCGCGGACTGACGCGCCGTTTCGGTGGCCTCACCGCCGTCGACGCCATCGATCTCGACCTCGCCAAGGGCGAGCTGATCAGCATCATCGGCCCGAACGGCGCCGGCAAGACCACGCTGTTCAATCTCGTGACCGGGCTCGACCGGCCGGATGCGGGCACCGTCAGGTTCGAGGGGCAGGACATCACCGGCCTCTCGCCGGAACGGCTGGCGGCGCAAGGCATCGCGCGCACATTCCAGCTCGGCCGCGTCTTCGGCAATCTCAGCGTGATGGACAACGTCCTGATCGGCGCCCACACGCGCTTACGCGCCGTGAAGCCTGCGATGCCGGTGATCGGTCCGCTGCTCGAGCTGGGACTGGCGCTGCTGCGGCCCGCGAGCGTGAAGGCTGAGGAAGACCGCCTGCGCGAGGAAGTCAAAACCATTCTCGCCCGCTTCGGCGAGCGGCTGCTGCCGCGGATCGACCAGCCCGCCTACAGCCTGTCCTATGCCAATCGCCGCCGCGTCGAGATCGCGCGCGCTCTCGCACTGAAGCCGCGGCTCCTGCTGCTCGATGAACCCACCGCCGGCATGAACCCCAGCGAGACCGCGGAGATGCAGGCGCTCGTCGCCGAGCTGAAGGCGGAGGGGCTGACCATCCTCCTGATCGAGCACAAGCTGGAGATGGTGATGCGGCTCTCCGACCGCGTCATCGTCATGGACGAAGGCCAAAAGATCGCGGAAGGGCCGGGCGAAGAGGTGCGTGGCAATCCCAAGGTGATCGAGGCCTATCTCGGCCACGGTCTGTCGGGCGGACCAGAGCAGGAGAGCGCGGCATGACGACAAGCGCACCCGAACCTCTGCTGGCGCTGACTGACGTCAACACGTTCTACGGCCAGGCCCAGGTCCATTTCGACCTGTCGATCACGGTGGGTCGCGGCCACATCGTCTGCCTGCTCGGCGGCAATGCCAGCGGCAAGTCGACGACGATGAAGATCATTCTGGGCCTGGTGAAGCCACGCTCCGGCGAGGTGACGTTCGACGGCGCCTCGCTGCTCGGCCTCACCACGCCGCAGATCGTTCGCCGCGGCATCGCCTCGGTGCCGGAAGCGCGACGGCTGTTCGCGGACATGAGCGTCCGCGAGAACATCCTGATGGGTGCCTTCGTGCGCAATGATCGCGACGCGGTCGTGCAGGATCTCGACAGGATGCTGACGCTGTTCCCGAAGCTCGGCCAACGGTTGTCGCAGCGCGCGGGCTCCTTGTCCGGCGGCGAGCAGCAGATGGTCGCGATGGCGCGCGCGCTGATGAGCCGGCCCCGCCTGATCGTGATGGACGAGCCGACGATGGGCCTGTCGCCGCTCTATGTCGATCGCGTGCTGGAGCTGATCCGGACCATCAATCAGGAAGGCGTCTCGGTCTTCATGGTCGAGCAGAACGCCAGCCTCGCGCTCGAGATCGCGCACGAGGCCTATGTGCTTCAGACCGGCAAGATCGTGCTGTCGGGTTCGGCGCGGACGCTGAAGGACGACCCTCGCGTGCGCGACGCCTATCTCGGCGGGTCCGAGGCGGCGTAGGGCCGCCATGCGCGAAGACCGTTCCGATCGCCTGGGTTTGCACTGGTCAGTATGACTATCCTGTGAAAAGATCATACCGTTGGCACAATGGGGCGTGCGGCGGGAATGCGTGTCGTGACGAGATGGTCTGTGCGGGCGGCCGAGCCCGGTGTGGTGCTGCTGTTCGGCGGGCTCGTCGCCGCCAACGTTGCCGCATGGGCCTGGGCTTTCGCGGCGTTCGGCGACCGGCCTGCGGTGATGGCGACGGCGCTGCTCGCCTGGGTGTTCGGCCTGCGCCACGCCGTCGATGCCGACCACATCGCCGCCATCGACAACGTCGTGCGCAAGCTGATGCAGGCAGGCGATGCGCCGCGCAGTGTCGGCCTCTATTTTGCGCTCGGCCACTCCACTGTCGTTGTGGTCGCGACCATGCTGCTCGCGCTCGGAGTCGTCAGTCTTGGCGGCGACAGCCTGCTGAAGGATATCGGCAGCCTGGTCGGCACCTCGGTGTCGGCGCTGTTCCTGCTGGCGATCGCCGCCATCAACCTCGCCATCTTCGCCGGCCTGTGGCGGACGTTCCGCCTGGCGCGCGAGCAGGGCGTTCACGATGCCGCCGGGCTCGATGCGCTGCTCGCTCATCGTGGATTCCTGGCGCGCCTGCTCGGCCCGATGTTCCGCCTGGTGACGAGGCCCTGGCACATGTTTCCGCTCGGCCTCCTGTTCGGCCTCGGCTTCGACACCGCGACAGAGATCGGCCTGCTCAGCATCTCCGCGACCGAGGCCGCACGTGGTGCCTCGCTCGCCGATATCCTGGTCTTGCCCGCGCTGTTCGCGTCAGGCATGGCGCTGGTCGACACCGCCGACTCCGCGCTGATGGCGGGCGCCTATCGCTGGGCCCTCGTCGATCCCATGCGCAAGCTCTGGTACAACCTCACCATTACAGGCGCCTCCGTCGCAGTGGCGCTGTTCATCGGCGGCATCGAGGCGCTTGGTCTGATCAGCGATCGGCTCGGCCTGTCCGGCGGCGTTTGGACGCTGGTCGACGCCCTCAATGAGTCGCTCGGCAATGTCGGCTTTGCCGTGGTCGCGCTGTTCGTGATCGCGTGGCTCGTCTCGAGCGTGCTCTATCGCCGGATGTTCGCGGATTCGCGCGGTGCGACGCCGGATGGTCTCGATGCGACCGAGGCCGCCTGAGCGCTGCGTCGTTCTCGCGGCGCTCCCGGCTTTCGTCCTCGTCGCTGGCGAAGGCAAGCCGTTGGCGCAGAGCGAGCTGCCGCCGATCCAAATCATCGGCGGCGAGGCGCCGCATCGCAAGAAGCCTCCACCTCCGCGCCGCACAGCGAGACTGGCCACAGCGCCGCGCCATCTCGTCGCGCAGCCGCTGTCTGCTCCCGCAGGTGTCGCCTCCGGCGCCACGAGCGCGCCAAGCATGGCAAGCGAGCTCACCATCTCCGGCGAGGCGCTCAACGCACGCACCTTCACGCGGCCGGGAGAGGCGCTCGAAGCCGTGCCGGGGCTGATCGTCACCCAGCATTCCGGCGAGGGCAAAGCCAACCAGTATTTTCTGCGCGGCTATAATCTCGATCACGGCACTGATCTCGCCATCACCGTCGACGACGTTCCCGTCAATATGCGCACCCATGCGCATGGCCAGGGCTATGCCGACCTCAACTGGCTGATCCCCGAGACCATTGGCGCGATGGACGTGCGCAAGGGGCCGTACTTCGCCGACGAAGGCGATTTTGCCTCCGTCGGCAGCATCCATATCGGCCTGATCGATCGCACCGAAAAAGGCCTGGCGCAGGTCACAGTCGGCAGTTTCGGTTATCGCCGCCTGCTCGGTATGGACTCCACGAAGGTCAGCGATGGCTCGCTGCTCGTCGCCGGCGAGATCGGCACTTATAACGGTCCATGGGCCAATCCCGACAATGTCCGCAAGCTCAATGGCCTCCTGCGCTACAGCCAGGGCACCGCGACCGACGGCGTCTCCATCACCGGCATGGCCTATACGAACAAATGGAGTTCTACGGATCAGATCCCGCAGCGCGCGATCACGTCAGGCTTTCTCGACCGCTTCGGCTCGGAGGATCCGAGCGACGGCGGCAACACCAACCGCTTCGCGCTGTCAGGCCGCGTCGCACAGAGCGACGATCTCGGCTCCTGGAAAGCCAACGCCTATGTCGTGAAGAGCCAGCTCGATCTCTTCAATAATTTCACCTATTACCTCAATGATCCAGTGCTGGGCGACCAATTCCACCAGCACGACGATCGCCTGATGGCCAGCGCCAATATCTCGCGTACGCTGGACGGATCGTTCGCTGAACTGCCGATGCGGACCACCTTCGGCCTGCAATCGCGCTACGATGCGATCGATCTTGCGCTCTCCAACACGCTCCAGCGCGGTTTCCTGTCTAACATCCGCAGCGACAAGGTGGGCGAGGGCAGCGTCGGCATCTTTGCCGAGAACACCGTGCGTTGGACCGATTGGCTCCGCACCACAATCGGCTGGCGCGGCGACTATTACGCCGCCGATGTCACCTCGCTGTTCAACGCCAACAATTCCGGGCATGTCGATGCCTCACTCGGCAGCCCGAAATTCCGCATGGTGTTCGGCCCCTTCAACCAGACCGAATTTTTCCTCGGCGCTGGCTATGGCATGCACTCGAATGACGCCCGCGGCGCGACCACGACCGAAGACCCCGGCGATCCCGCCACAAAACTCTCGCCGTCGCCGCTGCTGGTGCGTACGCGCGGCGCGGAGGTTGGCGTGCGCAGCAGGATCATTCCCGGGCTCGACGCCTCGCTCAGCCTCTTCATCCTCGATCAGGATTCCGAGATTCTGTTCTCCGGCGATGCCGGTGACACCGAAGCGACGCGCGCCAGTCGCCGTTACGGCTTTGAATGGATCAGCCATTACCGCCCACGCTCCTGGATCGACATCGACGCCGATCTCGCGATGACGCATGCGCGCTTTCGCGGCACTGACAGCGACCAGGCCGCGGTCTATGCCTCGCTCGCCGGCTATCCCGAAGCGCAGATCGGCAACGCGCCCGGCAATTACATCCCGAATGCACCGCCGATGGTGGCGTCCGCCGGTATCACGATCGGCGAAAAGACCGGCTGGTTCGGCTCGTTGCGCTGGCGCTATCTGGCGGCGAGCCCGCTGACGGAAGACAATGCATTTCGTTCGTCAGCAACCAGCATTTTCAACGGCCGTTTTGGCTATCGCATCGACAATGGCTGGCGCATCCAGCTCGACGTGCTCAATCTCTTCAACGCGCAGGCGAACCAGATCACCTATGCCTATGGCTCGCTGCTCAAGACCGACACGCTCTACAATCTCTGCGCTGGCGGGGTCGCGCCGACCGCGGTTTGCCAGAACGGCGTGATGGATTACGTGCTGCACCCGGTCGAGCCGCTGACGTTCCGTCTGACGGTCGCAGGAGCGTTCTAGGCCGACGCCGCGTTCTGCATCGGCTCCGCCGGCTGATCATCCCCATTGGGGTCGCCCGGCGCGGTCGCCCAAGCCAATTCCACCAGCGTCACGAACCTGCGTCCGCCGCCGTCGACCTGGACCACGATCAGGCCCTGCTCCTCCATGTAGCCGAGGAGACGCTGGGCGCGGCGCAGCGAATGCGAGCCATAGGCGCGCGCGATCGCGGCATCGCCAGGACAGGGCCAGCCTTCTTTCGCGGCGCGCGCGATCATCATGAACACGCCCTGCATGTCGTCGGGCAGGATCGAGGCGCGCAGCGTCACCTCCTGCCAGGCATCGTCTTCGGCGATATCAGTGCCGAGACCTGCGCGCGCATGCGTCAGCATGCGACGGAATTCGCCGAGGTCGGGCACGGACGCGCCGAGACCTTCGATGCGGCAGCGGACCACGAACTCCTGGTAGAGCACGCCGATGGCGCGGAAGCCGGCATCAGGCGCGGCCAGCACGGCGCGCAAGGTACGGTCGACACGCTCGCGCCGCTCGGCAAGCTCCTCGGCACTGACCGGAACCTCGACCACTTCAGGGCTGATCTCGGGCGCTGCCGCCTTGGCCGCGCGGAGTTGCTCGAGCAGATCAGGTGCAGGCCGCCGCTGCGGCCGGCTGGCATCCGGCGGCGGTGCAGCCAGAATCACTGCGCGCATATCTTCCGTCGCTGCCTCCGGCAGCGGCATCAGCCGCGGCGTCGAATTGCGCGGGGAGGTCGCGGTCGGGCCGATGTTGAGCCGCAACGGACGGCGCGACAGCGCGGGTCCCAGCGCCATGAATTGTCCGCGTTCGAGATCGCGAAAGGCTTCCGCCTGCCGCCGCTCCATGCCGAGCAGATCGGCGGCGCGGGCCATGTCGATGTCGAGGAAGGTCCGGCCCATCAGGAAGTTCGAGGCTTCGGCCGCGACGTTCTTGGCGAGCTTTGCCAGACGTTGCGTCGCGATGATGCCGGCGAGGCCGCGCTTGCGGCCGCGGCACATCAGATTGGTCATGGCACTGAGCGACAGCTTTCGCGCCTCGTCCGAGACTTCGCCGGCGACCGCCGGCGCGAACAGTTGCGCCTCGTCGACCACCACCAGCATCGGGTACCAATGGTCGCGCTCGACGTCGAACATGCCGCCGAGGAAGGCGGCCGCGCGCCGCATCTGATTCTCGGCGTCCAGCCCTTCGAGATTGAGCACGGTGGAGACACGATGCAGGCGGGCGCGTTCGCCCGCGACCTGCAGGCCGCGCTCGGTGTGATCCTCGGCGTCGATCACCAGATGGCCGAATCGCTCTGCCAGGGTGACGAAATCGCCTTCGGGGTCGATGATGGCCTGCTGCACCCAGGGCGCGCTCTGCTCGAGCAGGCGCCTCAGCAGATGCGACTTGCCGGAGCCGGAATTGCCCTGCACCAGAAGACGGGTCGCCAGGAGTTCCTCGAGGTCCATGGCCGCCCCGGCGCCCGCCGTGGTCAGCCCCATCTCGATCGCAACCGTCATGTCCCCGACTCAAGCCCCGTCATTCGCGGCAAGGGACTTATCAATCGGATCGGGATGCGTCGAGCGAAACACGTGGGAACACACTGCGTTGCCCACGGCGGAATTTCAGCCGGGATTTGAAAGCTGTAGAAGTGCGGGCTGGAATCAAGTCGGGATCAACGACGCCGCGTATTTCGGCTAAGCCGCAATTTTGCGAGGAACCGGTTCGCTGGCCGCTATCCGTGTGACGGAATGTCCGGTGGCCTTGTATGCATTATCCCAGTTGCCATCTCCGACCGGTTTGTCTTAGATGTTGCAATGCACCCGCGCGGATGACGGCCGGGGCTCAAAAATCACACAAGATATCGAGGGGACGAACATGGCGCGCAACGTTCTGATTCTGGGTGCTTCCTATGGCTCCCTGCTGGGCACCAAGCTCCTGATGGCCGGGCATAACGTGACCCTGGTCTGCCGCGCCAAGACCGCGGAGCTGATCAACCGCGACGGGACCGAGGTGCGCATCAAGCTGCGCGACGAGGCGGTGCATCGCGCCATCTTCTCGCGCAACCTGCCGGGCAGGCTCGACGCGGTGACGCCTCAGACTGTCGACGTCTCTCGCTACGACATGGTCGGCCTGGCGATGCAGGAGCCGCAATATACCAATCACACGGTCCGCATGCTCATGGTCAAGATCGCCGCGGCGAAGCTGCCGTGCCTCTCGATCATGAACATGCCACCGCTGCCTTATCTCAAGCGCATCCCGACACTCGCCGACATGGATCTCGAGGAAGCCTACACCAATGCGCAGGTGTGGGAGCGATTTGAGCCGGGACTGGTGACGCTGTGCTCGCCCGATCCGCAGGCCTTCCGTCCGCCGGAGGAGGCGGCGAACGTGCTCCATGTCGGCCTCCCCACCAACTTCAAGGCGTCGGCCTTCGCCGACGAGAAGCACAACAAGGTGCTGCGCGAGCTCGAAGCCGACATCGATGCTGTGACGCTCGACGGCAAGGACGTGCCGGTGAAGCTGAAGGTATTCGACTCGCTATTCGTCCCGCTGGCGAAATGGTCGATGCTGCTCACCGGCAACTATCGCTGCATCACGCCGAACGAGCCGCAGTCGATCCGCGATGCCGTGCACGGCGATCTCGCACGCTCGCAGACGATCTATGACCATGTCGACACCATCGCCCGCCGTCTCGGCGCCGATCCCGAGGACCAGGTGCCGTTCGCGAAATACGCCAAGGCCGCGGAAAGCCTGCTGAAGCCCTCGTCGGCCGCGCGCGCGGTCGCGAGCGGCGCGCCCTTCATCGAGCGCGTCGACCTTCTCGTGAAGCTGATCTCGCATCAGCTCGGCGCGCCCAATGTCGAGATCGACCGCACGGTCGAGACCGTCGACCAGAAGCTCAACGAAAAAATCGTGCAGGGCGGATCGGGCGCGGAGTAACGGCTGCCCGACGGGCAAAACACCGCGAAGGCTGTCAATCTGTCTCCGTAAAAATATTCCACTTTACCGAAATTCGGAAATGGCGTAGGTATCGCTCATCCCGGCTCATCCTCGAGGGGCGATCGTACGTCGTCACGAATTGCGAGCCGGGCTTGCGGTGGACGCGGCAGCGTCGGCACGAGGGGTGCGGGCAGGGCGGGTAGTCCCTGTGAGTCCGAGACCGCGTGCGGACGAACGGCGCTGTGAAGTTCGTCTCGCCAACATTTTTCCCGCAACGTCGACAGCGCGGGAAAACCCTTGTGGCGCCAACGAACGTGCGTACGGCAAAACCGTGTGGTCCCGGCCGTCGTCGCTACGGTCAAGCTTTCGCGGAGGTGTGGAGCGTCCAACCGGATCAACCACATCGTCAATTCGCGAGGCGAGGGAGGCCAGAAGGAATTCGGCTCCCGGGAGAGCACGGCATAAGCCGTCAACCCATCGCGCAGGGAAGGCCGTGTGTTGGGCTTCACCTGTATGCTGCTGTGCGGTCTTTCACTGCGCTACATCTCGCGCAGCGGACCGCGGGTGCCAGCCGGCACCCGGCCTTCCCTGCGCCCTCCTGGACAAGAGGGTAAAGAGATCAAGCAAAGCTCGGGCGAAACGCGCCGCGAGAACGCGAAGGCGTGTCTGAATGTTGAAACACGGTTTTGAGAATGGCGATGTCGCCCCTTGCGACGCAATGCGGTGACGCGGTTAAATCGGGCACGTGATCGGATCGGGAACCTCAAGAGTGTTGTCGGGAAACGTGCAAGCCGCACCATTCAACGTCAAACGCGCAGCACTGGCCGCCACCGTCGGCAACATGCTCGAGTTCTATGATTTCATCACCTACAGCTTCTTCGCGATCCAGATCGGCCACACCTTCTTTCCGACCGGAAGCGAGTACGGCAGCCTGATGCTGTCGCTGGCGACGTTCGGCGCCGGCTTCGTGACGCGGCCGATCGGCGGCGTGGTCCTCGGCATCTATTCCGACCGGATCGGCCGGCGGCCCGCCATGCTGGTGAGCTTCGCGCTGATGGGGGCGGCGATCCTGACCATCACGTTCACGCCGTCCTACAATTCGATCGGGCTCGCTGCGCCGATCATCGTGATCGCGGCCCGCATGGTGCAGGGCTTTGCGCTCGGCGGCGAGGTCGGGCCGACCACCGCCTATCTGATCGAGATCGCACCGATCGAGCACCGGGCGCTGGTGGTGGCATGGCAACCGGCGAGCCAGGAGATTGCAGCCACCGCCGGGGCGCTGGTCGGTGTCATCCTCAGCAAGATGATGGCGCCGGAGATGCTGGATCTCTATGGCTGGCGGGTTGCCTTTCTGATCGGCGCAGTCTGTCTGCCGTTCGGCGTCTGGATGCGCCGAACCCTGCCGGAGACGGTCCCCCAGGCGGAAGCCGGCGTCGCGGCGACGGAAAGCACGGGCCATCTCTCGCAGGCCCGCCGCCACACCGGCCTGATCGTGCTGGCGCTGATGGTTCTGGCAAGCGGCACGATCTCGACCTACGTCACGCAATACATGACGACCTATGCGCAGAACACGCTGCATGTCTCGTCGACGCTCGCCTTCGGAGTTTCGCTGGTCAGCAACGCCATTCAGTTTGCTGGCGCGCTGGTCGGCGGCTGGCTCGCCGATCGTCTTGGCCGCAAGCCCGTGATGATCTGGCCGCAGCTTGCCACGCTGCTGCTGACCTATCCGGTCTTCCTGTGGATCGTTCATGCGCCCGGCACGCTGTCGCTGCTGGTTGGTTTCGGCGTGCTCTCGGTCATCGGTTCACTGCCGTTCACGGCCTTCTATGCGACCTTCACCGAGGCGCTGCCCCAAAGCATTCGCGGCGGCGTGTTCGCCACCGTCTACGCGGTCGCGATCGCGAGCTTTGGCGGTACCGCGCAGCTCGTCGTAACCTGGCTGCTGCATGTCACCGGCGATCCGCTGGCGCCGGCCTGGTACCTGCTGCTTGCCGGAATTGTCGGACTTGTCGCAATGAGCCTGCTGCCGGAGACCGCGCCGGGCAGGATCCGCAACGTCTGACCGGCGAAAGCTCGCAGGCTGGTGATTTGCGTTTCGCCGGCAATTATTGGCGAATGCCCCGCCTGAACGATCAAGGTTAGGAATCAGGAAGGATCGACCAATGAGCATCGAAACCACCATGACGGCCGACGTGGTCGGGTTGACGAAAGTCGCCCCGGTCTCGCGTCGCGGATTCATGAGCGCCACTGCGGCCGTCGCCGCCGGCTATACGCTTGCGGCAGGTCCCGTCCGCGCCGAGGTGATCACGACCGACACCAGCGGTCTTCAGGCCGGCGACGCCAAGATCAAGGTCGGTTCCGCGGAGATGCCGGCTTATTTCGCCCGACCGGCCGGGAACACCAAGGCTCCTGTGATCATCGTCGCGATGGAGATCTTTGGCCTGCACGAATACATCAAGGACGTAACGCGGCGCCTCGCCAAGCTCGGCGCCTTCGCGGTTGCGCCCGACTATTACTTCCGCAAGGGCAGCGATCTCACCAAGATCACCGACATCAAGGACCTGTTGACGATCGTCAACGCCAAGCCGGATGCCGAGCTGCTGTCCGATCTCGACGCGACTGCGGCCTGGGCGGGATCGCAGGGCGGCGACACCGCCAAGCTCGGCATCATCGGCTTCTGCCGCGGCGGCCGCACGGTCTGGGAGTATGCCGCCCACAGCGGCATGCTCAAGGCCGGGGTCGCCTTCTATGGTCCGCCGGTCGATGCGCCCAATCCGCTCTGGCCGAAGAGCCCGCTCCAGCTCGCGCCCGAGATGAAGGCGCCGGTGCTTGGTCTCTATGGCGGCGCCGATACCGGCATTCCCGTCGCCCAGGTCGAGCAGTTCAAGGCGGCGCTCGCGCAGAACAAGAAGACGGCCGAGTTCAAGATCTATCCCGACGCGCCGCACGGCTTCCATGCCGACTACCGCAGCAGCTACCGCAAGGACGCGGCAGAAGACGCCTGGAAGCAGGCGCAAGCCTGGTTCAAGAAATACGGTGTGTTGAGCTGACACTGGATGTAGGAGAGGGCGGCCGGATCCGCCGCCCTCTCGCTGTCAAGCCGCGTGAGTCCCATCTTCGGCGCGCCACAGTGCATCAAGGCCATGCCGATAGGTCGGATGGACAAGCGCGACGCCAAGCTCGCGCTTCAATCTTGCATTGGAGACGCGGGCGCTGCTGGCATAGAAGCTGCGCGCCATCGGCGACATCTCGGCCGTCGAGAACGCTTCGTCGGCGGGCGGTGCAATGCCCATGAGCTGCGCGGCATAGGTGATCACGTCCTGCGGCGGCGTGGGCTCGTCGTCGCAGACGTTCCAGGTGCCGCAGCCCTGATGGCTGATCGCTGCCATGATGGCGCTCGCGATGTCGTCGACATGAATGCGGTTGAAGACCTGGCCGGGCTTGATGATGCGGCGTGCCCTACCGCTGCGCAGCGTCACCAGCGCGTTGCGGCCGGGACCGTAGATGCCGGCAAGCCGCAGGATCGCGACGTCCCCGTGCGCCGTCTCCGTCCAGGCTTGTTCCGCGGCGACCCGCATCCGCGCGCGATCGAGGGAAGATTGCGGTGGTGTGCTCTCATCGACCCATCCGCCGGCGTGATCACCGTAGACGCCGATGGTGGAGAGATAAACGACCTTGCGGCGGCCCGCCGCCATCACATCGCCGAGCGCGGCGAGCGCGGGATCGCCAAGGGGGCCGGGCGGGATGGAGACGATGAGGACATCGGACTCGCGGATACGGTCGATCGTGGCATCCGCCGGACGGCTGCCGGAAAAGCCATGCAGCTCGATCCCGGCGAGGTCGTTCCGCGTCGCGGGATCGCGCACCGTGCCGGCGACATGCGAGAAGCTGCCGCCGAACTTGCGGACGAAATGCAGGGCGCTATAGCCGAGGCCGAGGATGAAGAGTCGCATGCGTTTCCCGTGCTGGGTCCGAGTTCCCGGTCGCGCGCGCGCGGCGCGCCCACGCTCATAAGAGATTTTTGGGTCCGGCAAAAGATATTGCGATTTTACTCGCCGGCCGCCTCGGGCGATGGTCGCCTGTCACAGGGAGGCGCGGATCATGCCGGCGGAAGCGATCGCTGCAGCGGATGCGGCAGAGCTGATCTGGAACGCGGCGGCGCTGATCCTCGATGTCGACGGGACCCTCGCCGAGACCGAGGAGCTGCATCGGCGGGCCTTCAACCACGCCTTCGCCCGTCGGGAGCTCGACTGGCATTGGGACCGCGCCATCTACAAGGATTTGCTGCGGGTGACCGGCGGCAAGGAGCGCATCCGCGCCTTCCACGCCAGGCAGTGGATTGCACCGCCGTTGTCGGACGCTGATATCGCCGAGCTTCACCGCATCAAGACGGCGCATTACGCCGAGCTGGTCGAGACCGGCTGCTGCCCTTTGCGGCCCGGCGTGCGGGACCTGCTCGCGGCCGCAAAGGGGCGCGGCCAGCGGCTGGCGATTGCGACGACGACCTCGCACGGCAATATCGATGCGCTGCTGTCGCAGGCACTGGGGCCGCGCTGGGCCGCGGACTTCGATGCGATCGTTGCCGGCGACGATGTCAGGCACAAGAAGCCGGCGCCGGACGTCTATCTCGAGATTCTGGCGCGACTGAAGCTGTCGCCTTCGGATTGCCTCGCGATCGAGGATTCTGCGAATGGGCTGGTTGCAGCCTCGCAGGCGGGCATTCCCGTGCTCATCACCCGCAGCATGTATTTCCGCGATGATGATTTCCGGGACGCCCGGTGCGTGCTGGATGATCTCGAGGAGCTCGGATAGGGTCAGTGTACCCGGTGGCTTGCTCGGTCGTCCTCTGCCTGCTCGACGATCTGTGCGATCGGGCTCGACTGGTGATGCACCAGCCTCCAGCCGTCGCCGACGCGGCGGAAATGGTTGGCGGCGGCGAGCGCAGTGCCATCGACGATTTCGATGCAGAGCACACGGGCACTGTCGCCGTCGACGATCGCCTGCGGCTCGGCACAGACGATTTGCGGCCTCTCAGGGCTCTGCAGGATGTCGCGCCAGCTGCCGATCACGGTGGCATGGCCGACGATCGCAGGCCAGCCGGGATGAATGCAGGAAATGGCATCGTCATCCGCCCACATCTGCTTCATGCCGTCAAAATCGCCCGTCGAGAAGGCGGCGTAGAAAGCCGCGTTCGCGGCGATGACCTCGTTGTCCTTTGCCATGCCTCTCGGGTGGGCCAACGGCAGGCAAAAATCAAGCGCGACTTCTGTCCGACTTTGAACGCAGTGCAGCATCGCTGCCCAGTTTGTAATCATGCCGAAACGAGTGTCGCTACCGCACGCCGCGCACCTTCCTTGTAGAAGCTGCCGGGCTTGAATTCATGATCGCGGTGGAATTGATTGGGGCCGGCTGGCGCTCGACCGCTCGCAGAGCGTCAAGGTCGTGCTGACCGCCAATTGATTGGAGATAACCCATGATGCTCGAGGGATGGCGCTGGTACGGACCGAATGATCCGGTTTCCCTGGACGACGTCAGGCAGGCCGGCGCGAGCGACATCGTCTCGGCGCTGCATCAGGTGCCGATCGGCGAGGCCTGGACGCGCAAGGCGGTCGAGGAGCGCAAGAATTTCATCGAGAACGGCCAGCCCGGCCGCTCGCAATTGACCTGGTCGGTGGTGGAATCGGTTCCGATCCCCGACGACGTCAAACGTCTTGGCGGCAAAGCGACGAAGTCGATCGAGGCCTGGATCGCGAGCCTGGAAGCGGTCGCTGCGTCAGACATCAAGATCATCTGCTACAATTTCATGCCCGTGGTCGACTGGTGCCGCACGGATCTCGAATGGGAATTGCCGAACGGCGCACGCGCCCTGCGCTTCGATCAGGACCGGTTTGCGGCGTTCGAGCTTCACATTCTGGAGCGACCGGCCGCACGTCAGGAATATTCGCCCGAGCAGCAGGCGTGCGCCAAGAAGCTGTTCGACCAGATGAGCCAAGCCGATATCGACTATCTCGTCATGGTGATCGCCAGCGCGCTGCCGGGCTCGACCACCGAGCCGATGACCATTCCGCAATTCCGCGACAAGCTGGACGCCTATCGCGACATCACGCCAAAGATCCTGCGGCAGCATCTCGCTGAATTCCTGGCCCGCGTCGCCCCGGTCGCCGAGCAACTCGGCGTATCCTTGCCCCTGCACCCGGATGATCCGCCGCGGCCGCTGTTTGGCCTGCCGCGTATCGCCTCCACGGCAGAGGACTACCAGGCGCTGTTCGATGCTGTGCCGTCAAAGGCCAACGGCATCTGCCTGTGCACCGGCTCGCTCGGCGTGCGTGCCGAGAACGATTTGCCCGCAATGGCCGAACGCTTCGGCCCGCGCATCGCCTTTGCCCATCTGCGCGCGACCAGGCGCGAGGCCGATGGTGTGTCCTTCCACGAGTCCGACCATCTCGACGGCGACGTCGACATGATTGCGGTGCTGAAGGCGCTCTTGAAGGAGAACGCGCGGCGGCCACCGGACAGGAGAATTGTGTTCCGACCTGATCACGGCCACCGCATGCTCGACGATCTCGCCGCCACCAAGCGCACCAATCCCGGCTATACTGCGATCGGCCGCCTCCGCGGTCTCGCCGAGCTCCGTGGCGCAATTCGCGCGATCGGGCATCGATAGGGATCTGCTGCGGCGGATGAGCAGAGGTAAGAGATGCGCCTGACAGAGTGTCACAACTTCCACGACTTCCGGCGGCTGGCGCAGAGCCGGCTGCCCGGCCCGATCTTTGATTATATCGACGGCGGGGCCGACGACGAGACGACCCTCCGCCGCAACAGCGCCAGCTTCGAGCATTGCGATCTCTTGCCCAACGTGCTGCGCGGCGTGCAGCAGGTCGACCTCTCGGTGACAGTCATGGGCCAGAAGCTCGCGCAGCCGTTCTATTGCTCGCCGACCGCCTTGCAGCGGCTGTTTCATTATGATGGCGAGCGTGCGGTCGCCGCTGCGGCTGCGAAATTTGGCACCATGTTCGGTGTCTCCTCGCTTGGCACCGTGAGCCTGGAGGAATTGCGCAGGGCCTATGATACGCCGCAGGTCTATCAATTCTACTTCCACCGGGATCGCGGCCTCAACCGCGCCATGATGCAGCGCGCCAGGGAGGCGGGCGTCGAGGTGATGATGCTGACGGTCGACAGCATCACCGGCGGAAATCGCGAGCGCGATCTGCGCACCGGGTTCAGCATTCCCTTCCGCCTGACGCTTCCCGGCATGCTGCAGTTCGCGATCAAGCCGCGGTGGGGCATTGATTACGTCACCCACGAGAAGTTCCGGCTGCCGCAACTGGACGAGCATGTCGACATGGGCGGCGGCACCATGTCGATCGGCCGCTATTTCACCGAGATGCTCGACCCCGCGATGAACTGGGACGACGTTGCGGAGATGGTGAAGACCTGGAGCGGGCCGTTTTGCCTGAAGGGGATCATGTCGGTGGAAGACGCGCGCCGCGCGGTCGACATCGGCTGCGCGGGGATCGTCCTGTCAAATCATGGCGGCCGCCAGCTCGACGGCTCCCGTTCGGCTTTCGATCAGCTTGCCGAAATTGTCGATGCCGTGGGCGACCGCATCGACGTGATGATGGATGGCGGAATTCAGCGCGGAACGCATGTCTTGAAAGCGCTGTCGCTCGGGGCCAAGGCTGTGGGGCTAGGGCGTTATTATCTCTATCCGCTCGCGGCCGCCGGCCAACCTGGCGTCGAACGGGCCCTCGGCCTGCTGCGCGCCGAGCTCGAGCGCGGCATGAAGCTGATGGGCTGCAATTCGGTCAGCCAGCTCTCGCGCGCCAATCTGCGTTTCAGGTAGCGCGCCCGCATCAATAGCAGGCGGCCATCGCGCCGAGCTTGGGATAGAGCTTGTCGATTGCCGCGATCTCACTTTGCATCTGGCCAATGATCCAATCGCGGATCTCGGCGGCGATGGGACGCATCGGTCGGTTGCGCGGCGGCAGGAATTCGCAGATGCGGCGCGTGGTGGTGAGCCGGTCGGAGGCGGGGACCAGTGCGCCGGTCAATAGCCAATGCGAGGCAACCGTCAACCAGCCGAGCGCGATGCCCTGGCCGAGCAGGGCGGCCTGCACCACGACGGCATAATCGGTGAAGCTCAGCCCCTTGGCCGCACCGCGCCGCCCGGTGAGCAGCGAAGCGTAGTCCGCGGCCCAATCGCCCGGCGTCTCCGCAAGGCGGATGATGGTGTTGCCCTCGGCGGGATCGGTCTCGCCAAGATAGGTGGGGCTGCACATCGGCAGCATCACTTCCTTCATCACCAGCGTGCCGCCGGACGACGGCTCCTCGCGATCGCGAAAGCGCATACCGAGATCGACATTCTCGACCGGCCCGCGCAGCGCGCCTGAGATCAGCTGGAAGCGCAGATCGACCTGCGGAAACTGCTTCTGCAGCTTGTCGATGCGCGGCATCAGCCAGTGCGTGGTGAAAGCGGAGGAGACCGACAGTGTCACCGTCTCCGTGCCCTTGCGGCGCCGCTCGATGTCGACAAGGCCGGTCTCGATGCTGCGAAAGCCTTCGAGCACGCGGCGATAGAGCAGCTCGCCTTCCTCTGTCAGCACCGCGCGGCCCGCCTTACGGTCGAACAGGCGGACGCCTAGATGCTCCTCGAATTGCCCGAGCATGCGGCTCACTGCCGGCTGCGTGACATTCAGTTCGGCGGCTGCGGCCGTGAAGCTGCCATTGCGCGCCGCTGCGTCGAAGACGAACAGGGCGTTACTGGAGGGCAGCATCCGGCGCAGCTCTGGCATAACGTCATGTTATGAGGAGCGTGAGAATTTGGCAATTGCCGGATTTTGCCAACTCTGTTGTCATTGACATGACAGCCTAAAGACAGGGTGTTCGGAGGAAAGATGAGTTGCAGCGCACGCTGCAACCGCGGGTGCCCCAACTCTCTGTCTATAATGCAAGCTTATGGCGCGCAGTGAGGCACGCCATTGCAGGGAACGGGACGAGGTCGATCGTTGGACAAACGAGCGGAAAGCGTCGAGATCAGGTCCGCGAGCAAGGCGTATGGCGCCGTTCGCGCCCTCGACGACGTGTCCCTCAATGTCGGCGCCGGCGAATTCGTTTCGCTGCTCGGCCCGTCCGGCTCCGGCAAGACCACGCTGCTCGGCATTCTGGGCGGCTTCATCCTGCCGACCTCTGGCACCATTCTCTTTGGTGGCCGTGACGTCACCTGGATGCCGCCGCACAAGCGCGACATCGGCGTGGTCTTCCAGAACTACGCGCTGTTCCCGCATATGAGCGTCGGCGAGAACGTCGCCTTTCCGTTGCGCGCCCGCCGTCTGCCGAAAGCGAGCTGGCCCGACAAGGTGCGCGCAGCGCTCGCGATGGTCGGCCTTGCCGGCTACGAGGAACGCGGCATCGCGCAACTTTCCGGCGGCCAGCGTCAGCGCGTGGCGCTGGCGCGCGCCATGATCTTCGAGCCGCAGCTGATCCTGATGGACGAGCCGCTCTCCGCGCTGGACAAGCAGCTGCGCGAATCCATGCAGATCGAGCTGCGCGCGCTGCATCGGCGCATCGGCGCCACCATCATCTATGTCACCCATGACCAGCGCGAGGCGCTGACCATGAGCGACCGCGTCGCTGTCATGAAGGACGGTCGCCTGATCCAGATCGACGCGCCCGAGCGGCTGCACGATCATCCCGCGGATTCCTTTGTCGCAAGCTTTATTGGCGAGGCGACGATGCTGCCGGTGCGCCGCGTCGACGCCTCCAGCGTCGCGCTCGGCAACGCGTTGCTGCGCAGCGCCCGCGCCATTCCCGACGGCGATGCACTGATGCTCGCCGTGCACAGCGAAAAGCTGCTGATCGACGACGGCGCGCAGGATGGCGCCTGCAATCGGCTCACAGGCACTGTCACCGACATCGTCTACCAGGGCGAGAGCCTGCGTATCTTCCTTTCGCTTGCCGACGGCATCGCGCTCAGCCTGCGCCAGCCGAGCTACCACCAGGCGTACAGCCGCATTCCGCCGCTTGGCGGCAGCCTCACCGTCACCCTTCACCCCGAGGACACCATCGTCGTGCCGAGAGTGGACTGAAGAGGGTGGACTAAACCTTGTTGCAACCTGAGAGAAGAAGACCATGTCGACCCAAGCCGCGTTCAGCAATTTCAAGGTTTTGACCTTTGACGTCGTCGGTACCCTGATCGATTTCGAAACCGGTGTGCTCTCCGCGGTGCGCAGGATCTCGGGCAAGACGCCGGCCGAGCTCAGCGACGAGCAGATTTTCGAGCCCTACAAGCGCGGCCGCGACAAGCATTACGAGCGCTCCAGCGAGGTGATGTTCCACGTCTATCGCCATCTCGCCACCGAGCTCGGGTTGCCCGCAGACGATGCGTCCTGTGACGTGTTCCAGCTCTCGGTGCTGCGCTGGGGTCCGTTCGCAGACTCGGTCGAGGCGCTCAAACGCTTGCGCACGAAGTTTCGCCTGGTGGCGATGACCAATGCCGATCGCGTCGCGCTGTCGTGCTACGCGCATGCGCTCGGCAATCCCTTCGACGACACCGTCTGCGCCGACGACACGGGCGTTGCAAAACCCAATCCGGAGTTCTTTGCCTACAACAAGGGACGCCAATCGGCGTTCGGCTACAAGCAGTCCGACATTCTCCACGTGGCACAAAGCCAGTACCACGACATCGGGATTGCGCGGAAGCTCGGCTACAAGGTGTGCTGGATCGAGCGCCGTCAGGGCGTTGCTGGCTTCGGCGGCACGCCAGCGGTCGAGACATTGACAAGGCCGGACTTCCACTTCCCGACGCTGAAGGCGCTGGCCGACGCTGCTATCGGCCCGGCTTAAGCGATGAGCGCGGGCATGACACGGGACTGGAGCGCGCTGCCATCGACCAATTCGCTGTGGGAAGCCACGGCGGAGTCGGCGCGCGACTTTCCCGTGCTGTCCGGTGCGCAACAAGCGGACGTGGTGATCATCGGCGCCGGCTACACGGGCTTGTCCGCTGCGCACCACATCGCCAGGAGCGGCCTCGCGCCGGTTGTGCTCGAAGCCAACCGTCCCGGCTGGGGCGCGAGTGGCCGCAATGGCGGCGTGATCACCGCAAAGTTTCGGCTGTCGTTTCGCGAGATCGATTCCGTGCATGGTCGCGCGATGGCGAAGCGGATGTATGAGATCGCGCATGAATCGACTGACATGGTCGAGGAGCTGGTTTCCGAATTCGGTGTCGCCAGCGCGAACCTCGTGCGTACCGGCCAGGTCAAGGCCGCGCATAACGAGATCACGCTCAAGGCGGCGATCGACGAAGCCAATTGGATGACGCGCGAGATGGGCTCCGCCGAGGTTCGCATCCTCGACAAAAGCGGCGTGCGTGACGAAACCGGCTCCGACATCTTTGTCGGCGGCGTGCTCAATCCAGGCTCGGGCGGTATCCATCCGCTGAATTATCTGCGCGGTCTCGCCGATGGCGTGGCGCGCCGCGGCGTTCCGATTTTCCAGGAATCGCCGGTGATCAAGCTGCGGCGGGAGGGCGACGGCGTTATCGCCGAGACACCGCAAGGCGCGGTCCGCGCCAAACAGGCGATCATCGCCACCAACAGCTATTCCGATCTGACCGGTGCGACTGAGCACCTGCAGCGCACGCTGATCCCGTTCCGCAGTGCTCTCATTGCGACCGAGCAGCTGCCGCGCAATCTCGCCGGAAAACTGATGCCGACGGGGCGCACCTACACCGAGACCAAGCGCATGATGCGCTGGTTCCGCATGGTCGATAACAGAGTGATCTTCGGCGGCCGCGGCGCCTTCGGCAAGCAGGATTCGCAGGCCGCCTTCGACGCGCTGCGCAAAGCCATGGTCGGCATTTTCCCTGATCTCGCCGATGTCCCGCTTGCCTACAAATGGTCCGGCCTCGTGGCGATGACGCTGGACTCGGTGCCGCATATCGGCCGGATCGACGATCGCACGCTGGTGTCGATGGGCTACAACGGCGCGGGCGTTGCGATGTCGAGCCTGATGGGGCGCTACCTCGCCGCCTACGTCCGCGGCGAGACGCCTGATGTCGGCCTGCTCCACGTCAGCCGCATGAAACCCATTCCGTTCTATCCGCTGCGCGAGCCCGCCGTGCGCATGGTCGCCGGTTGGTACCAGTTTCTCGATGCGATCGGTCAGTGAGATTCATTTGGAGGAGGCGAGGATGACAATGAAGCAGAATTTTGGATTGGGCTGCGCGCTGCTGGGCGCGATGGGATTGACCACCTCGGCGACTGCCGCCGAGCAGATCACCTTCGTCTCGCAGGGCGGCGCCTATCAGCAGGCGCAGACGGTGGCGATCCTCGATCCCTCCGCCAAGAAGCTCGGCATTACCATCAACCAGGATTCGATTCCGGACGCCTGGCCCGCGATCAAGACGCAGGTCGGCAGCGGCAAGCCGATCTGGGACGTCGTCGACACCCCCACCGGCTATTGCCTGCGTGGCGGCGAGCAGGGCCTGATCGAAAAGCTCGATTTCTCCAAGATCCCGAACGCGGCGGCGATGCCGGAGGCCTATCGTAGTCCTTATTCGGTGTCCTACGAGTTCTATTCCAGTGTGCTGGCCTACAGCCAGAAGACCTTCCCGAAGGACGCGCCGAACAGCTGGGCCGATTTCTGGGACGTCAAGAAATTCCCCGGCCGCCGCGCGCTGCGCAATCACCCGATTGCGACGCTCGAGGCAGCGCTGATGGCCGACGGCGTCGCGCCCGACAAGCTTTATCCGCTCGACGTCGATCGCGCCTTCAAGAAGCTGGAGGAGATCAAGCCCAACATCACGGTGTGGTGGACCTCGGGCGCGCAGTCGGCGCAGCTTCTCAATGACGGCGAGGTTGACATGGAGATGGCCTGGAACGGCCGCGTCAGCGCGGTCGCCAAAGAGGGTGCCAAGGTCGCCTTCACCTACAACCAGGGCATTCTGCAGAGCACCTCGCTCTGCATCCTCAAGGGCGCGCCGAATTTCGACACCGCGGTGAAATTCCTCAACGAGGCCGTCGATCCCGTGCACCAGGCCAATCTGCCGCTCAACATCGATTACGGTCCGGGCAATCCCAAGGCATTCGAGACCAGCGTGATCAAGCCCGAACGCGCCGCGCAATTGCCGAGCGAGCCGGCCAATGCGGCGAAGCAGGCGCTGATGTCCTACGCCTGGTGGTCGTCGCCCGCGGGCGAAGCCGCCGAGAAGCGCTGGGCATCGTTCATGCAGAAGTGAGCGAGGCCGCGCCGATGACTTCAGGGCCCGATCCATCGCAAAAGCATCAGCGCCGTGAGCACGGCCTGATGCTGGCGCTGGTGTCGCCGGCGCTGCTCGTGATTCTGCTCCTGATCGTACTGCCGGTCGGGTGGCTCGCCTGGCAGTCGATCTACCATGACGGCCTTACGCTGGAGAACTATCGCCGCGTGTTCACTGAGGACATCTACTGGCGCAGTTTTGCGCTGACCTTCGAGATCAGCCTCGCGGTCACTGTCATCGCGCTGCTGCTCGGCTATCCCGTGGCTTATCTCGCCAATTCGGTCTCGAAGGGCTGGAGCATCCTGATCCTGTCGCTGGTGGTGCTGCCGTTCTGGACGTCAGTGCTGGTGCGCGCCTATGCGTGGTTGGCGCTGCTCCAGCGCACCGGCGTGATCAACCAGTTCCTCCGCTATCTCGATGTGATCTCCGAGCCGCTGGCCATGGTCCACAACACCTTCGGTACGGTGGTCGCCACCGTGCACATCCTGCTGCCGTTCATGGTGCTGCCGCTCTACGCGACCATGCAAAAGATCCCCGGCGATCTCATGCAGGCCGGCGCCAGCCTCGGCGCGAGCCCGTCGCTCACCTTCTTCCGCGTGTTCCTGCCGCTGTCGCTGCCGGGCGTGCTCGCGGGATGCACCATGGTGTTCGTGCTTTGCCTCGGCTTCTACATCACGCCGGAATTGCTCGGCGGCGGTCGCACCGTGATGGTGTCGATGCTGGTGAGCCGCAATGTCGAGCTCTACAACCAGTTTGGCGCGGCGAGCGCGGTCGCGGTCGTGCTGCTGCTCAGCGTGCTTGCGATCTTCTTCGCCGTCAGCCGCTTCATCTCGCTCGATCGCGTGTTGGGGCAGAAATGACCCGCATCTCTCCCGCACGCGTCGCTCTCTATGTGATCAGCGCGCTGGTGCTGATCTATCTGATCTTGCCCGTGCTGATCATCGCGCCGATCTCGTTCTCCAGTGCGCGCTTCCTGACCTTCCCGCCGCCGTCCTTCTCGCTGCGCTGGTATGAGCAATATTTTGCCAATTCCGCCTGGATGCAGGCGACGCGGGTGACGCTGACGGTCGCGCTCTTCACGGTTGTGATCGCAACCCCGTGTG
The DNA here is from genome assembly GCF_018131105.1 of Bradyrhizobium manausense. Lineage (NCBI taxonomy): Bacteria > Pseudomonadati > Pseudomonadota > Alphaproteobacteria > Hyphomicrobiales > Nitrobacteraceae > Bradyrhizobium > Bradyrhizobium manausense. Next base: position 735,712 of record NZ_JAFCJI010000002.1, on the reverse strand, counting down.
GCGTCGCTGCCGCCTACGCCATCAGCCAGTCAAAACTTCGGGTCATGCGCGTGATCCATATGGCGCTGCTGTTGCCGCTGGTGGTGCCGATCATCATCACCGCGGTCGGGATATTCTTCGTCTATGCCAGAGTCGGCCTGGTCGCGACCATGCCCGGCCTCGTGCTGGCGAATGTGATGCTGGGCCTGCCCTACGTCGTCATCTCGGTGCTCGCGGGACTACAGAGTTTTGACCCGGCGCAGGAAATGGTGGCGCGCAGCCTCGGCATGAACCGGCTGCGCAGCTTCTTTGCGGTGACGCTGCCGCAGATCAAGTCCAGCGTTGTCGCCGGCGGCATCTTCGCCTTCATCTCGGCGATGGATGAGACCATTGTCGCGCTGTTCATCTCCGGCGGCCAGTATCAGCCGCTGACCAAGCGCATGTTCACCGCGCTGCGTGATGAGATCGATCCGACGATTGCCGCGATCTCGACGCTGATGACGGCGGCGTCGTTCATGCTGGTGCTGGCTGCGAGCGCGCGGCAGAAGAGGAGTGGGTGAGGGGTGGCCGCTCCGTTCTCGGTGTCATCGCCCGACTTGATCGGGCGATCCAGTACTCCGAGACAGTTGTGAGTCCTCGATGGGCCGCGGCGTACTGGATGCCCCGGTCAAGCCGGGGCATGACAGTTGGGGTATAGCGGCCTTACCCCTTCTCCCCCAACCAAGCCAAGATCATCTCCACGATCTGCGTCCTGCTCTTCGCCAGCACCTTCGGCTCGCTCAAGTCCCGGTCGAACAGCGCGCCGAACGTGTGGCGGTTGGCGACGCGGAAGAAGCAGTAGGAGGAGATGGCCAGATGCAAATCGATGGCGTCGACGTCGTTGCGGAAGGCACCTTCCGCGCGGCCGCGCTTGAGGATGCCGTCCAGCGTCGCGATGACGCTGGCGTTGAGCTGGCGCAGCTGCAAATTCTGCTTGAGGTGCTTGCCGTGGTGGATGTTCTCGATCGAGACGAGGCGGATGAAGTTCGGATTGCGCTCATCGTGGTCGAAGGTCGCCTCGATCAGCCGGCGCAGACCCTCGCGTGCGTCGCAGCTGGCGATGTCGAGCTGGTCCTCCAGCGCGCGGATGGTGCGATAGGCCTCCTCCAGCACCGCGAGGTAGAGCTGCTCCTTGCCGCCGAAATAGTAATAGATCATCCGCTTCGACGTGCGCGTCCGCGCCGCGATCGCGTCGACGCGGGCGCCGGAATAGCCCTCTGAGGCGAATTCAGCCATCGCCACTTCGAGGATGTCGCGCTTGGTGCGCTCGGGGTCGTTGGTGCGCTTCGATGGGGGTGGCATGCGCTTGAGCATCACTGTTTCTCCCGCCCGTTCTATGGATCACATTGAAGGTGAAGGCAAATTTCGCCCAATCCGGCGATTTTAGACGCGACCTTGCATAAACGTACTAGTTCGTACATTATGGGATGAAACCAAGGTTGCGGCAACCAAAAGCAAAAAACGCGCGCACGGCCAGACGGCCATGACGCGAACCGCGACCGCCATCGCACACGGGGAGGAATTTTGATGAGCTTGACCTCAACTGCATCGCTGCACGCGCCATCAGGCACGGAGACCACACAAAACAGGCTGCCGAAGCGCGCCGCGCTCGTCAGCTTCGTCGGCAGCATGCTCGAATACTACGACTTCTTCATCTACGGCACCGCGGCCGCGCTGATCTTTCCAAAAGTGTTCTTTGCCAACGTCGACCCGTCGACCGGCACCCTGCTCGCGCTGCTGTCGTTCGGCATCGGCTATATCGCGCGGCCCGTCGGCGCGGTCATCCTCGGTCATTTCGGCGACCGCATTGGCCGCAAGACGGTGCTGCTGTTCACGCTGGTGATCATGGGCGCCTCGACGCTCGCCATCGGCCTGCTGCCGGATGCCAAGACCATCGGCAACGCCGCGCCGATCATCCTGACGCTGCTGCGGCTGTTGCAGGGCCTGTCGGCGGCCGGCGAGCAGAGCGGGGCGAACTCGCTGACATTGGAGCACTCCGCCAATTCGAACCGCGCCTTCTTCACGAGCTGGACGTTGAGCGGCACCCAGGCCGGCGCGATCCTGGCGACGCTGGTGTTCATTCCCGTCTCCAGCATGCCGGAAGATCAATTGCTGAGCTGGGGCTGGCGCATTCCGTTCCTGCTGTCCGCGCTGGTGCTGCTGGTCGCCTATCTGGTGCGGCGAACCATGCCCGAAACGCCCGTGTTCGAAGACATCAAGGACAAGGCGCAGGTGGCGCGTTTTCCTGTCGTTGCGCTGCTGCGTGATTATTGGCCCGACGTGTTGCGCGTGATCGTCTGCGCGCTGATTGCGACCGTCAGCACCATGACCGCGGTGTTTGCGCTCGGCTATGCCACCAGCAAGTTCGGCGTCGCCCGTCCGACCATGCTGTGGGCCGGCGCGCTCGGCAACGTCGTCGCGTTGTTCGCCCAGCCTTGCTGGGCCTTGCTGGCGGACAGAATCGGCCGCAAGCCGGTATTCATCGGTGGCGTGCTCGGTTGCGCCGTGCTGCTGTTCCCCTATTTCATGCTGGTGACCTCGGGCAGCACGCCCGCGATCATCACTGCTGCGATTGGCCTGTACATCATCTACTCCGCGCCGAACGCGATCTGGCCGTCGTTCTATGCGGAGATGTTCGAAGCGCGCGTGCGCTATTCCGGCACCGCGATCGGCACGCAGCTCGGCTTCCTCGCTGCCGGCTTCACGCCGCTGGTGAGCGCGAGCCTGGTCGGTGAGGGCCCGAACGGCTGGGTCCCGGTTGCGATCTTCGTCGGCGGCTGCTGCGTCGCATCGGCCTTGGCGGCAATGACCGCGCGCGAAACCCACAAGGTCGACATCGCCGACCTCGGCAAGCGGCGCGCGTGAGCGAAAGACAGGACATGATCGCATGCTGACCAACGCCGTTCAGACCACGCTCGGCCCGATCATTGGGGCCGAGCAGGGGCACGTCCGCGCCTTCAGGGGCGTGCCGTTCGCGACCGCGCGGCGCTTTGCCAGGGCGACGCCGCCGCTCGCGTGGACGGAGCCGCGACGGTGCACGGATTACGGTGCCTATGCGCCGCAGCCCGGGCATCTCGATCACGGCGAGGAATCCTGTCTCAGCCTGAACATCTGGGCACCGGTCGGGGCGAAGCGCCCGCTGCCGGTGTTGTTCTTCATCCACGGCGGCGCGTTCGTCACCGGCGGCGGCGCCGATTATGACGGCGCGTTTCTCGCTGCGCATGGCCCGGCCGTCATCGTCACCATCAACTACCGGCTCGGCCCGCTTGGCTTCCTGCAGCTGCATCGGCACGGCTTGGGCGAGGCCAACAATCTCGCGATCTCGGATTCGCTTGCCGCGCTCGACTGGGTGCACGCCAACATCGCCAATTTTGGCGGCGATCCAAACCAACTGACGCTCTCGGGCCAGTCAGCAGGCGCGTCCCTGGTGATTGCGCTGGCGACGTTGCCGCAGGCCAGGGGCAAGTTCGCTCGCGCGATGGCGCTGAGTGCGCCGGGCCGCAACATCATGAGCGCCGACCACGCCGATGTCGTCGCGCGGAGCGTGTTGGCGGAACTCGGGCACGATGCGAGCGCGATCGCATCGGTGCCGCTGGCAAAACTCTTTGCCGCCGTCGAGCGCGTCGGCCGCAGGATTGCGGATGAAACATCGTCAGGCACGGTGTTCGGTCCGGTGCTCGACGGCACCGAGATCCCGCGCGAGCCGCGCGATGTCTTTGCCGAGGGAAGCTTGCGCCACATTCCGCTCTGGCTCGGCTCCTGCCGCGACGAGATGGTGATGTTTCTAAAGAGCACGCCGCCGGCCGCGATGACCCGCACTACCGAGCGCAATGTGCGCGCCACTTTCGGCGATGCCGGCTGGGAGCGCTTGCTGGCCTGCTATCGCGACTCCGCGCGCCGCGACGAGGATCCCTACGAAGCGCTGCTGTCGGATGCGTTCTGGCATCGCCCGATGGCGGATCTCGCACGGAGCCACGCAGACGCCGGCGGCGCGGTGTGGCTGAGCCGGTTCGACCATCGCCCGGCGCTGGAGCCGTTCCTGTCGCAAGGGCCGACGCACGGCGCCGACAATGCGTGCCTCTGGGCGCATCTGCCCGACTTCATCGATCGCCCGATCCTGAAGCGCAAGGGCGGGCCGATGACGCCCGATGATATCGACGTCGCAGCGCGGTTTCAGACGAGCCTGCTGCGCTTCGTGACATCGGGTGCGTCTGATGTTGCGGAAGCCTGGCCGCGGTTCGAGCCAGGCCGGGAGCCTCTGGCAGTCTTTGGCCAGCCGTTTCACGTTGTGCCTTTGAATGATGGTGCTCGCTTTCGTCTGTGGACGGAGCTGAGCAATCGGACCAACGACAAGAGCAAAATGCGGGTGGCAGGATAGGCGTTACCTGTAATCTGCTTCACAGGCAGCCGCGCCGATCTGCGCTCGATGAGGTCAGGCCCCGCGTCCGCGCGGCCGGCTTCGGAGCTGGCGATGATTGCTGCACTGGCAAGAGCAATATCCCGCGCGACGGGAACCAATGTCGACATCGAAACGCTGAAGATCCTCGCGATCTTCTCGGGCGCGGGCCTGCTGGTCTCGCTTGTGGCCGCGATGATCTACGGACAGGCATTCAACGTCGCTCTGTTCTGAGCGCGTTGCGATCCGTCAGGCCACCGGCTCCTTGGGACGGCTCTGCTCACGCGGCGCCAGCGGCGGCGCGCGCTTAAGCGGAGCAGTTTCGCGTGGCGCGGCATTACTGCCCGCGGCGTGCTCGACCGGCGCCGGGCCGGTGTCGCGATAGGCGACAATCCAGATCAGAAAGCCCAGGACCGCCAGGGCGGCACCGACCGGACCGGTGGACGTCCAGCCCAGCCCCTGGCGAATGGCAAGGCCGCCGAGGAAGGGGCCGAGCGCATTGGCGGTATTGAACGCCGAATGGTTGAGTGCGGCCGCGAGCGCCTGTGCGTCCCCCGCGACATCCATCAGCCGCGTCTGCAGCACGGCACCGAGTGCGACGCTGGCGCCGATCGCGAAAATGTCGATCGCGAGCAGCCAGGGATTGCCAGCGACGAGCGGAAATACCAGCAGGGCCACGGCCGCAAACAGCAGGATGGCACCCGCCGTCGGCATCAGTGCGCGGTCGGCAAAGCGCGGCACGAACAGGTTGCCGAGCGTGGCGCCGATACCGAAGATCGCCAGGAAGAACGGGATGACCTCGGTGCTGACCTTGGTGACCTCGATCAATGTCGTCGCGAGATAGGTATAGACGGCGAACGTGCCGCCGAAGCCGATGGCGCTGATCGCGAGGGTCGTCCAGACGCGGCGGCTTTTGAGCGCGCCGAGTTCGCGCAGCGGATCCGACCGGCCGGCCTGGTCGCGCGGCGCGAACAGCGCGCACAGCAGAACGGTGAGCAAGGCCAGCACCGACACGAAGCCAAAACTCGCACGCCAGCCGACCGCCTGGCCGATCAGATTGGCAAGGGGGACGCCGATGATGGTGGCGACGGTCAGGCCCAGCATCACCTGGCCAACCGCTTGCGAGCGGCGATGTTGGGGAACGAGCGAGGCCGCAACCAGCGCGGCGATGCCGAAATAGGCGCCGTGGGGCAGGCCCGAGAGGAAGCGGGCCGCGATCATCGCCCCAAAACTGGGTGCCATCGCAGTCAGGGCGTTGCCGAGCGCGAACACCGCCATCAGTGCCAGCAATTGCGTGCGTCGGGCGAACTTCGCGCCGAGCACGGCGATCAGCGGCGCGCCCAGCACCACGCCGAGCGCGTAGGCGCTGATTGCATGTCCGGCCGTCGGCTCGTCGATATGAAGGTCGGCCGCGAAGAACGGCAGCAGGCTCATCGATGCGAATTCGGTGGTTCCGATCGCAAAGCCGCCCATCGCGAGCGAGAACAGGACGATGGCGAGATGAGGAGGTGCTGAAGCGCGAGGCGAAGTCGCGTGAGGCGGGGTCGTCATGTGTCCTGCATGGGTGACGGCAACGGGAACCAGTCCAGCGAACGTCACCACCCCTGCAGTCTTTGTCTCACCTACTTAAACGCGTATGGGTTCGCGTCAACACCGGTCGCGCCACGTAAGGCGGCGCGCATATCAGCGTCCCGGTTTGGTGGGGGCATCTGCGTCAATGCGTCTCGTGAAACCGGCTCAGGAACGTCTTCAGCCGTTCGCTGCGCGGCTGGCGAATGGTTTCCTCGGGCGTCCCGATCTCGGCCATGATGCCGTCGTTCATGAAGCCGACACGCGTCGAGACGTCGGCGGCGAAGGCCATCTCGTGCGTGACGAGCACCATGGTCATGCCTTCGGCGGCAAGGCTGCGGATGACGGAGAGGACTTCGCCGACCAACTCGGGGTCGAGCGCAGAGGTCGGTTCGTCGAACAGCATGACCTCAGGCTTCATAGCGAGTGCGCGGGCGATCGCGACGCGCTGCTTCTGGCCTCCGGACAGACGACTCGGGAATGCACCGGCCTTGTCGGCAAGGCCGACCTTGGCGAGCAGATCGCGGCCGAGTTCGTTGGCCTCGCTCTGTGCCATGCCCTTCACCTGCACCGGACCTTCGGTGACGTTTGACAGTACCGACATGTGCGGGAACAGATTGAAGTGCTGGAACACCATGCCGACGCTACGCCGGAGCAGTGCAAGCTGTGCATCGCCTGCGGGGCGGACGCCCCTGCCGAAAGAAAATTTGTGGGTGCCGATGGCAAGTTCGCCCTGTTGCGGCATTTCCAGCAGGTTCAGGCAGCGCAGGAAGGTCGACTTGCCGGAGCCGGAGGCGCCGATCAGGGTGACGACCTCCCCGCGTGCGACCGAGAGCGAAACGCCCTTGAGCACCTGGTGATCGCCGAACGCCTTGTGGATATTGCTTGCGATCAGGGCATTCATCGATGCGCCCCCATCCGCAATTCAACCCGGTCAGCGACCAGCGTCAGCGGGAATAGCACCACGAAATAGAGCACGGCGATCGTGGTGTAGACCTCAAGCGGTTTGTAGCTCGCCGCAGTGATGACCGTGCCCTGATAGAGGAGATCTCCGACCGCGACCACCGACACCAGCGAGGTGTTCTTCAGCTGCATGATGGTCTGGTTGATGAAGGAGGGGATCATCACCTGGGTTGCCTGCGGCAACACGATGCGGCGGAAGATCTTGCCGCGGCGCATGCCGATGGCGCGGCCGGCTTCCCACTGGCCGGTGTCGACCGCCTCGATGCCGCCGCGGAAGATTTCCGCGTAGAATGAGCCGGCGTAGAGCGACAGCGCGATGAAGCACGCCATCGCCGGCGACATGTCGACACCGATCAGAACGGGCAGGGCATAGTAGACCCAGATCAGCTGCACCAGCAGCGGCGTGCAGCGAAACACTTCGATATAGAGACGCAGCGGCACCGTGATCCAACGCGGTGCCGTCGTGCGCAGGATGCCGACGAACAATCCGATGGCGAGACCCGCGACCACCGTGGTCACCGTATAGAACAGCGTGACCAGGAGCCCTTGCCAGATCAGGCCCCAATACGGTTTGAGCGCCGCGAAGTCCCAAACGTACATCGATCAGAACTGCACTTCGGGCGGAAGATCGTCGGCGGTGAGGCCGACGGCTTCGAAGCCTTTCAGCATCCATTCGCGGGTCTGGCCCATCGATCGGTTGTAATCGGCCCAGGCGCTGAGGAAATCCTTGTAGCGGCGGTCGCTCTCGGCGCGGATGCCCATGTTGGTCGGCAGTGTCAGCAGCGGGCGCGGGATGGCGAGATCGCCGAGGTTCGGATTCTTCTTCAGAGTCGAGACCGACAGCACAGCGAGCGAGACGTTGCAGTCGGCGCGTCCCGTCGCCACCGCGAGGATCGCCTCGTCACGGTTCTTGAAGCCGAGGATGTTGGCCTTCGGGCAATAGCGGCGCGCGATGGTCTCGTGGGTCGAGCCGATATCGACGGCGATCTTGACCTCGGGCTTGTTGAGATCGGCCCAGGTCTGCGGCTTGGCAAAGCCCTTCTTGGTGATGACGGTGAAGGAGTGCACCAGGATCGGCGTCGAGAAGTCGATGACCAGCGCGCGTTCCGGCGTCGGGTTAACGGCGAAGGCGAGGTCGACCTTGTCGGCCTGCAGGTCGAGGATCTGGTTGCCCCAGGTCGATTCCAGCGTTTCGAGCTTGGCGCCGAGTTTGCTGGCGATGTCCTTGGCCATCTCGATGCAGGCGCCCGACCACTCGTTGGTGGCGAGGTCCTTATGGAAGTAAGGCTCCTGGCCGACAATGACGGCGACGCGGAGCACGCCATTCTTCTTGATGCGATCGAGCGTGGAGGTCGGTGCGTCGGCTTTGGCCGAGCCGCTTGCGGCGGCCATCGCTGCGCCCGCGAGCGCGACAGTGGTGAGAGCATCCCTGCGATTCATCGTCTCTGTCTCCCTTGGAATTTTGGGTCGGATCGTCTCCGGCCACTGGACTATTTCTGTATTCAGGATAAAATGCAATACGGTATTTCAGATAGCTGTCCATTTGGGCGGCAAGGCAGAAATGAGCCCAATATCCTGGCAGGATTGCGAAAATTCCTGAAGATCAGGGATTGCAAATCGCATTCAAGTCTGAATACAACGCTGAACGCTATTTGAATGTGAGTTCAAGGAGAGGCCTGTGCGCGCCCTATTCGTCGATGCGAACGAGACCCTGGCAGCGGTGACTGACAAGCTCCTGGTCGCGCAGAATCTACCTGTCAGCATCCATCGCAATCCCTCCATCAAACCTGACGAGCTTCCTGGCCTGCTCGGCGATGCCGAGATCATGATCGTGGATCACACGGCCGTGCCGACGGTGATTGCGGCGAAGTGCGCGAAGCTGAAGCACGTCGTCTTCCTCGGCACCGGCGCGCGCAGCTATATGAATCCGGAAGAGCTCGCTGAGCGCGGCGTCTCCGTGCACACCATCAAAGGCTATGGCGACACGGCCGTGGCCGAATGCGCGATCGCGCTGATGTGGGCGTCGGCCAAGAGCTTTGGGGAGATGGACCGCGGCATGCGCGAGGGCAACTGGCTGCGCCGCGACGCCGTGCAACTCACCGGCAAGACGCTTGGCCTGATCGGCTTTGGCGGCATCGCCGCGGAAGCGGCCCGCATGGCGGCCGGTTGCGGCATGAAGGTGATCGCCTGGAACAGGACGCCGAAGACGCATCCCGGTGTCGAGTTCGTGTCGCTGGAGACGTTGCTGGGGGAGAGCCACGTCATCTCGCTGCATCTCTTGCTCAACGACGAGACCAAGGGCTTTCTGTCGCGCGAGCGCATCGCTCGGATGCGCAAGGGCAGCATTCTGATCAACACCGCGCGCGGCGCCATCGTTGACGAGGACGCGATGTTAGAGGCGCTCCGCTCGGGTCACCTCGCGCATGCCGGCCTCGACGTTTTCACCGTCGAGCCGCTGCCCGCCGGTCACGCCCTGACAAAATTACCGAACGTGACGCTGTCGGCGCACTCGGCGTTCCGCACGCCGGAGGCGAGCGACAACCTCATTGGTGCTGCGCTCGAACACTGCCGCCGCATCATCGCCACCGGCAAGTAAGGACAAAAAGGACATCCCATGTCGGATATCACCCGCATCGACCAGAACGCCCGCCGCAGCCGCGCCTCCGTGTTCGGTGATCTCGTTTTTCTGGCCGGCCAGGTGGCTGATACCAAGACTGCCGACATTATCCAGCAGACAAAAGAAGCATTGGCCAAGGTCGACGACATGCTGGCGCGCGCCGGCACCGACAAGTCGCGCCTGCTCAGCGTGCAGGTCTGGCTCAAGACCATGGACGATTTCGACGCTATGAACGCGGTCTATGATGCCTGGGTCGTGCCCGGTAACACCCCGACCCGCGCCTGCGGCAAGGTCGAGCTCGCCGATCCGGCCTTCCGTATCGAAGTGATCGCGATCGCCGCACGCAAATGAGGGCTCGGCCGTGACTGTCAGGGCACCCGCATCGACCTTCCGCCCCGCGCGACGCATCAGCGCGATCGGCGTCTCCGAGATTCTGAAGATCGGCGCGGTCGCGCAGCGGCTCAAGCGCGAGGGGCGGCCGGTGATCGTGCTGGGCGCCGGCGAGCCTGATTTCGACACGCCTGACCATGCCAAGGACGCGGCCGAGCGCGCCATCCGCGCCGGCCAGACCAAGTACACCATCCTCGACGGTTCGGTGGAGTTGAAGGCGGCCATATCAGAGAAATTCCGCCGCGAGAACGATCTCGTCTATGCCGCCGATGAGATCACCGCCGGCGCCGGTGCCAAGCAGGTAATCCACAACGCCTTCATGGCGACGCTCAGTCCCGGCGATGAGGTGATTCTGGCAGCGCCTTACTGGACCAGCTATGCCGACATGGTGCGCATCGCCGACGGCACGCCCGTCGACGTGCTCTGCCGCGAAGACAACGGATTTCGTTTGGATGCCGCCGATCTCGAACGCGCGATCACGCCGAAGACGCGATGGCTGCTGCTGAACTCGCCATCCAATCCGACGGGCGCTGCCTATTCGGCGGCGCAGCTGCGTCCGATCCTGGATGTGCTCAAGCGCCATCCGCATGTCTGGCTGATGGCTGACGACATCTACGAGCACCTGATCTATGACGGCATGCCGTTCGTGACGGCTGCGGCACTCGAGCCAAGTCTGAAATCGCGCACTCTGACCGTGAACGGTGTCTCCAAGGCCTATGCCATGACCGGTTGGCGCGTCGGCTATGGCGGGGGTCCGCGCGAATTGATCGCGGCGATGGCCGTGGTGCAGAGCCAGAGCACGACCAATCCGTCCTCGGTGAGCCAGGCCGCCGCGATCGCCGCGCTGACCGGCCCGCAGGACATTCTGATCGAGCGCCGCGCCGCGTTCCAGCGCCGCCGCGACATCGTGATCGATGCGCTCAACGCCATCGACGGTGTTACCTGCCGTCGGCCGGAAGGTGCGTTCTATGTCTATGCCAGCTGTGCCGGCTTGATTGGCCGCCGCGCCCCTGACGGCAGCGTCATCGACAGCGATGGCGCGTTCTGCAGGTTTCTGCTGGAGAGGCATGACGTGGCCGTGGTGCCGGGCAGCTGTTTCGGCCTTGCACCTTATTTCCGCCTGTCCTACGCCACCTCGGAACAAAACTTGCGCGAGGCCGTAAAGCGCATCGCCAAAGCCGTCAGGGAGCTGTCATGACCATCAGAAATACCCGCACGGGGGGCAAGATCCTGATCGACCAGCTGGTCGCGCAAGGTGTCGACCGCGTCACCTGTGTGCCGGGCGAGAGCTATCTGGCGGCACTCGATGCGCTGCATGACAGTCCGATCGACGTCGTGATCTGTCGCGCCGAAGGCGGCGCAGCGATGATGGCGGAAGCTTATGGGAAGCTCACCGGGCGGCCAGGCGTCTGCTTCGTCACCCGCGGCCCCGGCGCCACCAATGCCAGCCACGGCGTCCACATCGCGATGCAGGACTCCACGCCGATGATCCTGTTTGTCGGCCAGGTCGACACCGGCATGCGCGAGCGCGAGGCATTCCAGGAGCTCGACTACAAGGCCGTGTTCGGCACCATGGCGAAATGGGCGGTCGAGATCGACCGTCCCGATCGCATTCCGGAACTGGTCGCGCGCGCGTTTCGCGTCGCCATGCAGGGCCGCCCCGGTCCGGTCGTGATCGCGCTGCCGGAGAACATGCTGACCGAGACCGCTGCTGTTGCCGACGCGATGCGCATCGAGCCCGCAGTGAGCTGGCCGGCGCCTGCCGATGTCGAGCAGGTCAGTACGATGCTTGCGAGCGCCAAGGCGCCGCTCGTCATTCTCGGCGGCTCGCGCTGGACCGATGAAGCGACCAAGAGCATCGCGCGCTTCGCCGAGCGCTTCGACCTGCCGGTCGCAACCTCGTTTCGTCGGGCATCGCTGATCGACGCTGACCATTCGCACTATGCCGGCGATCTCGGCATCGGGCCGAGCCCGGGCCTGAAGGCGCGCATCGACAATGCCGACGTCATTCTTCTCATCGGCGGCCGCATGTCGGAAATGCCGTCCTCGTCCTACACGCTGCTCGACATTCCGACGCCGCAACAGAAGCTGATCCACGTGCATCCGGGCTCGGAAGAGCTCGGACGTATCTATCAGCCGGCGTTGGCGATCCAGGCGACGCCCGCTGCATTCGCGGCCGCTGTCGAGACGTTGAAGCCGGCAGGCGCGGTTGCATGGAAGGGCGAGGCCGCGAAGGCGCATGCCGATTATCTTGCCTGGACCGACAAGGCGCGCGAGTTGCCGGGCACCTTCCAGTACGGCCAGGTCATGACCTGGCTGCGCGATCGCCTGCCGAAGGACGCGATCGTCTGCAACGGCGCCGGCAACTATGCCGGCTGGATCCATCGCCATCACCGCTTCCACAGCTTTGCCGCCCAGCTCGCGCCGACCTCGGGCTCGATGGGCTATGGCGTGCCGGCGGGTGTGCTGGCGAAGCGGCAATATCCTGACCGTGTCGTCGTCGCTTTCGCCGGTGATGGTTGCTTCCTGATGAACGGGCAGGAGTTCGCGACTGCAGTGCAATACGATGCGCCGCTGGTCGTCATCGTCGTCGATAACTCGCAATACGGCACCATCCGCATGCACCAGGAGCGCGACTATCCCGGTCGCGTCGTCGGCACCCAGCTCAAGAACCCCGACTTCGCGATGTACGCCAAGGCGTTCGGCGGCCATGGCGAGCGCGTCGAGCGGACCGAAGAGTTCGCGCCGGCATTCGAGCGCGCACTGGCCTCGGGCAAGCCGTCGATCCTCCATTGCATCATCGATCCGCGGGCGATCTCGGTCGGCAAGGACTTTGCGCTCGCGGTGAAGGCCTAGCCGATGGCAGAGGGCCGCCACGTCGCCATCATCGGAGCCGGCGCGGTGGGCGTGATCAGCGCCATCGAGGCGCTGCGCGAGGGTCATCGCGTCACGCTGATCGACGCAGGCGAACCCGGTGGCGAACAGGCGGCGAGTTACGGCAATGCCGGCTGGCTTTCCTCGCATTCGGTGATCCCGCCGGCGGAGCCGGGCATCTGGAAAAAGGTGCCGGGCTATCTGATGGATCCGCTCGGGCCGCTCGCGATCCGCTGGTCTTACTTGCCGAAGGCGCTGCCCTGGCTGATCAAATATCTGCTGTCGGGCTGGACTGAGGCGCGGGTCGAGAAGACGGCGTTTGCGCTACGCGATCTCCTGAGGGACGCGCCGCTGCTGCATCGGAAACTCGCGGAAGAAGCTGGTGTCCCCGAACTGGTCGAACGCAACGGCGTGATGCACGTGTTTCCGTCGCGCGGCAATTTCGACAACGATCTCGGCTGGCGCCTGCGCAAGAAAGTCGGCGTCGAGTGGATGGAGCTCAGTGCCGACGAAATGCGTCAGCGCGAGCCGGATCTGCATCCGCGCTACACGTTTGGCGTGGTTGTGGAAGAAGCTGGACGTTGCCGCGATCCCGGCGCCTATGTCGCCGCGCTGGCTCAGCATGCGCTGGCGAGCGGCGCAAAACTCGTGCGCGCCAAGGCAACCGGTCTGAAGCTGAACGGCAACAAGCTCGTCGCCGTCCTCACCGAGACCGGCGAAGTCGCTTGCGATGCCGCGGTGGTCGCGGCCGGCGCGCATTCGAAGCGGCTGACCGCGTCGGTCGGTGATCCCCTCCCGCTCGAGACCGAGCGCGGCTATCACGTCATGATCGAGAATCCGGAATCGGGTCCGCGCAGCTCGATGATGGGATCCGACGTGAAGATGGTGGTGAACTGGACCGACAAGGGCCTGCGCGCTGCCGGCACCGTCGAGATCGCCGGCTTGGAGGCCGCACCGAACTGGAAGCGTGCCGAAATTCTGCGCAACAACCTCCTCAGCATGTTCCCAAAGCTGCCGAAGGACATTCCGGCCTCGCGCATCAAGACCTGGTTCGGCCATCGTCCGAGCATGCCGGACGGGCTCCCCTGCATCGGCCATGCGCGCGCCTCGCGCGACATCGTCTACGCCTTCGGCCATGGCCATGTCGGCCTGGTCGGCTCGGCCCGCACCGGTCGCCTCGTCGCCCAGCTCCTGAGCGGCAAGCAACCGGAAATTCCGCTCGCGCCGTTTTCGCCCAACCGCTTCCTCTGAGGTCGCACCATGATTCCTACAGCCAATTCGACCTCCCGCATCGCCCGTGGCGGCAAGGCCATCTACGGTGCGCCGCTCGGCATCCTGATGCTGGAAGCGCGCTTTCCCCGCATCCCCGGCGACATGGGCAACGGCACGACCTGGCCATTCCCCGTGCTCTACCGTGTGGTGAGCGGTGCGTCGCCGGAGAAGGTGGTGCTGAAGGGCGCGGCGGGCCTTCTGCCTGATTTCATCGATGCCGCCAAGGACCTGGTGCGGCTCGGGGCCGAGGCCATCACCACCAATTGCGGCTTCCTCTCGCTGTTCCAGAAGGAGATCGCGGCGGCGGTCGGCGTTCCCGTTGCAACCTCGTCGCTGATGCAGGTGCCGTGGGTGCAGGCGACCTTGCCGCCGGGCAAGCGCGTCGGCCTCGTCACGGTGTCGGGCTCGACCCTGACGCCGGCCCATCTCGAAGGCGCCGGTGTGCCGCTCGATACGCCGCTGGTCGGCACCGAGCACGGCAAGGAATTCTTCCGCGTCCTGATCAAGGCCGAGAAGGACGACATGGACGTCGCGCAGGCCGAGCGCGACGTGGTCGAGGCGGGGAAGCAATTGGTTGCGCAAAACCCTGATGTCGGCGCCATCGTGCTCGAATGCACCAACATGCCGCCTTATGCGGCGGCATTGCAGGCCGAAGTCGGGTTGCCGGTCTACGACATCTATTCCATGATCACCTGGTTTCATGCTGGACTGCGTCCGCGCGCCTTCAGCTGATTCCGCCTGTCGCACAGCTCTTCACAACCTCTGCGCTGCTTTGCATTGCAATCACTCCCACGGCCCCGGTATATTGGGCTGTGTTCGAACATGCATGCAGCTGATGATGAGCAACGTGGAACTGGCCTCCGATAGTATCGTCGATCGCGTCTATGAACAGCTCAAGGCGATGGCCGTGAGCTATGAGTTCAAGCCGGGCGAACGACTCAACGAAGGCGAGCTGGCCAAGCGCCTCGGCGTCAGCCGCACGCCTCTGCGCGAGGCGCTCAACCGGCTCAACACCGAAGGCTTCTTGCGTTTCACACCGGGCAAGGGCTTTTTCTGCCGCGAGCTCGACGCGCATGAGATCTTCGATCTCTACGAGCTGCGCAAGTCGATCGAGGTTGCCTCGGTCCGCCTCGCCATCAAGCGCGCCAAGGACGAGGACATCGACGGGCTGCTGAAATTCCTCGAGGCCACCGGCCCCGATCCTGGCGAGCGTTCCTCGGTCGAGCTCGTCGAGCTGGACGAGACCTTCCACGAGCGGCTGATGGCGATGTCGAACAATGCCGAGATGCTGCGCGTGCTGCGCAACGTCAACGCCCGCATCCGCTTCGTGCGCTGGATCGACATGGACAGCATCAACCGCTCCAACACCCAGGCCGAGCACCGCGCGGTCGTCGAGGGGCTGAAGGCGCGGAACGAAGAGGCCTGCGTCTCCGTGCTGGAGAAGCACATCGACCGACGGCTTGATCGCATTACGTCGGCGATCAAGGAAGGTTATGCGCAGATCTACATGCCGGCGGCGGCGCGGGCTGCGACGAATTGAGGGACTCTTCCTTCTCCCCTTGTGGGAGAAGGTGGCGCGAAGCGCCGGATGAGGGGTATCTCTCGGCGCGCGCAGATGTACCCCAAATGGAGAGGTACCCCTCACCCAGGCGATTATGTGTCTACCTGCAGTGATGCCCTCTCCCGCAAGGGGAGAGGGCGCAGCAACGCGCATCGCGCGATACCCTCAGCTATACAATCCTTCGATATCTGATCGTCCCAGACGGTCAGAGCTTTCGTTCGCAAGCACCGCTAGCCTGCCGCTCGAAATTCCACGGAGACATCAGGTGCATAGCCCAAAGCCGAATCCCGAAACCGACTGGCCGTCCGAGCTCTATCGCATCCTGAAAGCTGCCGATGTCCGGCAGATGTCCTACGTGCCGGATGCCGGCCACAGCCAGCTCATCCGCATGTTCTCCGCCGACAACGACGTCACCACCAACGTGCTGACGACCGAAGAGGAAGGCATCGCGATTGCCGCTGGTGCCTGGCTTGGCGGCCAGCGCAGCGTGCTGCTGATGCAGTCGAGCGGGGTCGGCAATTGCATCAACATGCTGTCGCTGTCGGCGATCGGACGCTTTCCGCTTCTGATGCTCGTGACCATGCGCGGCGAATGGGCTGAGTTCAATCCCTGGCAAGTACCGATGAGCCGGGCGACGCAGCCGTCGCTGGAAGCGATCGGTTTGAAGGTGATGCGGGCGGAGACGGCGGAGGATCTGGTCGAGACCGTCGAATCGGCTGCTGCGCTCGCCTACGAGTCCGACCAGCAGATCGCGGTTCTGATCGGGCAGCGCCTGATCGGCAAGAAGAAGTGGTGATAGTGATGACCGTTCCCTCTCAGCTCGATCGCCGTGCCGCCGTTGCGGCGCTCCTCAAGAATCGCGGGGACGCGCTGGTCGTCTCCGGTCTGGGCTCGCCGACCTACGATCTGCATGCGACCGGCGACCGCGACGATAATTTCTATCTCTGGGGCGCCATGGGCGGCGCCGCGCTGATCGGGCTTGGGCTGGCTCAGGCGCAGCCTTCCAGGCGCGTCATCGCCCTGACCGGCGACGGCGAACAATTGATGGGCCTCGGCGGCATCGCCACCATCGGCGTCGCGCGCCCACGCAATCTCGACGTCATCGTGATCGACAATCAGCACTTTGGCGAAACAGGCATGCAGGCGAGCCACACCGGCCGCGGCGTCGATCTCACGGCGATCGCCGTGGCGTGCGGCTTTGCCACGACCGCCACGGTGCGGACGTTGGAGGAAGTGCAGCGCCTCGCGGCTGATATCGCCGCGCCGGCCGATGGCCCGCGGCTTTTTGTCATCAAGGTGAGGGCCGAAAATCCGCCGCGCTCGCTGCCCTCGCGCGATGCCGTCTTTATCAAGAACCGGTTCCGTGCTCATCTCGGCTTCGCGGCGACCTAGCCCTCGGTCCTCTCCGGCGCGGGCCTGCCGCAAGCAGCTATCCTGGAGTGAGACCCATGAAACTATCCGGCAAGGTCGCCGCTATCACCGGTGCGGCGCGCGGCATCGGCAAGGCCTGCGCAAAGCGATTCCTCGATGACGGCGTCAAGGTCGTCATCTCGGATGTCGATGCCGATGGTCTGGCGGTAACGGCCGCCGAGCTGGGGCGGCCGGATGCGCTGCGCACCGTGGTCGGCAATGTCGCCAAGCGTGCGGATGTGGATCGGCTCGTCGCGACCGCTGTAAAGGAGTTCGGCCGCCTCGACATCATGGTCAACAATGCCGGCGTCGCCCGCAATCGGGACTTCCTGGAGATATCCGAGGAGGAATTCGACGAGATCATCGGCATCAATTTGAAGGGTGCGTTCTTCGGCGTGCAGGCCGCGGCGAAGCAGATGATCGCGCAGGGCAGCGGCGGCGGGGTCATCATCAACATGTCTTCCGTGAATGCGCTGCTGGCGATCCCGGCGCTTGCAACCTACGCCATGTCCAAGGGCGGCATGAAGCAGCTGACCTCCGTCGCCGCCGTCGCGCTCGCCCCGCACAACATCCGCGTCGTCGCCGTCGGACCGGGTACGATTTTGACCGACATGGTGGCGTCGTCGATCTACACCTCGGAGGACGCGCGGAAAACCGTGATGTCGCGCACGCCGGCCGGCCGCGGCGGCGAGCCGAGTGAGGTCGCCTCGGTCGTGGCGTTCCTTGCCAGTGACGATGCGTCCTACATCACCGGGCAGACCATCTATCCCGACGGTGGCCGGCTGATCCTGAACTACACAGTGCCGGTGAAGGATAAGTAGGGCGCTGTGTCTCTCAGTCGTCATGCCCGAGCTTGACCCGGGCATCCACGTCTTTCTGCGCCCGTGGCCGCGGGTGGATGGCCGGGACAAGCCTTGCCATGACGCGTGGCTGAGCTTGTCACTCCGCCGCCGCCGTCATCCCAAAACCCAGCCGCTTCGAAATGCCGCCGGCACAATCGCGCAAGGCATGGGCGATCGGGCTGTCCCAGCGCGCATCAAAGGTGCCTTCCGGGCCCATCGCGGTGATCACCAGCGCGACATGGCCGGCATGGTCGAACACCGGCGCCGAGAACGCATTGACGCCGGGCAGGGGATCGCCGAGCGCGCGGGCGAGGCCGTGCTTGCGGACTTCAGCCAATATCTCCTCGACCTTGGCGCCTTTCACCGGACGCTTCGGATTGTAGCCGACGCCGTGGCGATCGAGCCCGCTCTCGAGCGCGGCGTTGCTGGTCTTCTCCGGCAGGAACGCCGCGAAGGCGCGCCCCGTGGCGGTCTCCAGGAGCGCCATCACCGAGCCGGCGCGCATCACGATGTGCACGGGCTGGCCGGGTTCTTCCAGCTGCACCACGGTCGGGCCGTGCGTGCCCCACACCGCAAGCGAGACGGCGTGGCCGATCTGGTTCGCCAGAGCGGCGATCTTCGGCCGGGCGATGCGCACACCGGAGAGGCGGCGCAGGCTGATCAGGCCGAGCTCGAGCGCGAGCGCGCCGATCTCGTAGCGGCCGGTGGTCTCGTCCTGCTCGATCAGGCCGATGCGGGAGAAGCTGGCGAGATAGGGATGCGCTTTGGCCGGTGTCATGCCGGCCTCGCGCGCGAGATCGCGCAGCATCATCGGCTCGCCGGATCTGGCGAGTGCGCGGAGCAGTTCTCCGCCGACCTCGATCGACTGGATGCCGCGGCTTTCTCTCTTCATGCGCCTCCGATGCGCTTCGCTTACGCCGCGTCGCGCTTGGCGGCGCTGTCGGCGAGATGACGACCGGCAATGTAGCCGAAGGTCAGCGCCGGCCCAAGCGTGATGCCGGCGCCCGGATAATTACCGCCCATGATGCTGGCCATGTCGTTGCCGGCGGTATAGAGCCCGGGAATCACCTCGCCCTCGGCATCGAGCGCGCGCGCATTCTCGTCGGTGACGATACCGGCATAGGTGCCGAGATCGCCGACCACCATCTTGATGGCGTAGAACGGGCCGTTCTCGATCGGCGCGATGCAGGGATTCGGGCCGTGCATGGCGTCGCCCTGGTAGCGGTTATAGGCTTTCGACCCCTTGCCGAAGGCCGCATCGTGTCCCAGCGGCGCGGTCGTGTTGAACTGCTTGACGGTCTCGGTGAACGCCGTCGCATCGATGCCGGCCTTCGTCGCCAGCGCTTCGAGGGTGTCGCCGCGCAGGAGATAGCCGGTGTTGAGGTGATGACCCAGCGGCATCGGGAATGGCGGCACGCAGCCGAGCCCGTATTTGCGCAAGGTCGGGTGATCGCAGACGAGATAGGCCGCGATCTCCTCGCCGGGCTTTGCGGCCTTGATCATGGCCTGGACGAAGTCGTGATAGGAATTGCCTTCATTGGCAAAGCGCCGGCCGTCGCGCATCACCGCGATCACGCCGGGTTTGGCGCGGTCGATGAAATGCGGCATCACGCCCTTCGTCCCGTCCTTGCGCGTCGTCAGCGACACCGGGACCCACGCCGCCGCATTCGGCAGCCGTTCCTCGACATGCCCGCCCGCGCTTTCGGCAAGACGCAGGCCGTCGCCGGTGTTGCCGGTCGGTCCCGGCGAGAAATGCTCGTTGCCGGTCGGCGCGTGCGGGAACATCTTCTTGCGCCGCTCGACATCGTGCGGAAAGCCGCCGCAGGCGAGCACGACGCCCTGCCGGGCGCGGACACGCACGTCGCGGCCCTCGCGCGAGACGATCGCGCCGGTCACCGCGCCGTTCTCGACCGTCAGTTCGCGCACCGGCGACGACAGCCACATTGGAATCTTGAGGTCTAGCGCGGATTTCGCGAGGCGCCCGGCGAGCGCGTTGCCGTTGGTCAGCGTCATGCCGCGGCCGTAGCGCAGCACGTCCATCAGATGCCGCGACAGCCGCTTGGCGACGTAGACCGCCGACGTGATCGATTTGGTCACGCGCATGAAATGGATGATCTCCTTGCCGCTTCCGAGCATCATGCCGAACACGGTGAGCTCGGGCAGGGGCATGCCCAGGGTCTTGATCTGGTCGCCGAGCTCGCGGCCATCGAACGGGCGCGTGACCATGGAGCGGCCGCCCTGGGCGCCGCCAGGTGCTTCGGCGTGGTAGTCGGGAAACACCAGCGGCATGTCGAACCGCAACGCGGTCTTGGTGGTGAAGAAATCGACAGCTTCAGGACCTGCGCCGAGGAAGGCATCGACGCGCGCGGCGTCAAAATTGTTGCCGGCCTCGTGCCGTAAATAGGTGCGCGCCTGCTCCGGCGTCTCCGCGATGCCGTAGGCTTTCGCAAGCGAAGTGCCGGGGATCCAGAGCCAGCCGCCGGAGCGCGCGGTGGTGCCGCCGAAGCGCGGCTCCTTCTCGACGATCAGCACGTCGAGGCCGCGATATCTGGCGGTGATCGCGGCCGACATGCCGGAACAGCCCGATCCGGCGACGAGCACATCGCACTCGTACGTTTCGCTTGCGTTGCGCTCGATGCCGGTCATGTCTCACCTCACTTCTTCAACAGCGGACATTTGGACTCGGAGACCGGGCGGAAGGCGTCCGCGCCCTTCACCGTCTTGACGATCTCCAGATAATCCCATGGCTCCTTGGATTGCTCGGGCGACTTCACCTTGGCCAGATACATGTCGCGGATGACGCGGCCGTCCTCGCGCAACTTGCCGCCGTGGACGAAGGTATCCTCAATCGGCAGCTCGCGCATCTTGGCCATCACCTTGGCCGGGTCATCGGTGCCGGCGGCCTTGATGGCCTTGAGATAATGCAGCACCGACCCGTAGACGCCGGTGTGGATCATGGTCGGCATCACGTTGGTGCGGGCGAAGAATTTCTTCGACCAGGCACGCGTCTGTTCGTCCATGTTCCAGTACGACGCCGTGGTCATATAGGTGCCTTGCGCCGACTTGAGGCCGATCGCGTGCACGTCGGTGTCGAACATGAGCAAGCCCACGAGCTTCTGTCCGCCCTGGACCAGACCGAATTCGCCGGATTGCTTGATGGCGTTATCGGTGTCCTGGCCGGCATTGGCGAAGGCGACGACGTCAGCCTTGGAACTCTGCGCCTGCAGCGCGAAGGAGGAGAAGTCCGCCGTGTTGGTCGGATGCTTGACGCCGCCGAGCACCTTGCCGCCCAGTTCGTTGATGAAGTGGGTGGCGTCCTTTTCGAGCTGCTGACCGAAAGCGTAATCCGCAGTGATGAAGTACCAGGATTTTCCGCCTTCCTTGATCACGGCAGAGGCCGTCACCTTGGACAGCGCGTAGGTGTCATAAGTGAAGTGCACCGTGTTCGGGCTGCACAGCTCGTCGGTCAGCGAGCTCGCGCCGGGGCCCGAGAGCAGGGCGATCTTGTTGCGCTCGCGCACCATGTTGTGCACGGCGATCGCGATACCGGAATTGGGAATGTCGGCGACGGCGTCGACCTTGCCGTTGTCGAACCAGCCGCGCACGATATTGACGCCGACGTCGGTCTTCATCTGGTGGTCGGCACTGATGATCTCGATCGGCTTGCCGAGCACGGTCGGCCCGAACTCCTCCACCGCCATCTTGGCCGCCTCGACCGAACCCGGCCCCGAGTTGTCGCGGCCCCAGCTCGACAGATCCGTCAAGACGCCGATCCGCACCACGTCGTCGGAGACTTGCGCGGTGGCAGCTGTCGTCGTCGCGGCCGAAGTCATGGCCGCGAGCATGGCGCAGGCCAAAAGCCCTCTCATCGTCATTCCCTCTCTTTTATGGGCCGCTTGGTGCGACCGGCTGTTCTGGATGTAAATTAGATATTAGCGAACTAATTTGTCAATGGCGAATAATGCTTCGAATGCAATTCCGCGATCGCTGAGACGACGGTGGCAGCAGTGCGCGCAACTGCCTCAGCATCCGTCGTTGCGAGCGAAGCAATCCAGACTTTGTTCTCGGAGGCAGTCTGGATTGCTTCGTCGCAAGAGCTCCTCGCAATGACGGGCGTGGGGAGCAGCAGAGCGAAAAATCATCGCGCTGTGATACCGCGCTGGGGCAACACCTCCGCAGGTTGCAACGCTCAGCGCGATTGGTCATGATGCGCTCCGAATTTGGGGCGGATGGCAATGACTGTGGCAACGGGGGTCTCCGGCGAAACGGAGAGGTCGACAACGGCGCATGTGGTGTGGGCGAGCGCGCTTGGCACTGCGATCGAGTGGTACGATTTCCTGATCTACGGCACGGCTGCCGCTCTCGTCATGAACAAGCTGTTCTTCCCGAGCTTCGATCCATTTGTCGGCACACTGGCGGCATTCTCGACTTACGCGGTCGGCTTTGTGGCGCGACCGATTGGCGGCGCGATCATCGGGCATTACGGCGACCGGCTCGGCCGCAAGACAATGCTGGTCGCGACCATGATCGCGATGGGGCTTGGCACCTTCTTGATCGGGTGCCTGCCGACCTACAGCCAGATCGGCGTTTGGGCGCCGATCCTGCTCGTCATCCTCCGCTTTGTTCAAGGCATAGGACTCGGCGGCGAATGGAGCGGCGCGGTTGTCATGGTGGTCGAGCACGCCGGCATCAGGCGCGGCTTCTACGGCAGCCTGGTGCAGATCGGCTTTCCGGTCGGCGTCGCCGCGTCGACCGGCATCTTCGGGCTGATGACGCAACTGCCCGAAGCCGACTTCCTGAGCTGGGGCTGGCGTGTGCCGTTCCTGATCAGCATTCTGCTGGTCGGTATCGGCTTCATCGTGCGGCTGAGGCTCGCGGAAACGCCGCACTTCAAGGAGGTGGTCGAGCGCAAGGAGGTGCTGGCGCAGCCGGTGTGGGAAGTGCTTCGCCGCGACTGGCGCAGCTTTCTACTGGCGATCGGCATCACGGTGTCGGAGGTCGGGCTCGCGTATCTCCTCACCGTCTTCGTCGTTGTCTATGCCACGGCAAAGCTCGGCATGCCGCGCCAGGTGATCCTGAATGCCGTTGTCTATGCCGCGATCGTCGAGTTCGCGACGTTGCCGCTCGCCGGCTGGCTCTCCGACATCTTCGGCCGCAAGGCGCTGTATCTTGCCGGCGGCGTGTTTTCGGTCGCGCTGGCGTTTCCGCTGTTCTGGTTCCTCGACACCAGAGACCCAGTGCTGATCACGCTCGCGCTTGTGGTCACGATGACGCTGACGCATGCGCTGCTGTTCGGACCGAAGGCCGCCTTTATGCCGGAACTGTTCCGCACTCCGGTACGCTACAGCGGTGCCTCGCTTGGGGCCAATGTCGCAGCCGCGTTGAGTGGCGGCTTCTCGCCATTGATCGCGACCGCGCTGCTAGCCTGGGCGGGCTCCTACTGGCCGGTGTCGCTCTACATCATCTCGCTCTCGATCATCACCATCATCGCGACGTTGATGGCGCCGGAGACCGCCCGCGACGACCTGAAATTCTAACGGCAGGCAGCCACGTCCTGGATCACCAGAAACGTAATACTGGCGGGTGCCAGGCGGATCTGACCTGCCTGTGCGGCTCGCGGCACGAGGCGGGGCAGGTCATCGCTGGCAGTCAGGGCGAGTGTCGTGCCGTTCAATTGCACGCTCGCGCTCTGGAGGTGGCGCGCCCGAAGCGTGTAGCGGTCCGCGCGCGCCGCCAGCGTCACGGCGTGCGATCCATGTTGCGACGTGTTGATGAGGAGCACGGACGCCGCGCCTTTCGTCGTGGGATGGCAATGCGCATAGGCGTGAACGGTCAGCGCCGAGGCCATGCGGGTGTCGAGCACGGTCGTTCCCATCAGGCGATGCCAAAGCAGCGCGGCCCAGTAGTTCGGCCGTGGCCGAAACGTCTTCTCGTCGAGCAGGCCGTAGTCGCTCGCTGCGAGCGTGTTGTGCATCACCACCTGCACGCCGGCCTTGGCCAGGCGACCGAGCTGGTCGAGATAGCGAAAGCTGTCGAGAAAGGTCGCATCCCAGGGATTGCCGCCGCAGGCGGCGTCCGCAGTCTCCGTCAGCCAGATCGGCTTGCCCGGCTCGAATTCGTCGCGCAGTCCGCGGTAGACGGCCAGCGCCGCGTCGGTCCGCGAAAACCAGTCCTCGGATAGCGCATGGGCCGGATCGTCGTGCACGCCGCAGCGGGGTGAGAGTGTGTTGTAATGATGATAGGAGACACGATCGAGTCCGGGACTCGATGCGGCGAGCAGATCGCGCGTGTGGATGCCGACGGCCGCGGGCGAGGCGGAGTCACCGACGGAAGCAGGCCCGACGATCAGCGTCCCGGGAGATGCGCGCTTCATCCATGCCCGGAAGATCTTGAAGTCGCGGCTGTATGCATTTGCGTCATACCCCACCGGCGGACCGTTGTTCGCTGCAAGCGTCGGCTCGTTCATGAATTCGGCGGCAGCGATGTGGCTGCCCAGCGATCGCGTAAAGTCGACAAGCCGCTGCGCCTGGTCCGGCGCCCAGGTTCCGTCAGTGTCGCGGCTGCCGGGACTGACGGCGAAAGACGTCATGATCTCCGCGTCGGCCACGCCTGCGAAGTCGACGACGCCGCGCCATTGCGTGCGGGTGAGCACGGTGTTGAAGCCGGCAGGCGGAGCGGCCGGCGTGCCGTCGTTGCCGGCGAAGAAGGTCGCATTCGCCCAGGTGCCGCTCACGCGCACATAGGCCGGCCCGAGCGCCGCGGCGAGCTTGCGCAGATGCGCGTTGGCGAGATCGATCGGCGGTCGATAAGCGTAGCGATCACGCTTCATGTCGCCTTGCCCGTAGGGCTTCCAGAATCGGCCGCCGGTCACCTCGACCATCTCGATATTGTAGGACTGAAAGCGGGGATCGATCGTGCCGATCGCTCTCATGCGCTTGGCAGCGACGATCTCTGTACCCTTGCCGACCCCCGGCGATATCGCGATGACGAGCAGCGCCACGCCGGCGGCGCGGATAGCGCGCGCAGCTGCATTCGGAATGCTCCGCCCGGTCGCTCGCATGACGGTCGCCTTGTCTTGTCCAAGGGCCGATCCTAGCGCGTCATCTGCATGACGCGCTGCGATATCGAGGTCAAAGACGTTGCTCAAACATGCCTGATCCACTATCGGTCGGCCCGACGCAAATGGCCGTCCCCGGGAGCATAAGACATGAAAAAGACTTCCTCACCCACGCGACGCGATCTGATCGCAAGCGCCGCCATGGTAACCGCGGCGAGTATCGTTGATGCGGCGCCGGCGGCAGCGCAGGCGGCACCCAAGCCGATTTTTCCGGTGCCGATGGTGACGATCCCGATCGTCGGCGAGACGAACGTGTTCCAGGTCCG
Source organism: Bradyrhizobium manausense (assembly GCF_018131105.1). Lineage (NCBI taxonomy): Bacteria > Pseudomonadati > Pseudomonadota > Alphaproteobacteria > Hyphomicrobiales > Nitrobacteraceae > Bradyrhizobium > Bradyrhizobium manausense. The sequence continues at coordinate 710,417 of NZ_JAFCJI010000002.1, read as the reverse complement.
CCGCATCTACTGCATCGGCCGCAACTATGCGGCGCACGCGATCGAGCGTGGCTCGGATCCGAGCCGCGAGCCGCCGTTCTTCTTCCAGAAGCCGACCGATGCGATCCAGAACGTCGCGATCGGCGCAGTGGCCGATCATCCCTATCCGTCGCTAACCAAGAACTATCATCACGAGGTCGAGCTGGTCGCTGCGCTCAAATCCGGCGGCACCAACATTCCGGCGGAGAAGGCGCTCGATCACGTCTATGGCTACGCGCTCGGGCTCGACATGACCCGTCGCGATCTCCAGAACGGCATGGCCGCGGAGAAGAAGCCGTGGGAGATCGGCAAGAGCTTTGACCACGCTGCGGTGCTCGGTCCGATCCACCCGGCCACCAAGACCGGCCATTTCGACAAGGGCGCGATCTCGCTCGCGGTGAACGGCGCCGTGCGGCAGAACTCGGATCTCAGCAAGATGATCTGGAGCGTCGCCGAGCAGATCGCAAAGCTCTCGGAAGCGTTCGAGCTGAAGGCCGGCGACATCATTTATTCCGGCACGCCGGAGAATGTCGGCCCGGTCGTAAAGGGCGACGTGCTGCTGTGCAAGCTCGAGGGCTTGCCTGACATGTCGATCAAGATCGTCTGAGGATCCGCTTCGAAGCGTGGGAACTCTGGCAAGTCTTTGAATTGCCAGAGTTCCCTGGGCGTTTGCCTCTCATTGGGCCACGAACAAACCTGCTGTGGCCTTATTTGCGGATGAGTGATCTCCCGTGAGGGAGGCGCTCCGATGAACAAAGCTTTGATCACTGCCATCGTGCTGCTGGCGGGTATACCTGCAGGCGCCGTTGCGCAGGAACGTGCCGGCTCTGCGGCGTTGGGCGCGGTGTCCGGTGCCGTCGTACTCGGTCCGATCGGTGCGGTCGCGGGTGCAGTGATCGGCTACACCGCCGGCCCCTCGATCGCGCGGTCATGGGGTATGCACGGCTCGCGATCGGCAAGACACCGGCAGCCATCACGTCGCGAGGCAAATCGCGTTCCGGCGCGCACGCGCGAGGCCATGGAGGCTAACGGCCAGATGAGGGCTGCGACCACTCCACCGGTTCAAGCCGCCCCCGCGGCGCAGCCTGTTCAAGCTGCACCTGCAGCGCCGGTGCAGACAACGCTGCCGCCCGCGCAGGGGTTCGAATAAGGGGTGACGCGCTAAGCCGCAGTGGTCTTCGGTCGCAGCCGGTCCACGGTCCTCGCAATCAGCGACGCCACCTCCGCGACCTTCGGTCCAATCCGGAACTCGGGGCCTGCAACGACGACGGAGAGGCGGCGATCGCCGATCGGCAGCGGGATCGCAGCACCCGCGAGGTCGCGGCTGTAGTCGGCAAAGCTCTGGCAGTAGCCGCGCGCGATCGAATTGCGCAGCTCGGCCTCGACCGCCTCGATGCTGATCGGCGTCGAGGGGCCATATTGCTTGAACTCGATCTTGCGATAGACGGAGTCGCGCTCGTCCGGCGTATATTGCAGCAACAGCGCGCGGCCGCTGGCCGTGGCGTGGATCGGCACGCGGTGCCCGATGGTGGCGAAGTAGCGGATCGCGGCCCTCGACTCGACGACATCGATGAAGACCGCCATCACGCCGGCGGGCGCCACGATCGATGCGGTCTCGCCGGTCTCGGCGGAGAGGTCGGCGATCAACTGATGCGTCCACGGCGGCAGCGGCTCGACCTCGGAGATCATCCGTGCCATCGCCAGCCATCGCGGCGTCGGATAGAAGCCGGCGCGGGGACGCGGTTCGTAGAGATAGCCCTTCTCCGACAGCGTCGCGAGCAAGTTGAAGGTCGATGAGCGCGGCCAGCCGAAATGATCGGCGATCTCGGCAAGCGTCGCCGGCTTCCTCGTTTGCGCGAAGAATTCCATGATCTCCAGGACGTTGGCGGCTTGGCGAACGATCATGGTGGGGCTTTGTGTCCTACTCTAGCTCTGGCCGAGAATCTTCTTCGCGGCGCGAAGATGCGGCTTGTCGATCATCTGGCCGTCGAGCCGCAGCGTGCCGGAGTTCGGATTGCTCGCGAAGGCCGCGATCACCTTCTCCGCCCAGATGCGCTCGGCGTCGGTTGGGTCGAACGCCGCGTTGACAACATCGACGTGCTTGGGGTGAATCAGCGCCTTCGCCGAAAAGCCATCGCGCCGTGCCGCGCGTGTTTCCTGTTCGAGGCCTGTGAGATTGTCGATGTCGGTATAGACGGTGTCGATTGGCGCCACTTCCGCTGCAGCCGCTGCCATCAGGCAGAGATCCCGCGCGAGACGATAGGGGCTGTGGAACACGCCGCCGGACGCCTTCTCGGTGGCGCCGAGAGAGGCGGAAAGATCTTCCGCGCCCCACATCAGGCCTGCGAGGCGGGGGGAGCAGCCCTTGTAGCTGCCGAGGCCGAAGATCGAGCTGGCGGTCTCCGTCGCGACGCAGACGATGCGCGTTGCGCCGACCGTGATGCCGGCCGCGGCTTCCAGCGCTTCGAGCCAGGTTGCGACCTGGCGCACGTCGTCGCCGCCCTGCGATTTCGGCAGCACGATGCCATCGGGCTTGCCAGGCATCACCGCGGCAAGGTCCGTCAGCGTCATTCCGGTGTCGAGCGCGTTGACGCGGACATAGAGCTGATGCGGCTTGTTGCGGCTCTTCAGCATCGCAAGCGTGAGCCCGCGCGCCTCCGGCTTCTTGTCGGTGACGACCGAGTCCTCGAGATCGATGATCAGCGCGTCGGCCTTGCCTTCGCTCGCCTTCTCGAATTTGCGCGGGGAATCGCCCGGCACGAACAGCATCGAACGCATCAGACCGGCCTCTTGTGCATCATCGCCATGCGGCGGCATTTGCCGACGATCTCGTCGTTCTGGTTCAGGGCGTGATGCTCGAACTCGACGATGCCCGCTTTCGGGCGTGATTTGGATTCCCTCAACGAAAGCACCTTCGTCGTCGCCCGCAAGGTGTCGCCATGGAAGACCGGTTTTGGAAAAGTCACGTCGGTCATGCCGAGATTGGCAACTGTGGTCCCCAAGGTCGTATCATAGACCGTCATGCCGATCATGATGCCGAGGGTGTAAAGGCTGTTGAAAATGCGCTGGCCGAACTCGGTCTTTTCCGAGAAATGCGCGTCGATATGCAGCGGCTGCGGATTGAGCGTCAGCAGGCTGAACATGGTGTTGTCCATCTCCGTGACGGTCCGGCTCAGCGGATGCCTGAACTCCTGGCCTACGGAAAAGTCCTCGAAATAAAGTCCGGCCATCGCGGTTTCCTCCCTGTCGTCGTACGAATTGGGCGGCGCCTGGCTTTAGGGCGGCGGCGCCAGATGAACTGCCTTCTGCTCCGCAAGCCGCTCGATCTCCTCAGTGGAGAAGCCGGCGTCGCGCAAAATGTCGCGGCCGTGCTGGCCGAGCGCCGGCGCCGGGCCAGCCGGTTCCGGCTGGGTCACGCTCCAGGTCGAGGGCACGCGCATCTGGCGGACGCGGCCCTCGACGGGGTGGTCCACCGTCTTGAAGAAATCGATCGCCTTGAGATGCGGATCGTCCAGGATCGTCTCCAGCGTGTGCATCGGCATCACCGGAATGTCGGCGCGCTCCAGCAACTCGCGCCATTCCGCGGTGGTGCGCGTTGCGAAGATGTGGCCGATTTCCTCGTAGATCTCGTCGATGTGTCTTGTACGTGCGGCGTGGTTGGAAAAGCGCGGCTGCTCGAGGAAATGCGGCTGCCCGATCGCCTCGAAGAAACTGCGCCAATGCTTGTCGTTGTAGATGAGTACGCAGAGATAACCGTCGCTGGTCTTGTAGGGCCGGCGATAGCGCGAGAGCAGGCGGGCGTAACCGCCGTGGTCGAGCGGTGGATCGTAAGTCAGGCCGCCGAGATGATCGACCAGCACGAACTCGGTCATGGATTCGAACATCGGAACGTCGATGCGCTGGCCCTGGCCGGTGCGCTGCTGGTGCATCAAGCCGCCCATGATCGCGTTGACCATCATCAGGCCGACGATGCGGTCGGCGATGGTGACGGGGACGTAGCGCGGCGTGCCATCGCCGGCAGCAGCTAACAGCGTGGGGATCGTGGCGGCGCCCTGGATCAGGTCGTCGTAAGCGGGCTTGGCGGCATAGGGGCCGGACTGGCCGTAGCCGAACGCGCCGACATAAACGAGCGCCGGATTGATCGCGGCCAGCGTCTCGTAGTCGAGACCGAGCCGCGCCATCGCCTGCGGTCGCACATTATAGACCAGCGCATTGGCGCTCCTGGCCAGCCGCAGCAGCGTCTCGCGCGCTTCCGGCTTCTTCAGATCGAGCACGATGCTGCGCTTGCCGCGGTTGGCGTTGAGGAACATCCCGCCCATGCCGGGCGTACGGCCGGGACCGATCTGGCGAACGATGTCGCCCTCGGGGCTTTCGACCTTGATGACGTCGGCGCCCATGTCGGCCAGCACCTGTGTGCCATAGGGGCCCATCAGCACCGAGGTCAGGTCGAGAATGGTGAAGCCGGCGAGCGGTCCCATGGGGCCTCGTTGGATCAATTCATATACGTGGAGTTAGAGTTCATATTTTGAGCATGTCAATTCAGGTGGCTCGCCATATGGTGCATGGCCCTATGCATAGTTCATATACTTGACATATAAATTCACGTATATGTACATTTTCATCAAGCAAGAAATGGAGCGAAGGCCGAACGGTCTGGCAGCCAGCGGCTGCTGCCTTCGGCGCGGGACGCGTCAGGGAGAACGACATGAAGAAGAATCTGGTCCGGGCGGCAGCTTTGCTCGCTCTGTCGCTGCCGGTTTCGACACAACAGGCGCAGGCGCTCGAGCTGAAGGTCGCCGATAGCTTCCCCGCCGGACATTATCTCGTCCGCCTGATGCTCAAGCCCTGGATGGACGACGTCACCAAGCGCACCAACGGCGCGGTGACCTTCACCTATTATCCGAACCAGCAGATCGGCAAAGCCGCCGATATGCTGCGGCTGACGCAGTCGGGCGTCGTCGACATCGGCTACATCGGGCCATCCTACGTCTCAGACAAGATGCCGCTGTCGGAAGTCGCGCAATTGCCCGGCGCGTTCGCGACCAGCTGCCAGGGCACGCTCGCTTATTGGAAGAGCGCGCGCGAAGGCGTGCTGGCCAAGCAGGAATACGCGCCCAACAAGATCAAGCTGCTGATGGCCGTGGTGCTGCCGCCGTATCAGGTTTGGACCGTCAAGTCCAAGGTCGAAACGGTCAAGGACATGCAAGGCCTGAAGCTGCGCACCACCGGTGGCGCGCAGGATCTCACGCTGCGCGCGCTCAACGCCGTGCCGGTGCGCATGGCTGCGCCCGATGCGTATGAGTCGCTCTCGCGCGGCACGATGGACGGTCTCTTGTTCCCGCTGGACAGCGTCGTGGCTTACGGACTCGACAAGCTGGTCAAGCATGCCACCGAAGGCGTCAGCTTCGGCAGCTTCATCGTGGCCTATTCCATCAACCAGTCGATCTGGGACAAGCTGCCCGACGACGTGAAGAAGGCGATGAACGAAGCCTCCGAGGCGATCACGCCGAAGGCCTGCGCCGACGTCGACAAGGAAGGCGCGGTCACCAAGAAGCAGATGCAGGACGAAGGCGTCACCTTCGATCCGCTGCCGGAGGCGACGCGCGCCGAAATGAAGGACAAGCTCAAGGGCGTCGGCCACGAATGGGCGGCCGGCCTCGACAGCCGCGGCAAGCAGGCCTCTGCCGCGCTGAAGGAGTTCGAAGACCTGCTGGCCGCCGGCAACAAGTAATCCTGAAACGAACAGGGAGACACGACGTGATCGAACGGGCAGGGCAAGTGCTCGGCGCGCTGGAGCGCGCGTTGACGGTGATTGCGGTGTTCTTCATGTTCGTGATCATGGTGCTCGTGGTCACCGACGTGTTCATGCGCTATGTGCTGAACAGCCCGTTCTCCTTCACCTATGACTTGATCGGGCTCTATCTGCTCGCGGGCGTGTTCTTCTTCACGCTGTCGGATGCCTTGCGCGAACATGTCCATGTCGGCGTCGATATCCTGTTGTCGCGCTTCTCCCCGGCGGGGCGGCGGCTGTCCGAAATCGTCACCGCGCTCGCCGGCCTGTTCGTGTTCGTCCTGATCTGCAAGGTCGGCTTTGCGCGCGCGCTGGAGAATTACGAGCAGCACGACGTGCTTTCAGGCGCCATTCCCTGGCCGACCTGGATTTCGGCGGCGCTGGTGCCGTTTGGCTGCGGTGTGCTGGTGCTGCGGCTGGCGCTCCAGCTGGTCGGCAATGTGCTGAGTCTCGTCAGCGGCCGCGACCTCTATCCGCTGCCGCCGGTGACGGGCGTCGGCGAAGCGCGTGGTTTCGAGTAACGGCTGGCCTTCATGACACCTCTCATCGTTCTCGCTCTGCTGTTCGGCCTGCTTGCGCTCGGTACGCCCGTGGGTTTCGCCATGGCGTTTTCCGGCTCGGTCGGCCTCGTCATGGTCGGTGGCTTTCCGACGCTATCAGGCATCCTGGAAACTGCGCCGCTCTCGACGGTCTCCGCCTACGAGCTCATCACCATCCCGATGTTCCTGCTGATGGCGGACCTCGTGCTGCTATCCGGTGTCGCGGACGATCTGTTCAAGACGGCCTCGGCCTGGGTCGGCCGTGTCCCCGGCGGGCTCGGCATGGCCACCGCGCTTGCTGGCGCCGGCTTCGGCGCGATCTGCGGCACCTCGACGGCGTCGGCCGCGACGCTGTCCTCGACCAGTCTTCCCGCGATGATCCGCCAGGGCTACGAGCCGAAGATGGCCGCCGGCGTGGTCGCGATCTCGGGTACGCTGTCGATGCTGTTGCCGACCAGCGTTGCGCTCGTCATCTTCGGCCTGCTCGCCGAAGTGAACATCGGCAAGCTGCTGATCAGCGGCATCATTCCCGCGATCCTGGTGACGTTCACCATCATGGCGACGATCTACTTCCTGGTCTGGCAGGACCCGTCGCGCGCGCCGGCCGCGAAATCGGTGCCGTGGCGCGAGAAGTTCGCGCTGCTGTGGCAGGTCTCGCCGATGGTGGTGCTGTTCTCGATCGTGACAGGCACGATCTATCTCGGCGTCGCGACGCCGACAGAAGCTTCGGCTTTCGGTGCGTTCGGAGCCTTCCTGCTCGCGATCGTCAAGGGCAAGATCACGCCGACCTCGCTCTACAAGACGCTGCTGCGCGCCTGCCACGGCACCTGCATGATCATCATGATCCTCGTCGGTGCCTCGATCTTCGGCTATTTCTTCACGCTCACGCACGTGACGCAGGACCTCGTCGCCTGGATCGGCTCCTTGCCGACCTCGCGCTGGATCATCATCACGCTGATCCTGTGCGGCTACATCGTGCTGGGTTCGTTCATGGACCAGATCGCGATCCTGGTGCTGACGGTCCCGATCGTATTGCCGCTGATCAAGACTCTCGGCTTCGATCCGATCTGGTTCGGCGTCATCAAGATCGTCACCGCCGAGGTCGGCATGATCACGCCGCCGGTTGGCCTGAATTGCTTCATCGTCGCCCGCTACGCCAAGCGGCCGGTGGCGGAGGTGTTCCACGGCACCTTGCCGCACTTCATCGCGCACCTGATTGCAATCGCGATCCTGGTGGCGTTTCCGTCTATCATCCTCTGGCTGCCCTCTCAGATGGGGCGCTAGGTTTCCACGGCATGATCCGGAAAACTGTGCAGTGGTTTTCCGCAGATCATGCGTAACAAACGAACCTCAAGCGCAACGTCATTGCGCTTGAGAGCCTCCACAAGGAGACCATCATGGATTTCGCGCTCACCGATCAGCAGGAAGCCATTCGCGATGCCATCGCCAAGATCTGCGAAGGATTTCCCGATGCCTATTGGTTGAAGAAGGACCACGACGGCGGCTTCCCGCATGACTTCCACAAGGCGCTGGCTGATGCCGGCTGGCTCGGCATCTGTGTGCCCGAGGCATATGGCGGCTCGGGGCTTGGCATCACCGAAGCTGCGATCATGATGCGCACGATCGCGGAATCCGGTGCCGGCATGTCCGGCGCTTCCGCCGTGCACATCAACGTGTTCGGCCTCAATCCGGTCGTCGTGTTTGGGACCGAGGAGCAGCGCAAGCGCATGCTGCCGCCGATGGTCGAGGGCCGCGAGAAGGCATGCTTCGCCGTCACCGAGCCCAACACCGGCCTCAATACCACGCAGCTGAAGACCCGCGCGGTCGCCAAGAATGACCGCTACATCGTCAACGGCCAGAAGGTGTGGATCTCGACCGCGCAGGTCGCGCACAAGATCCTGCTGCTGGCGCGCACCACGCCGCTGGAAGAGGTGCGTTCGCCGACGCACGGCCTCAGCCTGTTCTACACGGATTTCGACCGCAACAGGATCAAGGTCCACGAAATCGAGAAGATGGGCCGCAAGATCGTCGATTCCAACGAGCTGTTCTTCGAGGATTTCGAGATCCCGATGGAGGACCGTATCGGCGAAGAGGGCAAGGGCTTCCAGTACATCCTCGAAGGCATGAACCCCGAGCGCATCCTGATCGCGGCGGAAGCGGTCGGCCTCGGCAAGCTCGCGCTGTCGCGCGCGACCGAATACGCCAAGACGCGCGTCGTGTTCAATCGGCCGATCGGCAAAAATCAGGGCATCCAGCATCCGCTCGCGGTGAACTGGGTCGAGCTCGAGGCGGCGTGGCTGATGGTGATGCAGGCGGCATGGCAATATGACAAGGGTTTGCCGTGCGGGGCCGGCGCGAATGCCGCGAAGTACTTCGCCGGAGAAGCCGGATATCATGCCTGCGAGCAGGCGGTGATGACCCATGGCGGCTTTGGTTACGCCAAGGAGTTCCACGTCGAGCGCTACCTGCGCGAAGTCCTGATCCCGCGCATCGCCCCGGTCAGCCCGCAGCTTGCGCTGAGCTTCATCGCGGAGAAGGTGCTGGGCCTCGCCAAGTCGTACTAGAAGGGTGGACTTGCTGGCGGGATCGATGACCCCTGACTTTTCCGGCCTGATCCGTGACGGCGACCTCGTGGTGTGCGGTCAGGCGACGGCCGAGCCGGTCACCCTGACCGAAGCGCTGATGGCGCAGGCCGGACAGCTGCCGGCGTTCCGGATGATGGTCGGGCCGATCTTCTCGGAGACGTTCTCCGCGACCTGCCCGCCCAACGTCTCGTTCCAGAGCTATGGCGTGATCGGCAACGCGCGGCGGCTGGCCAAGGCGGGGCGGCTCGACGTGATCCCGAGCAACTACAGCGCCTTCTGCGCCGACTTTGCCTCGCGTCGCCACAAGGCTGATGTCGTCCTGGTTCAGCTTGCGGAATCCGGCGACGGGCGGCTCAGTGCCAGCCTCTCCAACGATTATGTCATTGATGCCGCGCGGGGTGCGCGCCTTGTCATTGCCGAGTTCAACCCGGATGCGCCCTTTACGTTTGGGGCAGCATGGGCTGAAGATGTGCCGATCCATATGCGGGTGATGGCCCGGCGTCCGCCGGTTGAATTGGCCTCGCCGCCGCTCGATGATATTTCCCGGCGCATCGCTGCGCACGCGGCGGACCTGATTGTCGACGGCAGCACGCTTCAATTCGGCGTCGGCCGCATTCCGGATGCGATCCTCTCCTCGCTCTCGCACGCACGCAATCTCGGCATTCATTCCGGCCTGATCAACGATGCCGTCGTCGAGTTGATCGAGCGCGGAGCGGTGACGAATGCGGAGAAGGGGATCGATGCGGGGATCACGGTCACCAATCAGGTGATCGGCACGCAACGGCTTTATCGCTTCGTGCATGAGAACAGATCAGTCGCGGTGCGGCCGACGTCCTACACGCACGGCCAAGGCGTGCTGGCGCGGATCAACCGGCTGGTCGCGATCAACTCTGCACTTCAGGTCGGGCTCGACGGCAGCGTGAATTCCGAGACGCTGAACGGCGTGGCGATCGGGGCCATCGGCGGTCAGCTCGATTTTGTGCGCGGAGCCAATGCGTCTGCTGGCGGACGGGCGATCATCGCGCTGCCGGCGACGGCATCGGATGGGACCAGCCGGATCGTCGCCCATGTCGAAACGGTGACGACGCCCCGCGCCGACGTCGATGCCATCGTCACTGAATGGGGTGTCGCCGAGCTGCGCAACTGCGGCCTCGCAGAGCGCGCGCGCCGCATGGTCGCGATCGCTGCGCCCGAGCACCGCGATGCGCTGTCGGCGCAGCTCCGAGGCTTAAGCGGCGATCGCTGAGCGCTCTGAATTTTGGTCTGCCTATTCGGCGGCGACCCGCTCCATCGCCATGGTGCGGAGTTTTGCGCGCTGGATCTTGACGCCGTTGGCGCTGTCGGTAACGGGGAAGGTATCCACGATATAGACGCGTGCCGGGACCTTGTAGCTGGCGAGCCGTTCACGCAGGCGTGCCGTCAGCACCTCCTGTTGCGGCGGAATGCCCGCCGGGATCACGAAGGCGACGCAGCGCGCCTGGCCCTTCAGATCGATCGCGACGACCTGGGCATCGGCAACACCGGCGCATGACTTGAGCTCGTCCTCGATCTCGCCGGGCGCAACCAGGAAGCCGCCAAGCCGCATGGCATCGCCCGCGCGAGTTTCATAGACGAAAGCGCCATCGCGGATACGGCCGATGTCGCCCGTGCGGAAGAAGCCATCCGTGGTCATGGCATCGCGCGTCGCCTCGGGGTTGTGGAAGTAGCCGAGGAAGCATGACGGCGCGCGGATCTCGATCTCACCGGAGACGTCGGGAACGGCAAGTTCGCCGGTCTCGGTGTCGCGCACGCGGACCTTTGCGTCAGGTGACATCGGCCAGCCGCCGCCCCCGATACGATTGGCGAAGGTGTCACTGGGGCGGGCGATCGAGAACAGCGCCTGCACCTCGCTGGAGCCGTAGAGGCCGAACAGCACCAAGCCGCGCGCTTCGGCCGCTACAGCGAACTCGCGCCAGCCGGGCTGGAACGCCGCGAAGCCGCAGACTTCGAGATGCGGGAATGGCCGCGGCGCGTCGGTCAGCGCAAGGATGCGGCGGAACATCTCGTCGGAGCCGAAGGCGTGCGTGATTTCATGCTCTCGGAGGATCTTCAGCGCGGGTGCCGCCTCGAAGGCGTCGAGTACGTGGATCGTTGCGCCGGCTGCGATGAAGCCGAGCAGGCTCGTCATGCCGAAGGTGCCGCAGAACGGCAGCATGGCCAGCAGCGAGTGACGCTGCGGGGAGAGCTGGAGCGCCTTGGCAACTGACTTGGCGTGGGTCGCCAGCGTTCGCTGCGAATGAGCGACCAGCTTCGGCCCCCTGGTCGTGCCTGATGTGGTGTAGAGCAGCACGGGCAGGTCGATGTCGCTCTGGGTGGGAGCGGGCGGATAGGCTTTGTCGAAGGCATCGAAGCGCACGCAGGGCCATTGCACGGAGATCGTATCCGCGCCGACCACCGCAAGCTTCCGCAGCGCGGGCACTTCGTCCCTGGCGATGTCGGCGAGAATGGAAGCGAAATCGATCGAGCGGAACGCCGCCTCGACCACCAGCAGCCTCGCGCCGGATAGCTTGAGGAGATGCGCGACTTCAGCGCTGCGGTAGCGCGTGTTGACGGCGGCAACGATCGCGCCCAGCCGGGCCGCGGCGAACAGCAGCGTGATCCATTCGACCCGATTGATCAGCCAGACCGCCACCACGTCGCCCTTGCCGATGCCTTGCGCGGCAAGCCAGCCTGCGGTTTGTGCGATCTTGCCTGAAAACTCCGCGCGCGAGACGGGCGAGCCGTCGAACACGAAGGCGGGATCGGCTGATGTCTCCGATCCGATCAGCGATTGCAGTGAAGTGTCGTCGGCGTGCATGGCAACGGAAGTAACCCGATCGCGCCAACCTGTCTACTTGGTGCCGAACATCCGGTCGCCGGCGTCGCCGAGGCCCGGTACGATATAGCCGTGATCGTTGAGGCACTCGTCGATCGCGGCGGTCCAGATCGGCACATCAGGATGTTCGCTCTCGAACTTCGCGATGCCCTCCGGCGCCGCCAGCAGGCAGACGAAGCGGATATCGCGGGCGCCGCGGTCCTTGAGCAGGGACGCACCGGCGCAGGCCGAATTGCCGGTCGCCAGCATCGGGTCCATCAGGATCACGGTGCGGTCCGACAGGTCCTGCGGCGCCTTGAAGTAATATTCCACGGCCTGCAATGTCTCGGGGTCGCGATAGAGCCCGATATGGGCGATGCGGGCCGAGGGCATCAGCGCCAGCATGCCGTCGAGAAAGCCGACGCCGGCACGCAGGATCGGCGCCAGCGTGAGTTTCTTGCCGGCGATCTTCGGCGCCTGCATCGGCGAGATCGGGGTCTCGATCTCGACCAGCTCCAGCGGCAAGTCGCGCGTCACCTCGTAGCCGAGCAGCATCCCGATCTCGTTCAGGATCTCGCGAAAGCTCTTGGTCGAGCGATCCTTCTCCCGCATCAGGGAAAGCTTGTGCTGGACCAGGGGGTGGGCGACGACATTGACGTTGCTTGTGCTCATGCAACCGATCTAACACGGTTCCGCGAAACGGCGCCAGATCGGCCGGGCGTTTTCCGCAACGCGGGCGGCTTATCCGGGCTGTGCGACCGCCGCCCGCGCCCCGGTTGCTCGCCTCGAAGAGCTAGACGCCAAACCCGCGCGCAGCGAGCGTGATCACGATCGTCAGGACCGCCCCCCAGATCAGGCTTAACGTTATGGTCAGGATGGTCGTGGTGACCGCGTGTTCGAGATGTCCTTTGGAGAGCGGCATGTTGCGTTACCTCGCGGCCAGCCGTGCAACGAGTTGCCTCGCTTGCGCAGCCAGCGCGATCAAGGAATTGCCGCGGTTCTCGATGTCGAGTTCAAAGGTCTCGCTGGGAAACACCAGCGCGCACCGCGCCGGTGCGCTCTGGCGGTTGGCGAAGTCGACGGCCGAGCTCTTGAACAGGAACAGGCCGCCGATGCGTCCGTGCGCCTCGCGTGCGACCCAGAGGCCGGCCCGGTTGCGGCCGATGAAAAAGGCGGGAATGGCGGCGCTGATCACATCGGGATCGAGCGGCCTGAGTTCCGCCGCAGGCACCTGCCGTGGCTGGCGGTGGGCGGCTTGAAGCGCAATCGCGGCCATCGCGGCTTCTTCGCACATCTGCAAGGTCATGATGGTGCCCTTAGGCGTGGAGGTGCCAGGCGTAGATGACGGTCTTCAACGCGATGAGCGCGGTGAGCACGCTGCCCATTGTCATGATCGTCAGCGCGCTTATCGTGATGCGCTTGAGCCGGGCCTTGCGCGCTGTCGAGGTCCGCGACCGGCGCTCGACCCAATCAAGAGACCGTTCAAAGCCATGTGACACAATCGACATTTCAGCAGTTCCTGTCCGTGGTACGGCGAAACGGCCGTGCCATATGTTTGCAGGATGATCATCGCCGCGTAGGATTGCGAGGCGGACGCAAGCGCCGCCGTATAGGAATGTCATAAAGACGCCGGCCGACGCGCCGGCAGTCCTCTGAACAGGTCGGGGTTTCGCTTCGGTCGCGGCTGAGCTGATGCGGGATTTGGACAAATCATCCCGATCGCAGCCGCAAAGGCGAGCTGCAGCCTGGGTTCTTCGATCTGTTTGCAGAAGCTCTCCAGCATTGCCTGGGCGTCCGGCCGCTGCCCGCCGATCACCGCGCAGAGCCGGGAGCTGGTTCGTCGGAAGAAGTGCAGCGTGTCACCCGCGTCACGCCGGCCGTCGGGGCGATCGAGTTCGGCTGCGAGAGCCACGACATTGACCCGGTCGGACTCGTCGCGCGTCACGGCAAAGCGCAGCAGCGCCAGCTTCCAGGCGAGGAGCAGCCGATGAGGGTCTTCCGACGGTGGCATGCGATATCCTGGACGGTCTCCGGCGCATCAGGCTCCGATGCCGTCGATCAGTTCCTCGTCGGCAATCGCCGCAAAGGCTCTCGTGACCTCGGCTTGAGCTGCGCCATTCAGTGGCACGATCGGCAACCTCGTGGCGGGCGACATCAGGCCGAGCGTGCTCAGCGCATATTTGAGTGCAGCCGGGCTCTCCCGGGACAGGCAAGCGATCAGCGGCACAAGCCGCCTGTGCAGATGGCGCGCCGTTTGCAGGCGGCCTTGCCTGACCTGCGAGAAGATCGTGCGGCAAAGATCCGGCGCAATGTTGGAAACCTCGGCGATCGCGCCGTCGCCGCCGCCGGCGATATAGCCGAAGGTGGTGGCGTCATCGCCGGCCAGCAGACGAAAGCCCGCCGGCAGCAATCGGTTCAGGCGCATCGGCCGGGTGACGTCGCCACTGCCATCGCACAAGCCGACGAACTGGCGGGATTCGACGAGGCGTAGAAGCGTCTCGTCGGCGAGCGGGCGCAGCGTGCGGGAGGGGACGTCGTGCAGGATCAGGGGAAGGCCGGTCGAGGCGGCAATGGTGCGGAAATGCGCGAGCATCCCTTCCTGCATCGGCTTGTTGTAGGCAGGCCCCGCCGCCATGACGGCGTCGGCACCGGCCGCTTCCGCACGCCGCGCAAGCTCGACGGCGCGGCCGGTGGCATTCGACATCGCGCCAGCGATGACCCGCACCCGGCCACGGGCGACGTCGACCGCGGTGCGAATGACGAGCTCCTGCTCGGCAGGCGAGAGCGTCGGCGCCTCGCCCGCTGTCTCGCAAGCCACGAGCGCGGGAACGCCGGCTGCAATCTGGCGCTCGCAGAGTGCGGCGAACGACTTGAGGTCGATCGTATCGGCCGCGTCGAACGGCGTCGGCAGATCGGGAATGAAGCCGGTGAACCAGGCTGAGGGCGGGATGAACATGGCTTGCTCGCTGAAAAGCGTTTGCTCAGGCCGCGCGCTGCGAGACGTCGGGGTGTTTGCTCATGTCGAGCTCGATCTCGCGCGGCAGCTCGATGATGGTCTCGGGATGCTGTCCGTTCTCGAACAGCGCGTATTTGATGGCCTGGGCGCGACTGACGAACAGGCCGCCATAGAGGCCGTTTTGCTCCTGCGCGATCCATTGTCCGCGATGGTTTTGGCCGATGAAGACGATGCTTGAGAACGAGCTGCACGAGGGAGGTTCGACGAGTTTCACGGATGTAGTCCTTCCAATTGACGCGAGCGGCGGAATCTCGTCCCGCAGTCGCCCGATCAACGTCTTTCGCAATGGATAGGATTTCGAGAGAGAGCCCGCGGCGATCTCATAGGAGCGCTATAAGCCTCGCGTTCAGGCGAAATTCTCGCAAGCTGCAGGCTCGTAGAGTGCATCAGGGGCGGAACCCACGTGGGGGACGCTCGGCCGCGTCGCCTCCACGGCCAGTGCCTGGACTTCCACGAAAGCCGACATTAGCGCGATCGCGAGGTCGCCGTGGAATCCCTCGACAGCCGCATCGAGCCAATCCGGCAATTCGCGCTGGCGCGACAGGGCGCAATGCCATTCACCCTCGTCGTAGGCAATACGTCGGACCTGCCACAGCGGCAACTCCAGCTCCATCAGCGCCAGCGCTGCATCGACCCACGCCTCCGCGTCGATCAGGCGCATGACGCGCCCGGTGCGCTCGGCCTGTCCGAGCGAGGGAAAGCGGCGGCAGGCCTTGTCGATGATCTCGAGCATCAGCGACCGTGTCATGCCCTGCGCATTGCGCAGGCGGTGGCTGAGGGAAGGTGGATCGTAGTGTCGGAACGCGACGGTCATGTCAGGCCTCCTGCAATTGGCGTCGGTCAGTCGGCCGGCTTCTTCAGGATGGCGGGAGGGGCATTGGAAAACGAGATGGGACGGGGATGGGAGATATAGGAATTTCATAGGGGCGGGCGTTCGTGAGGGACGCGATGCGCTCTGCTCGGCCTTTATGAAATTCCTATAACTTCGCCATAGCCCTCGTCTCGAAAACCTATGCCCGTGATGGCACTTCAGCACGGTCAAAAGTCCCGCCTGGTGCCGTGGAAATGCGTTGCACGTCTCCTCACGCGCTTTGCCGGGTCGCCGAGAACGTGTTGTTCCCGACATAAGGGCACAACGAGGAGCAATCCCATGATGGACATTCTCATGCTGGCGCTGGGCTTCGGCTTCTTTGCCGTTGCGATCGGCTACACCTACGCCTGCGAACGGCTGTGACGGAGCGGATCATGATCTTCGATTATGCGCTCGCCGGCGCCGTCTCGTTCGGTCTCCTGATCTACCTCACCTATGCGCTGCTGCGGCCGGAGCGGTTCTGAGCCGTGCTGCTGCTTGTCGAATTGCTGCTGGCTGACGTCGCGCTCGTCGGCTGCCTGCTTGTGGTGCTCCGGCCAATGTTGCGCCGGACACCAGGCCTGAAGGGTTAATGCCATGACTGTGATCGGTTGGCTCCAGATCATTCTTTTCTGCGTTATCATCGTCGCGCTCACAAAGCCGCTCGGCTGGTACATGACGCGCGTGTTCAACGGCGAGAAGACATTACTCTCGCCGGTGCTGCGTCCGATCGAGGCGGGCATCTACTGGATCTCCGGCGTCGACGAGAAGCGCGAGCAGCATTGGCTGACCTACACGGTCGCCATGTTGCTGTTCCATGTCGGCGGCTTCCTCATCATCTATGGTGTGATGCGCTTGCAGGCCGTGCTGCCGTTCAATCCGGCGGGGCAGGGCGCGGTCGCGGAGGACCTCTCCTTCAACACCGCGATCTCCTTCATCACCAACACCAATTGGCAGAACTACGGTGGCGAGAGCACGGTCTCTTATCTCGTGCAGATGGTCGGCCTGACACACCAGAACTTCCTGTCGGCGGCAACGGGCATCGCGCTGGCCGTGGCGCTCATCCGCGGCTTCTCGCGTGCGTCAATGCGCACGGTCGGCAATTTCTGGGTCGATGTCACCCGCGTGACGCTTTATGTGTTGCTGCCGATCTGCGTCGTCTACACGCTGTTCCTGATCTCGCAGGGCATGCCGCAGACGCTAGGCGACTATGTCGAGGCCACGACGCTCGAGGGCGCCAAGCAGATCATCGCGGTTGGCCCGGTGGCATCGCAGGTCGCGATCAAGATGCTCGGCACCAACGGCGGCGGCTTCTTCAATGCCAATGCCGCTCATCCCTTCGAGAACCCGACCGCGCTGTCGAACTTCGTGCAGATGCTCTCGATCTTCCTGATCGGTGCGGCCATGACCAATGTGTTCGGCCGCATGGTCGGCAACCAGCGCCAGGGCTTTGCGATTCTCGCCGTCATGGGCGTGCTGTTCGTCGCCGGCGTCACGGTGACCTATTGGGCGGAAGCCAATGGCACCTCGACGCTGCAGGCGCTCGGGCTCACCGGTGGCAACATGGAGGGCAAGGAGGTCCGCTTCGGCATCGTCGCGTCCTCGTTGTTTGCCGTGGTCACCACGGCCGCCTCCTGCGGTGCGGTCAATGCCATGCACGACAGCTTCACTGCGCTCGGCGGCATGATCCCGCTGATCAACATGCAGCTTGGCGAGATCATCATCGGCGGTGTCGGCGCCGGTCTCTACGGCATGCTGCTGTTCGTCGTGCTCGCGATCTTCGTTGCAGGCCTCATGGTCGGCCGCACGCCGGAATATGTCGGCAAGAAGATCGAAGCGCGCGAGGTCAAGATGGCGATGCTCGCGATTCTGGTGCTGCCGCTGATGTATCTCGGCTGGACCGCGGTCGGCGTGGTCTATCCGGCGGCGGTGGCCTCCATGGCCAATGCCGGTCCGCACGGCTTCACCGAGGTGCTCTACGCCTATACGTCGGCGACCGGTAACAACGGCTCGGCCTTCGCGGGCCTGACCGGCAACACGCTATTCTACAATCTCACGCTCGCCTCCGCGATGTTTGTCGGCCGCTTCTTCATGATCGTGCCGGCCATGGCGATCGCGGGCTCGCTGGCCGCGAAAAAATCCATTCCGCCGTCGGCGGGTACGTTCCCGACCACCGGCGGGCTGTTCGTCGGCCTCGTCGTCGGCGTGATCCTGATCATCGGCGGCCTCACCTTCTTCCCGGCTCTCGCACTCGGCCCGATCGTCGAGCACCTCGCGATGAACGCCGGCCAAGTGTTCTGATCGACTTCTGATTTTTGGAGTGACCTCCATGGAAACCATGAAACTGCAAAAGCGAGCGTCCGTCTCGGCGATGCTCGACCCCAGGATCGTCGCGCCTGCGATCCGCGCCTCCGTCACCAAGCTCGACCCGCGGCTGATGATCAAGAACCCCGTGATGTTCGTGGTCGAGATCGTGGCCGCGCTCACCACCGTGATCTTCTTGCGGGATCTCGTCACCGGCGGTGCCAATCTCGGCTTCACCTTCCAGATCATCCTCTGGCTCTGGTTCACGGTGCTGTTTGCGAATTTCGCCGAAGCCGTGGCCGAGGGCCGCGGCAAGGCGCAGGCTGATTCGCTGCGCAAGACCCGCACCGAAAGCCAGGCCAAGCTGCTGACAAATGCGGGTCGGGACTTCGAGCTCGTCGCAGGCACAAGCCTGAGGGTCGGCGATATCGTGCTTGTCGAGGCGGGGGATACCATCCCCTCCGACGGCGAGGTGATCGAAGGCGTGGCCTCCGTCAACGAGGCCGCCATCACCGGTGAATCCGCGCCCGTGATCCGCGAATCCGGCGGCGACCGTTCGGCGGTAACCGGCGGCACCCAGGTGCTGTCCGACTGGATCCGCGTTCGCATCACGGCGGCCCAGGGCTCGACCTTCATCGATCGCATGATCAAGCTGGTCGAGGGCGCCGAGCGCGCCAAGACGCCGAACGAGATCGCGCTCAACATCCTGCTCGCCGGCCTCACCATCATCTTCGTGTTCGCCACGGTCACCATTCCGAGCTATGCGGCCTATGCCGGCGGCTCGATCTCGGTGATCGTGCTGGTCGCGCTGTTCGTGACGTTGATCCCGACCACGATCGGCGCGCTGCTGTCGGCGATCGGCATCGCCGGCATGGACCGCCTGGTGCGCTTCAACGTGCTGGCGATGTCCGGCCGCGCGGTGGAAGCCGCCGGAGACGTCGATACGCTGCTGCTCGACAAGACCGGCACGATCACGCTCGGCAACCGTCAGGCGACCGCGTTCCGTCCCGTTCGCGGCGTCACCGAACAGGAGCTGGCGGACGCAGCGCAGCTCGCCTCGCTCGCCGACGAGACGCCGGAAGGCCGCTCCATCGTGGTGCTGGCCAAGGAGAAGTACGGCATCCGCGGCCGCGACATGGCCGAGC
Source organism: Bradyrhizobium manausense (assembly GCF_018131105.1). Lineage (NCBI taxonomy): Bacteria > Pseudomonadati > Pseudomonadota > Alphaproteobacteria > Hyphomicrobiales > Nitrobacteraceae > Bradyrhizobium > Bradyrhizobium manausense. The sequence continues at coordinate 691,336 of NZ_JAFCJI010000002.1, read as the reverse complement.
TGGGGGCGACCTTCATTCCGTTCACGGCGCAGACCCGCATGAGCGGCGTCGATGCCGGCGGATCGTCGGTGCGCAAGGGCGCGGTCGATGCCATGCTCAATTATGTCGGGGGCGGTACGCCGCTGGCGATTGCTTCCGGCAATGCTGCGCGCGCGATCCAGCCCGCCGGGCTCTCGGAAGCCGGTCGCGAGGTCCAGACCATTGCCGACGAGATCTCGAAAGCCGGCGGCACGCCGCTGGCGGTCGCCAAGGACGGCAAGCTGCTCGGCGTCATCCAGCTCAAGGACATCGTCAAGGGCGGCATCCGCGAGCGCTTTGCCGAGCTGCGCCGCATGGGCATCCGCACCGTCATGATCACCGGCGACAACCCGATGACCGCGGCCGCGATCGCGGCGGAGGCGGGCGTGGATGACTTCCTGGCGCAGGCAACGCCCGAGGACAAGCTCAAGCTGATCCGCGACGAGCAGGCCAAGGGCAAGCTGGTCGCCATGTGCGGCGACGGTACCAACGACGCGCCGGCACTGGCGCAGGCCGACGTCGGCGTCGCCATGAACACCGGCACCCAGGCCGCCCGTGAGGCCGGCAACATGGTCGACCTCGATTCCAACCCGACCAAGCTGATCGAGGTGGTCGAGATCGGAAAGCAGCTGTTGATGACGCGCGGTGCGCTGACGACGTTCTCGATCGCCAACGACGTCGCGAAGTACTTTGCGATCATCCCGGCGATGTTCCTGGCGTTCTATCCGCAGCTCAACGTGCTGAATGTCATGAACCTGTCGAGCCCGCAGAGCGCCATCCTGTCGGCAATCATCTTCAACGCGTTGATCATCATCGGGCTGATCCCGCTGGCGCTGAAAGGCGTCGCCTATCGCGCAGTCGGCGCCGGCGCGCTGCTTCGGCGTAACCTCTTGATCTACGGCCTCGGCGGCATCGTCATTCCCTTCATCGGCATCAAGGCGATCGACCTCGTCGTCGTTGCCCTGCACCTGGCTTGACCGTCGTCGTGGGGCGCGCAGGCCGCGCCTCGCACGTGACGAAGACAATAGGAGACCTAAAATGCTCAGAGAAATTCGCCCCGCCATCGTCCTCTTGCTCGTGCTCACCGCCATCACGGGCCTGGCCTATCCGCTCGCCATGACCGGCATTGCCGGCGTGATCTTCCCCGCGCAGGCGCAAGGCAGCCTGATCGAGAAGGACGGCAAGGTGGTCGGCTCCGCCCTGATCGGACAGGAGTTCAAGGACGACAAATATTTCCACGGCCGCCCCTCGGCGACGCTTGCGCCGGACCCGAATGATTCGACCAGGACGGTGTCGGCGCCCTACAACGCCGCCAATTCGGGCGGCTCCAATCTCGGCCCGACCAGCAAGGCGTTGGCCGACCGGCTAAAGGAGGACGTGGACAAGCTGAAGGCCGAGAATCCGAACGCCGCGGTGCCGGTCGATCTCGTCACGACCTCGGCCAGCGGGCTCGATCCCGACATTTCACCGGAAGCGGCACAATTCCAGGTGCCGCGCGTCGCAAAGGCGCGGAATATGCCGGAGGACCAGCTCGAACTACTCGTCGCCTCCAACATCCAGGGCCGTCTGCTCGGCCTGCTCGGCGAACCCAGGGTTAACGTTCTTGCGCTGAACCTCGCGCTGGATCGTGCGTCCGCGAAGTAGCGCTCTAGGCTGGGAATATCAGGATGATTATATTGACCTAATGGTTCAACAGCGCCGCGATCCCGAACAACGTCCGTCGCCGGAGGCGCTGCTGGAAGCGGCGCGACGGGAGGAGGGCGCGAGCGGCAAGCTGAAGATCTTCGTCGGCGCCGCTCCCGGCGTCGGCAAGACCTACGAAATGCTGCAAAGCGCCCATGCCAGGCGCAAGGCCGGCATCGATGTCGTGGTCGGTCTGGTCGAAACCCACGGCCGCACCGAGACCGAGGCGCTGGTGCGCGGGCTCGAATTGATCCCGCGCAAGCGGTTCGACTACCGCGGCCAGATCGTCGAGGAGATGGACCTCGATGCCGTGATCGCGCGGCGGCCGAAGATCGCATTGGTCGACGAACTCGCCCACACCAACGCGGGCGGCAGCCGGCATCCCAAACGCTATCTGGATGTCGAGGAGTTGCTGTCTCGCGGCATCGACGTCTACACTGCCGTCAACATCCAGCACATCGAGAGCTTGAACGACGTCGTTGCGCAGATCACCCATGTGCGGGTGCGCGAGACCGTGCCGGATTCGATCTTCGATCGTGCCGACGCGATCGAGTTGATCGACCTCACGCCCGACGATCTGATCCAGCGCCTGCGTGAAGGCAAGGTCTACGTCCCCAGGCAGGCCGAGCGGGCGCTGGAGCACTACTTTTCGCCGGGCAATCTGACCGCGCTGCGTGAGCTGGCGCTGCGGCGCACCGCCGAGCGGGTCGACGAGCAGCTTCTCACGCACATGCAGGCGAATGCCATCGCCGGTCCCTGGGCCGCGGGCGAACGCATCCTCGTCTGCGTCAGCGAGGACCCGCGCGCCGCCGGCCTCGTGCGCTACACCAAGCGGCTGGCCGATCGACTGCATGCGCCGTTTACGGCGGTCTCGATCGAGACGCGGCGCTCGCTACGACTCTCCGAGCAGGAGCGCGACCAGCTGGCCGATACGTTGCGACTCGCCGAATCCCTGGGCGGCGAGGCGCTGACCATTCCCGCCGTCGGCCGACGCATTGCCGACGACGTCATCAACTTCGCGCAGGGCAACAACGTCACCCAGATCGTGATCGGCAAGACGACGCGTTCGCGCTGGTTCGAAATGACGCGCGGCTCTGTCGTGCATGATCTGGTTCGCCGTGCCGGCAATATCAGCGTTCACGTCATTCCCGGCGACGAGCTGCCGGGCGAGGCGGCGCCCAGGACGGCAGTGCCTGCCGCGGCGCGGTCCGAGCCGTTCAATCCGCTGCCCTACCTGAAGTCGCTCGGCATCGTGCTGGTCGGCATCGGCGCCGCGGCGCTGCTTCAGCCTCGGTTCGGCATCGAAAACGTTGATCTCGTGCTGCTCACCGCGGTGGTTGCCGTCGCAGTGCGCTACGGCTTGTTGCCCTCGCTGCTCGCAAGCCTTGTGGCCTCGCTCGCCTATAATTTCTTCTTCCTGCCGCCGGTCTACACTTTCACGATCACGGATCCGACCAACGTCGCGGCTTTCTTCTTCTTCATGCTGATCGCGATCCTGGTGTCGAATGTTGCTGCGCGCGTGCGCACGCAGGCCGACACGGCAATCGGTCGCATCCGGACCACCGAGCAGCTCTATGCTTTCAGCCGCAAGCTCGCCGGCACCGCCACCCTCGACGACGTGCTGTGGGCCTCGGCCTATCAGATCGCGCTGATGCTCAAGGTGCATGTGGTGCTGCTGCTGCCGGAGGATGGGCTCCTGACGGTGAAGTCGGGCTATCCACCGGAGGACCAGCTCGATCAGGCAGATCTCGCCGCCGCCAACTGGGCCTGGAGCAATGACCGCTCCGCCGGACGGGGTTCGGATACTCTGCCGGGCGCCAAGCGGCTGTTCCTGCCGATGCGCACCGGGCGCGGTCCGATCGGCGTGATCGGCATCGACAACGACCGCACCGGCCCGCTGTTGACGCCGGACCAGCGCCGGCTGCTTGACGCGCTGGTGGATCAGGGGGCGCTCGCGATCGAGCGGGTGCTGCTGGTCGAGGACATGGACCGGGTCAAGCGCACCGTCGAATCCGAGCGGCTGCGCTCGGCGCTCCTGACCTCGATCTCGCACGACCTGAAGACGCCGCTGGCCTCGGTGCTGGGCGCCGCCTCGACCATGCGCGATCTCGCCGGCGCGCTGTCGGACACCGAGAAGCGCGATCTGCTCGCGACCGTGATTGATGAGTCCGAGCGGCTCAACCGCTTCATCGCCAATCTGCTCGATATGACCAAGCTTGAAGCAGGAGCCATCGTGCCCAACACGGCGCTGCATGATCTCGGCGAGATCGTCGGCAGTGCGCTGCGGCGGGCGTCAAAAATCCTCACCGCACACAAGGTCGAACTGATGCTATCGGCCGATCTGCCAATGCTCGAGCTCGACGCCGTTCTGTTCGAGCAGGTGCTGTTCAACCTGCTCGACAACGCGGCAAAATATTCGCCCGCGGAGACCATTGTCACGATCGGGAGCCGGCGTGAACGCGACCAAGTGGTGCTTGATATCGCCGACGAAGGCGCCGGCATCCCGCCCGACGAGCTCGAGAGCGTGTTCGACAAGTTTTATCGCGTGCAGAAGGGTGATCATGTCCGGCCCGGCACCGGACTAGGGCTCGCGATCTCCCGCGGTTTCGTCGAGGCGATGCGCGGCACGATCTCGGCTGCCAATCGCAGCGACCGGAGCGGCGCGGTTCTCACCATCCGTCTGCCGGTTCCGGCACAGACCCACGCATTGGATACCGCCGCATGAGCGCTGCCCCGATCAAGGTTTTGGTGATCGACGACGAGCCTCCGATCCGGAAATTGCTGCGGATGGGGCTGTCGACGCAAGGTTATGAGATTTTGGAGGCGTCGAACGGCAAGATCGCGCTCGAGAAGCTCACAGAGGAGCCGGCGCTGATCATTCTCGATCTCGGCCTGCCCGACATCCAGGGCCATGAGCTGCTTCGCACCATCCGCGCCCGCAACGACAGCGTGCCGATCGTTGTGCTGTCCAGCCGCGGCGACGAGGCCGGCAAGGTGCAGGCGCTGGATCTCGGCGCCGATGACTATCTGACGAAGCCGTTCGGCATGGACGAGCTTTTGGCGCGCCTGCGCGCCGCGCTACGGCACCAGTTGCAGGTGCAGGGCGAGCGCCCGATCTTCCGCACCGGCGATCTCTCCGTCGATCTCGTCCGCCGTATCGTCAAGCTCGGCGAGCGCGACGTCAAGCTATCGCCGAAGGAATACGACCTCCTGCGCGTGCTGGTGCAGCACGCGGGCAAGGTGCTGACCCATCGCTTCCTGCTGAAGGAACTCTGGGACGAACTGACCGATGCGCAATATTTGCGCGTCTACGTCCGCCAGCTCCGCCAGAAGATCGAAGCGGACCCTGAGCGCCCACAATATGTGCTGACCGAGACGGGGATCGGGTACCGGCTGAAGGCGGGGGATTAACGTCCCCGTTTGGGACGCGATCCTCCATCCACGTTGTCATTGCGAGCATAGCGAAGCAATCCAGAGTCTTTCCACCGATGGTGCTGGAATGCTTCGTTGCGCTCGCAATGACGGGAGAGCGAGCTATCCCGTCTTCCTCTGACGCGCCGTCGACCGGTGCGTCTTCTTCGCCGCCCGCTGCCGCCCACCCGCAGCGCGCCGCGCATGGGACTTTGCCGCGGTCTTCTTTCCACCGCGCCCCCTGAGACTCTGTTTCAGCGCATCCATCAGGCTGACGACATTGCTCGGCCGCTCCTCCGGCTCCGGCAGCTCGATCGTCTTGCCGCTCGCCTTGCGCTTCACCAGCGCCTTCAGCGCAGTCTCGTACTCGTCCTTGAATTTGCTCGGATCGAAATGCGCGGCCTTGGTGTGAAGGATGTGGCCGGCGAGATCGACCATGTCCTTGGTGATCTTCGGGCTCTTGATGTCGTCGAAGAACTCGTCCTCGTCGCGCAGCTCGTAGGGGAATCGTAGTGTCGTGCCGAGCAGGCCCTTGCCGAGTGGCTCGATGGCGATGATGTGCTCGCGATTGGTCAGCACGATCTTTGCAAGCGCGACGCGATCCTGGTCCTTCATGGCGTCGCGGATCACGGCAAAGGCGTCGATCGCGGCCTTGCCTTCGGGGGCGATGTAATAGGGATGGTTGAGATAGCGCTGGTCGATCTCGTCGCTTGGCACGAAGCTCTCGATGTCGATGGTGTGGTTGCTCTCGATCTGCACCGCCTCGAGCTCTTCCGGCTCGATCTCGACATATTTGCCCTTGCGCAGTTCGTAGCCGCGACCCTTCTGGTCGCTCTCCACGACGTCGCCGGACTCGGAATCCACCATCTGCTGCTTGAGCCGGTTGCCGGTCTCGCGATTGATCAGGTGAAACCGCGTCTTCTCGGCCGCGGTGGTCGCCGGATAGAGCACGACCGGACAGCTGACGAGCGAGAGTTTCAACGTTCCCTTCCAATAGGCGCGCGGAGCCATTCCATTCTCCAATGATTTCAAGGCGATTTGGAACCCCAACAGCTCCCCAGGGGTTTTGGTTCCGGATGGGACTTTCGCCGTGATAGGCTTTGACTCGGATAAGAAGCGGGACCGGTCGTGCTGCAGAAACTCTCCACCTACCGAAAGAAGCGCGATTTCGAAAAGACGCCGGAGCCCTCGGGCAAGACCGCAGTGGCGCGGTCTGAGCAGCGGCGTTTCGTGATCCAGAAGCATGATGCGACCCGGCTGCACTACGATCTCAGGCTCGAATTCGACGGCGTCTTCAAGTCATGGGCGGTGACGAAGGGCCCCTCGCTCGATCCGCACGACAAGCGGCTGGCGGTGGAGGTCGAGGACCACCCGCTCGACTATGGCGATTTCGAGGGGACGATTCCCGAGGGACAGTATGGCGGTGGCACGGTGATGCTGTGGGACCGCGGCACCTGGGAGTCCGACGATCCGGATGCGGGTTTCAAGAAGGGCGACCTCAAGTTCACCCTGCATGGCGGCAAGCTGCATGGAAGCTGGGTGCTGGTGCGCATGCGCAACCGCGGCGGCGAGAAGCGCACCAACTGGCTCCTGATCAAGCATCGCGACGAATATGCCAGCGAGGACGAGGATATATTGGCGGAGGACAAGTCGGTCGCCTCCGGCCGCGCCATGGAGCAGATCGCCGGAGGCAAGGGTCGTGCGCCAAAGCCGTTCATGCTGGCGAAAAGCAAGGGCAAGGCCGATGCGGTCTGGCAATCCAACCGCGCCGAGGAGACCAAGGGCCGCACCGTCAAGCCGGCGCCGCGCGTGGCGCTGAAGAGCATTACGACATCAAAGAGCAAGACGGCGAAGAAAAAAGCCACGACGGCGACGAACGCGAGCAAGATCCCGGAGATGCCGGACTTCGTCGCGCCGCAGCTCTGCACCTCGGTCGAGCGGCCGCCGGCAGCCGATGGCTGGTGTCACGAGATCAAGTTCGACGGATATCGGGTGCAACTCCGCGTCGAGAGCGGCGAGGCGACGCTGAAGACGCGCAAGGGCCTCGACTGGACCGACAGGTTCGCGTCGATTGCGAAGGAAGCGGGCGGGCTGCCCGACGTCATGATCGACGGCGAGATCGTTGCGCTCGACCATAACGGCGCGCCGAACTTTTCCTCGCTCCAGGCCGCGCTGTCGGATGGCAAGACCGAGGATCTGATTTTCTTTGCGTTCGACCTGCTGTTCGCCGAAGGCCTCGATTATCGCCGTTTGCCGCTCGGCGAGCGTAAGGAGCGTCTCAAGGCGTTGCTGGAGGCGCGAAAGAAGAAGACGAGCCAGATCCGCTATGTCGAGCATTTTGTGAGCGGCGGCGATGCGGTGCTGCAATCGGCCTGCAAGCTGGAGCTCGAAGGCGTGGTGTCGAAGAAGCTGGATGCGCCTTATCGCTCCGGCCGTACCGAGAGCTGGACCAAGGCAAAGTGCCGCGCCGGGCACGAGGTCGTGATCGGCGGCTACAAGACCACCAATGGAAAATTCCGCTCGCTGATGGCGGGCGTGCATCGGGGCGGGCATCTCGCCTTCGTCGGAATGGTCGGAACCGGATTTGGTGCCGACAAGGTCAAGCGCATCATGCCGTCACTGAAAGCCATGGAGGCCAAGGAAAGTCCCTTCGGCGGCAAGAATGCCCCGAAGAAGACCCGGGACGTCCACTGGCTGAAGCCGGAGTTGGTGGCCGAGATCGAATTCGCCGGCTTCACCGCCGACGGCAATATCCGTCAGGCCGCGTTCAAGGGCTTGCGGCAGGACAAGCCGGCCGAGGAGGTCGAGGCGGAAACCCCTGCTGATACCAAGCTCGCACAGCCTTCCGCCAGGAAGCGTGCTCCAGCGCAGCCGGCGAAAGGGAAGAGCACCGCGGAGGTGATGGGCGTCGTCATCTCGAAGCCGGAGAAGGAGCTGTGGCCGGACGGCGGTGACGGCGAGGGTGTGACGAAGCTGGATCTTGCGCGCTATTTCGAGGCGGTTGGCTCGTGGATCATCGCACACATCAAGGGCCGGCCCTGTTCGATTTTGCGCGCGCCCGATGGGATCGGCGGCGAAAAGTTCTTCCAGCGCCATGCCATGCAGGGCACGTCGAGCCTGCTGGAACTCGCAAAGGTGTCCGGCGATCGCAAGCCGTATCTGCAGATCGACCGCGTCGAAGGGCTTGCCGCCGTTGCGCAGATCGGGGGCGTCGAACTGCATCCCTGGAATTGCGCGCCGGATGCGTATGATACGCCTGGCCGGCTGGTGTTCGATCTGGATCCTGCGCCGGACGTGAAGTTCGCCGACGTCGTCGAGGCCGCGAAGGAGATGCGGCAACGGCTGGCCGATGTCGGCATGGAGAGCTTTTGCAAGACCACGGGCGGCAAGGGCCTCCATGTTGTCGTGCCGCTGCTTTACGGCGCGCGCGACAAGGTGGACTGGAAAGAGGCCAAGGCGTTCGCGCAAGGCGTCTGCCAGTGGATGGCCGACGACGATCCCGAGCGTTATCTGCTCAACATGTCGAAGAAGCTGCGCAACGGGAAGATCTTTCTCGACTACCTGCGCAACGATCGCCTGTCTACGGCCGTCGCGCCGCTGTCGCCGCGTGCGCGCGATGGTGCAACCGTGTCGATGCCGCTGACCTGGGCGCAGGTGAAGAGCGATCTCGATCCGAAGCGATATACGGTGCGGACGGTGCCGGGCCTGCTGGCGCGCTCGAAAGCCTGGGATGGCTATGACGATGCGGGCGCGTCGATCAAGGCGGCGATGAAGAAGCTGGCGGGGAAAAGGAAGTAGATCTCGGCTCGGGGCGCAACTTCCGTAGGGTAGGCAAAGCGGAGCGTGCCCACCATCTTCGTTCGTCAGAGAGGAAAGGTGGGCACGGCGCAAGCGCGCCTTTGCCCACCTTACGTCGTACTCGCAGCTAGATCCGTCCCATCAGCAGCAGGATCACCAGAATGATGATGACGAGCCCGAGGCCGCCGCCGCCGTAATAGCCTGTGCCGTAGAACGGCCCGCCGCCAATGCCACTGAAGCCGCCGAGCAGCGCGATGACCAAAATGATCAGAATGATCGTACCGATAGACATGCGAATCTCCTCCAGCCCTTTGTTGAAAGGGTCGTTGCAACCTGTCCCGTTGTGCGAAGGCAACTTGCCGCATGTTTTAAAGTTCCGACGATGAAACACCGGTTGCACGGCCAACTTGCATGGAACCTTTGTCGGTTCGTCCGGCATGACTATGTGAAGATCAGTCACCGCAGGGCAGGGCCATGTCAGCACCGCTAGTCGTTTCCATTCCGCATCGCCTCGGCCGCGAAGAGGCGGTGCGCCGGCTCAAGAGCGGGCTCGGCCGCGCGGCGGCCAGCATTCCCGTGGTCCAGATCGAGGAGGAGCGCTGGAGCGGCGACAGCATGGCCTTCCGCATCCGCGCGCTCGGGCAGATCGCGAGCGGGCAGGTCGACGTCGCCGACGATCACGTGAAGGTCGAGGTCGTGCTGCCGTGGTTGCTGCAGCGCTTTGCAGAGATGGCACAGGCGACGATCCGCAAGCGCGGGCAGTTGCTGCTCACCAAGGATGAAGGGAAATAGGTGTCAGGCACGCGCCCGCTGCCGCAAGTGCTTGATGGAGCTTGCCGCGCGGGCCGCGATGACAGCCGCGGGAAAATCACGGAACGCCTGCGCGACGGGCAGCGCGTTGCTCGCAAGGCCCGGCGCGGTATAGCCGCCGAGATCGATCGTTGCGTCGAAACCTTCGAATGTGGGCCATTCCCGCCCGGCCTGGGTGAATGGTGCGAATTGCCGCCCGGCCACGACGATGGCCGCAGAGCGACCGTGACGTCTGGTAAACGCAATGATGTGATCGGCGTGCGCGCCGCGAACCTCAAGTGGCTGATAATCGCCCTGTACGAAGACGTCGGCGAGTTCGTTGCGCAGCTTGAGCAGGTGCCGCGTCCAGGCCAGCTTGAGCTGACCATCGGACCAGCTTTTGATCAGTCCGGTCCAGTCCAGCGTTTCCAGTGAATTCAGTGCGGCCTTTCGTGCGGCAAAATCCACCGGACGGCGGTTGTCGGGGTCGACCAGCGAGAGGTCCCAATATTCGGTGCCCTGGTAAAAATCGGGCACGCCCGGCATCGTGGCCTTCAGCGTGAGCTGGCTCAGCGAGTTCAGCGCACCGAGCAGCGCGACGCGGCGGGCCAGAGTCTGAAGCGCGCCCAGGAATTCGCCTGACAGCGCCGGATCGAGAATCTTCTCGATGAAGCTATTGACGCCGTTCTCATAGGCCTCATGCGGATTGAGCCAGCTCGTTTCCTCCTTGCCCTCGCGCGCCGCCTTGAGCGCATAGGCCTGGATGCGCTCGACGAAGCCGGTGTCGACCGGCTCTTGCAGCGGCCACGCGCCGAGCAGGGTCTGGTAGAGCATGTATTCGAACGTTGCCGACGGGGCACGCAGATTCCCGTGGAGCGCGAGGTGCGGCGCGTTCAGCACTTTCCAGCGTGCCACTGCGCCGGTCCATTCCCCGGAAATCTCGCTCAGCGCCGCAATGCGCGCGCGGGCGTCCTCGCCGCGCTTGGTGTCGTGGGTCGCGGTGGCCGTCATGCTCTGCGGCCATTCCCTGGCGCGGGCGCGCATCGCCTCGTGGAAGGCGGGAATGGTGAGGCCCTTGCTGGCGGGATCTCCGCCGACCTCGTTCAGCGCGAGCAGCCGGTGGAATTGATAGAACGCGGTATCCTCCAGCGACTTCGCCATCATCGGTCCGGTGAATTGCTGCACCTTTAGCGCAAAGCGGCGTACGCGCGGTGCGCTGTGCGGGGGACGACCGGGCTTGAGCAAGTCCATGGTCAGCGCATCGCGCAGGAAATCGAAAATGCCCTCGTCGGCGGCGAACCACTCGGCACAGGCGCGTTCGATGGTGTCGTCGATCAGCTTGCGGTCGAGCGCGGTCGGACCGCTATGCGTCAGATAGGTGCGATAGACCGGGAAGTGCAGCACGTACAATTCCAGCGCCTGCCGCAGGCTGTCGGCCGAGAAGTCGCGGGTCGAGTAGTGCCCGTTGGCGATGCGCGCAAGCAGGCGCGTCAGCACGGTGAATTCGCTGGTCAGCAGCGTCTCCAGCACACGCCGCTTGGCGTCCTTGACGTAAGGCGCGAGCCGCGGTGGGCGGTTGCTGATCTGCCGCCAGGTCTCGTCCAGCGCCTCCAGCCCCTTGGCGTCGACCAGCACGTGCGTGATCGCATTCATCCACTCGTAGCCGGTGGTGCCCTGAACGCCGGCAAAGCGCGGCAGCTTCTCGTGCTCACACAGGATCTTTTCGATCACCGTATAGAACGGCTTTGTGTTGCCCTGCGCGTCGCGCACCAGCCGGCGCAGCCGCTGGCAATATTGCGCGGGATCACGCAAGCCATCGATGTGATCGAGGCGGATGCCCTGCAGTTTGCCGTCGGCGACGAGCTGCTTCACCAGCCGGTGCGTGGCGGCAAACGTGCTCGCGTCCTCGACACGCAGGCCGGCGAGACCGTTGACGTCGAAGAAACGGCGATAGTTGATGTCGCTGGAGGCAAGCCGCCAATGACCGAGCTTGTAGTGTTGCCGCTCCAGCAGATGATGCAGCGCCAGCGTCTGCGCCGGCCGATCCTTGGCCGCGCGATAGGCGGCGAGACCGTGAATGATGATGTCGGCTGCTCCTGCGATCTCCTTCAGCTCGGCCTTGAAGGCAGGAGCTTCCTTGCGGTTTGGCCGGCGCAGGCCGGTGTAGCGCGTGGCGAGCGAGAGCAGGCGTTTGCCGGCGACGGTATCGGCGGCATCTGCCTCCCTCACGATCATCCGCAAGACTTCGCCATAACGCTCCGGCGCGATCGGCAGGCGATGCTCGAAATACCAGGCGGAAAAGCTGCCCTCATCGGGATCATAGCGCAGCTCGATGGCACCGCCTTCCAGCGCCTCGCCATAGGATGTGCCGAGGATCGGCAGCAGCACGCCGCCGCGGGTGCGGAACGCCAATTGATCCCAGTCGATGTCGAAAGAGACCGCGTGCGGCGAGGCCTGGCCCCATTCCAGCACGTCGAGCCACCACGGATTGTCGGCAAAATGCACGCCGACATGGTTCGGGACAAAATCGACGATGAGGCCGAGGTCGTGCTGGGCGAGCGCTTCGCTTAGCCGCGCAAAGCCGGCCTCGCCGCCAAGCTCGGGATTGAACTGGCTGTGATCGACGGTGTCGTAGCCATGGGTCGAGCCCTTGCGCGCCTTCATCACCGGCGAGGCGTAGAGATGCGTGATCCCGAGCGCCTTCAGGTAAGGTACGACCGCGGCCGCCTTGTCGAAGTCGAAATCCGCGGTGAGCTGGAGCCGATATGTCGCGAGAGGGATCGCGGAAGGCATATCAACCTCCGAGATGCCAGACCACCGACCAGGGCGGAAGTCGCTCGCCGGCCGCGCCGCCCCAGATCGGCGTGCCCACGTTGCTGTCGGAATGCGCGATATCCTTGTCTGACAGATTGGCAGTCAGACGGAGCGTCGTGCCATCGCCCATGCGCCAATGCGCAGTGAGGAGGCCGTTATCGGCAGCCTCGGCATCGCCGAAGCGCGCGCCCTTCAGCCGCGGCGCGATCTCCTTGCGGCGAAGCGCGAGCAGCTCGCGCACCAGTGCGAGCCGCGCATCTTGCTCCGGCGTGCGGCCGGTCCAGTCGAGCACGGCCGATTTCAACGTAGCGGGATCGAGCGGGTCGGGCACCTCGTCACCGTATTTCTCGTAAGCCCAGGCATATTCCTGTCGGCGTCCCTTGCGCACGGCATCGGCGAGGCCGCCCTGGAAATCGCAGAAGAACGGGAAGGGCGCTTTCGAGCCCCATTCCTCGCCCTGGAACAGCATCGGCACCATCGGTGCGAGCAGGGTCACCGCGAGCGCGGCCTCGATCTGCTCAGGCGATGCCAGGCTCTCCAGCCGGTCGCCCAACGGGCGGTTGCCGATCTGGTCGTGGTTTTGCAGGAAGTTGATGAAGGTTGCCGGCGGCAACTCGCCGCTCGCCTCGCCGCGTGGCTTCTTGCCCCAGAATTCCGAGATCTCACCCTGATAGACGAAGCCGGAGGCGAGCGCGCGTGCGAGGTCCATCCGCGGGGTCTGGTAGTCGGCATAGTAGCCGTTGAGCTCGCCCGTGAGCATCACGTGCCAGACGTGGTGATAGTCGTCGTTCCACTGCGCGCGATATTTTCCGTTGGGCGGCTCCTGCGCGGCGTCGAGCAGGCTGGCGCGGTTGTCGCCATTCTCGAGCACGAGATGAATGTGCCGCCCGGTGACCTTGGCCAACTCACCGGCAGCGACGCTGAGGTCCTGCAGCATCGACTGCTCGCCCGGGATCGCCATGATATGGTTGGCGGCATCCAGCCTGAGCCCGTCGAAGCGATAGTCTGTGAGCCAGGACAGCGCGTTCTCGACCGCGAAGGCCCGTACCTGCGGCACGCGATAGTCAATCGCGCTGCCCCACGGCGTGTGCGCGTCGGTAAAGAAGTTTGGCGCATAGCGGCCGAGATAGTTTCCTTCCGGGCCGAAGTGATTGTAGACGACGTCCAGAAACACCATCAGGCCGCGGAGATGGGCTTCGTCGATCAATGCCTTGAGCTGTTCGGGGCGGCCATAGGCGCTATCGGGCGCGTACCAGAGCACGCCGTCATAGCCCCAGCCACGGCGGCCGGCGAAGTCGGCCAGCGGCATCAATTCCAGCGCTGTCATCCCCGATGCGACGAGATGATCGAGCTTGGCGATCATGGCGCGGTAGGTGCCGTCGCTCGTGAAGGTGCCGACGTGGGTCTCGATCAGCACCGTCTCTTCCCAGGGACGGCCGCGCCAGTCTTTCGCGCGCCAGTCGAACGCGTCGTGGTCGATCACCTCACTCGGCCCGAAGACATCGTCGGGCTGAAACGCGGATGCCGGATCGGGCACGTCGATCTCGTCGTCGATCCTGAACTTGTAAGGGCTGCCGACGGGCAGGCCGGCGATGTCGGCGACATACCAGCCATCCTGACGACGCTGCATCGCGTGTCGCCGCTCGAGCAGGAGATCGACCCGACGCGCGCCGGGCGCCCACAAACGGAACGACACGCCGTCCTTGGTCGGCTTCGCCCCGAAGGATGGCCTCATAGCGCCCCCGCGAAGGCGAGCACGGAGCGCGGCGGCGCCTTGCTGTCGCTTCCGGGCGGGAAATCAACGCTGTTCAGCTTGGCATCCGTCGTGTTCAGGATCTGCTGCCAGCTCTTGTATTCGGGCATTTTGGGCAATTTGAATGCGATCTCTTCGGGCGCAGCGTTCAACACGATAAAGATCGCCGCGCTGCCCGGTTCCATCGGCCCCATCACATAAGAGAGAAACCGCCCGTCCGGGAATGTCCAGTCGCTTTCCGTCATCTCGTTGCCTTCGGGCGTCAGCCACAGCGCGCCGTAGGAGATGCCGTCCTTGGGCCGGCCATCGAGCCAGCGATGGCTGCGCAACTGCGAGAACCGGCGGCGGATTTCGGCGAGACCGGCGACGAAATCGACCATGTCGTCGCCCTCCTTGCCGAGATTCTCCCAGCCGACCCAGCCGACCTCGTTATCCTGGCAATAGGCGTTGTTGTTGCCGGACTGCGTGTTGCCGACCTCATCGCCGGCGAGGATCAGTGGAATGCCCTGCGCCAGCATCAGGCACGCCAGCACGTTCTTGCGAAGTTGCCGCCGCAGGCTGAGGATATCTGGATCGTCGGTCGGGCCCTCGACACCACAATTGTTGCTGTGGTTGTCGTTGGAGCCGTCGCGATTGTCCTCGCCGTTGGCCTCGTTGTGCTTCTCGTTGTAGCTGAACAGGTCGGCCAGCGTGAAACCGTCATGCACGGTGATGTGGTTGATGCTGGCGCGCGGTCGCCGTCCGTCGTGATTGAACAGGTCTGAGGACGCCGTCATGCGGCTGGAGATGTCGCCGATCAGGCTGCCTTCGCCGCTCCAGTAGCGGCGCATGGCGCTGCGGTAGCGATCGTTCCACTCCGACCATTGCGAGGGGAAGGCGCCGACCTGGTAGCCACCGAGTCCGAGGTCCCACGGCTCGGCGACGAGCTTGACCGTCGCCAGCACGGGGTCCTGCCGGATCGCGGTGAGAAACGAGATGCCGCGATCATAGCCGTTCGGGCCGCGCGCGAGCGTGGTGGCGAGGTCGAAGCGGAAGCCGTCGACATGGCAGACCTCGACCCAGTAGCGCAAGCTGTCCATCACCATCTGCAGCACGCGCGGATGAGTGAGGTTCACCGACGAGCCGCAGCCGGTGAAGTCGTCGTAATAGCGGGGGTTCTCGCGGTTCAGCCAGTAATAGGAAGCGTTGTCGATGCCGCGGTAGCACAGCGTCGGTCCGAGATGGTTGCCCTCGGCGGTGTGATTGTAGACGACGTCGAGCATCACCTCGATGCCGGCATCGTGCAGGCGCGCCACCGTGGTACGGAAGGAATCCAGCGCATTGTCCTGGGCGTAGCGCGCCTCCGGCGCGAAGAAGGACAGTGTGTTGTAACCCCAGTAATTGGCGAGCTTCTTCTCGACCAGGATGCGGTCGTCGACGAAGCTGTGGATCGGCAGCAGCTCGACGGTGGTAACTCCGAGCCTCTTCAGATGCTCGATCATCGCCGGTGACGACAGCCCGCCATAGGTCCCGCGCAAGTTCGGCGGCACGTCGTCGCGCTTCTGCGTCAGGCCTTTGACGTGGGCCTCGTAGATGATGGTGTCTTCCCAGGGGATGTGTGGCCGGATCTCGCGCCGGCCCCAGTTGAAGGTCTCGTCGACGACGACGGCCTTGGGCATGCCGCGCGCATTGTCGCGCCGGTCGAACGACAGATCCTCGCGCGCCGAACCGGTGCGATAGGCGAAATGCGCGTCACTCCAGACCAGGCGTCCCGCAAGTCGCTTGGCGTACGGATCGAGCAGCAGCTTGTTGGCGTTGAAACGGTGGCCGTGCTCGGGCTCGTAGGGCCCGTGCACGCGATAGCCGTAGAGCTGGCCCGGCGAGACGTCGTTGAGATAGCCGTGCCAGACGTCCTCGGTCTTTTCAGGCAACTCGATGCGCTCGAGCTCGCGGCGCCCCTGAGTGTCGAACAGGCACAGCTCGACCTTCTGCGCATTTGCGGAGAACAGCGCGAAATTGGTGCCGCGTCCGTCCCAGCTTGCACCGAGGCGTGCGGGCGATCCGGCAGTCAGGCGCATCGGTCAGCTTTCAGGAACGAGGAAGATTGCAGCGAGCGGCGGTATCGTGAGGCGAAGCTCGGGCATCTTGCCGTCAACGGTCTGGACCTCGCCGACGTTCCCGACATTGGTGCCGCCATAATGGGCGGAGTCCGAGTTGAACACCTCTTTCCACTTGCCGGCAAAGGGCACGGGGACGCGGTAATTGCTATAGACGTTGGGCGAGAAGTTGACGACCACGAGACACCGCGCGTGCTCGTCAAAACCCTTGCGCAGCCAGGCGAAGACGTTGCGGTTGGCGTCGTCGGTAACCAGCCATTCGAACCCGGCCTGGTCGCAGTCCATCTGGTGCAGCGCCGGCACCGCGCGGTAGAGCCGGTTGAGGTCACGGACCAGCGCCTGGATGCCGGAATGGTACTTGTACTCGAGCAGGTGCCAATCGAGCGACTGGTCGTGATTCCATTCGCTGCTCTGCGCGATCTCACCGCCCATGAACAGCAGCTTCTTGCCGGGATGGCCGAACATGAAGCTGTAATAGGCGCGCAAATTGGCAAAGCGCTGCCATTCGTCGCCGGGCATGCGGCCGAAGATCGAGCGCTTTCCGTGCACGACCTCGTCATGCGACAGCGGCAGGATGAAGTTTTCCGAGAAGGCGTAGTGCAGGCCAAACAGGATATCGCCGTGATGATGCTTGCGATGAATCGGATCCTTGCTGATGTAGTTCAGCGTGTCGTGCATCCAGCCCATGTTCCACTTGTAGCCGAAGCCGAGCCCGCCGAATTCGACCGGGCGCGAAACCTGCGGCCATGCGGTGGATTCTTCCGCAGCCGTGGTCGCCTGCGGGAAACGCGCGAACAGCTCGGTGTTGAAGCGACGCAGGAAGTTGATCGCCTCGATATTCTCGCGGCCGCCATACTGGTTCGGAATCCAGGCGCCGGGCGGGCGGCTGTAATCGAGATAGAGCATGGATGCGACCGCATCGACGCGCAGGCCGTCGATGGCGTAACGCTCCAGCCAGAACAGCGCATTCGACACCAGGAAGTTCGTCACTTCGGTGCGGCCGTAATTGTAGATCAACGTGCCCCAGTCGAGATGGCGGCCCTGGAGCGGATTGGCGTGCTCATAAAGCGCGGTCCCGTCAAAGCTGCCGAGTCCGTGCGGATCATCGGGGAAGTGACCGGGCACCCAGTCGAGCAGTACGCCGACGCCTTCACGATGACAGGCATCGATGAGTGCGGCGAAATCCTCCGGCGTGCCAAAGCGGCTCGTCGGCGCATAGAGGCCGGTTGGCTGATAACCCCAGGACCCGTCAAACGGATGCTCGCTGACGGGCAGGAATTCGAGATGGGTAAAACCCATGTCGCGCGCATAGGCCGGCAGCTGCTCGGCCAGCTCGCGATAGGTCAGCCATTCGTCGCCGTTCTTGCGACGCCATGAGCCGAGATGAACCTCGTAAATCGACATCGGCGCCGACAGCGCGTTGATGCCGTCAGGCGCCGGCCGCGGCCGCGGAAGATGGGCTTCGTCGAACACGATGGAGGCGGTCTTCGGCCGCACTTCACTCGCGAACGCCATCGGATCGGATTTCAGCGGCAGCAGATGGCCGTGTGGCCCGATGATCTCGAACTTGTAATGATCTCCGGACTTGGCGTGCGGAATGAACAATTCCCAATAGCCGGCGCCGCGCACCCGCATGGGATGGCGCCGCCCGTCCCAGAAATTGAAATCGCCAACAACGGATACGCGCCGCGCATTCGGGGCCAGCACGACGAAGCCGATGCCGTCGATGCCTTCCAGCCGCGTCGGGTGCGCGCCGAGCTTGTCGTAGAGCCGTTGATGCGTGCCTTCGCCGAGCAGATAGAGATCGAAATCGGTCAGGATCGGCGGGAAGCGGTAGGCGTCCTCGAACTCGACGACGTTGTCACCAAACTTGGCGCGGAGCTGGTAGTGCTTGGAGCCGTTGGGCAGGGCGCCGATGAACAGGCCCGATGCGTGGACGCGGTCGAGCTTTGCCACCTCGCCATGGTCGCCGATGGCCTCGACATTGGAGGCCTCGGGCAGGAAGGCGCGCACCACACTGTTGCCGCCCTCGGGATGCAGCCCGAGATAGTGGAAGGGGTCGGAGTGGCGGCCCTCGATGATGGCGTAGGCTTCGGCTGGCAGTTTAGGCATGGGCTTCGCTCTCGGCACTGGACAGAATGCGAAGCAGGCCGGTCAGCGGCGCATGGAGCCCCTCCGGCCGGTGGGACAGCTCGTACTCTACCTCGTCGAACGCTTGATCAAGCAGGAAAAACCTTAACATGCTTTCCGCGGAGTGCGCCTTTTCCGGCCAGAGTCGCCGGTCCGCCATGGTCTCGCGATAGGCGGACAGGAAGGTCGCGGTGGTGTGTTCGCGCCATTCGTCGAGCGCGGTGGTGATCCGACCCTGTTCATCAATGCCCCCTGAGAGCGCCCGGTTAAGCGCGGCGTTAACCGAAAGATCAATCGACCGGACCAGGCCCGCGACGTCGCGCGCGGCCGGCAGCTTGCGCCGCTTGTCGGCCAGCGTGAGATGGGGATCGCCATCGAAATCGATGATGAAGATGTCGTCCTTCACGATCAAGGTTTGCCCGAGGCGGAAGTCGCCATGATGACGGATGTTCAACCCGCCGATGCCGGATGGCAAGAGAGCGTTGATATGATCCGGCAGCGTCGCGCGCACCGCAACCAGTTGGTCGATCAGGGGCCGATCAGCCTCGCGCAGGCCATCGCGGCTATCAGCGAGGCGTTCGAAGACCCGCTCGGCCCGTCCCTTCAGGTGGGTTGTCCATCGCTTGATATCCGCCGGGCCGATCGGTTCAGGGGCAAGATCGGCGGATTTTGCGGCGGCGAGCGCCATGTGCAACTCGGCGAGCCGACGGCCAATCTGTCCCATGAAGTGCAGGTAAGGCGCCTGCTCCTGGGTCTCGCGGGGCGCTTCGCCCACAGGCCCCAGCCTCTGCTCGTCGATATAGCGGTCGAGATAGCCGGTGGTGACGGCCCAGCCGTCGCCCTGGTTCTCGATATAGGCATGCAGCACCCCGAGCGCGCTGCGACTGCCGCCCTCGACCAGCTCGGCGCTGCCGAGCAACGCCGGTGTATTGGGGAAGCGTGCGACCTCGGTGAGATAGTGACCGATCTCGATCTCCGGGTTGGCGCCGCTTTCGACGCGGCGATAGATCTTGGCGACGTATTGGTTGTCGACCAGCGCGGTGCTGTTCGACTGCTCGACCGTCCGGATCCGCGCGGGCTCCTTCACGGTGTAGTCGGCGAACAGGCTGGTCGGCTTGAACTCGAGTCGCAGATTGTTCTCGTCCACCACCAGGTTCTGCGACAAGCCCCGCAGGAAAAGCCCGATGAAGATCTGGTCTGTCGCGACGTCGAGCAGCGTGCCTTCGCGCGCGCCCTGGCGCACGGCGGCGAGGGCCCTCGGGTTGAAGCGCTCGCGGTCGAAACGGACCCACTCGATCTGCATTGGCAGCACGTAGCGGGTCGTGACGTCGTCCTGCGTCGTCTCGAAGAACGCGATCCAGGGCCTGTTGTCGCCGATGTCGCTGAACGGCACCGCTGACGTCAGCGTCGCCTTGATGTGCTTTGGATCGTGCTCGGGATACCAGCGCGTCCGCGACAAGAAACCCGGCAGCACGTCGCGCTCGAAGACGCCGCGCTCGCGGGCGAGCGACACCCAGTTGGAGTTGACCGGCACCACCAGCGTTTCGAATTCCGGGACCGCCCGCGGCGCCACCGGCTCGGATTTGTCGCGCTCCTGGAGCTGGAACCAGTAGAAGCCGTAGGGCCCCAGCGTGATCATGTAGGGCAACTCGCCGATGGCCGGGAAGCGGGTGCGGCCGAGCATCTCCTGCGGGATGCGGTCCTTCCACGGCGCCAAGTCCAATTCGGTCGCCTGTGCCGCGCGGGACAGATTGGCGACGCAGAGGATCACCTCGTCACCATACTGCCGGACGTAAGCGAGCACGGACCGGTTGGCCGGACGTATGAAGGTCATCGTGCCGCGGCCGAAGGCCAACGTCGACTTGCGCACCGAGATCAGCCGCTTGGTGGCGTTGAGCTGCGAGGACAGGCTGCGCGATTGCGCTTCCACGTTCACCGATTCGTAGCCGTAGACGGGATCCATGATCGGGGGCGCGTAGAGGCGGGCGGGATCGGCGCGGGAGAAGCCGCCATTGCGGTCCGGGCTCCACTGCATCGGCGTGCGGACGCCGTTGCGGTCGCCGAGATAGATGTTGTCGCCCATCCCGATCTCGTCGCCGTAATAGATGATCGGCGTGCCCGGGAAGGACAGCAGCAGCGAATTCATCAGCTCGATCTTGCGCCGGTCATTGTCCATCAGCGGCGCAAGCCGCCGGCGGATGCCGACATTGATGCGGGCGCGGGGATCGTTGGCGTAGGTGGTCCAGAGATAGTCGCGCTCGACGTCGGTGACCATCTCCAGCGTCAGCTCGTCATGGTTGCGCAGGAACAGCGCCCATTGGCAGCTCGCGGGAATGTCCGGCGTCTGGCGCAGGATGTCGGTGATCGGGAAACGGTCCTCCTGCGCGATTGCCATGTAGATGCGCGGCATCAGCGGGAAGTGATACGCCATCTGGCATTCGTCGCCGCGGCCGAAATATTCCTGCACGTCCTCCGGCCATTGATTGGCCTCGGCCAGTAGCAGCTTTCCCTTGGAATAAGCGTCGAGCTCATGGCGCAGGCGCTTGATGATCGCATGCGTTTCGGGGAGGTTCTCGTTCGAGGTGCCCTCGCGCTCGCAGAGATACGGAATGGCGTCGAGGCGGAATCCGTCGACGCCGGCATCGAGCCAGCGCTTCATCACCTGGATGATGGCGCTGACGACGCGCGGATTGTCGAAATTGAGGTCGGGCTGATGCGAGAAGAAGCGGTGCCAGTAGAATGCGCCGGCCTCGGGATCCCAGGTCCAGTTGGACTTCTCGGTATCGGTGAAGATGATCCGCGTGCCCTGGTATTTCTGGTCGGTGTCGCTCCAGACATACCAGTCGCGCGCGCTCGAACCGGCCGGGCTGCGGCGCGCGCGCTTGAACCATTTGTGCTGGTCCGAGGTGTGATTGACGACGAGCTCGGTGATGACGCGGAGGCCGCGCTTCTGCGCCTCCTGGATGAAGCGCTTGAAGTCCTTCATCGTCCCGAAATCGGGATTGATCGAGCCGTAGTCACCGATGTCGTAGCCGTCGTCGCGGCCGGGTGAGGGGTAGAACGGCAGCAGCCATAGCGCGGTGACGCCGAGGTCCTGGAGATAAGGCAGTTTCTCGGTCAGCCCGGCGAAATCGCCGATGCCGTCATTGTTGCTGTCGGCAAAGGCCTTGACATGGAGCTGGTAGATGATGGCGTCCTTGTACCAGAGCTCGTCCACGATCTCGGCAGCCTCGGCCTTCTTGGTGTCGACGGAAGACAATACATTCATGGCGTGATCCTTACGCCAGGCATCGGAAGAACAAGGCCGGATCGCGGTCGGGATCGATACGCAATTTGATCCCGCCCCATTCGATGCGGGACTGTTCGCCTGTCATGAGATTTTCGAGGGTGGTGACGCGGTGGCGTTCGCCGCCTGCGTCGATGGTGAGGTCACCGAGCGGCAACCAGAACTCGCGCGCATGGCGCGAGAGGGCGATGGCCGCGACGACGATGTTGGCGGGTTCGGTCGCCTCCTTGACGAAGGCGATGGTCTCGCCGTCCTCGATGCCGAGGAAACGCAGATTGTTGGTCTGCTGGAGCGCAGCGTTGTCGTTGCGGATGCGGTTGAGCGCCGTGATCCAGGGCTTGATGTTGCCGGGCTTGTCCCAGTCGCGCTGGCCGATCTGGTACTTCTCGGAATCCCGATATTCTTCATGGCCGGGGATCGCGTCGTGCTCCAGCAGCTCGAAGCCGCTGTAGAGGCCGAAATTGCCCGACAGCATGGCGGCCAGTGCAATACGCGATTTGAACATCCAGGCCTCGCCGCTCTGGAGATGATAGGGCAGCAGGTCGGGCGTGTTGACGAACAGGTTCGGGCGGGAGAAATCCCGTTCGGGATAGCGTGTCAGCTCGTCAAAATACTGCTCCAGCTCCCACTTCGCGGTGCGCCACGGGAAGTAACTGAAGGACTGCGCAAAGCCGAGCTTGGCGAGACCTTTCATCAGCTTCGGTCGTGCAAAGGTTTTGGAGAACAGGATCACCTCGGGGTGCCGCGAGCGGATGTCGCGGATCAGCCACTCCCAGAACGGCAACGGCGCGGTGTCGTGATTGTCGATCGCGAAGATGGTCACGCCTTGGTCGATCCAGAACAGCATGGCATCGCGAAACGCATTCCACAGTCCGACCCGGTCGACCGAAGCGAAATCGGGGATGACGATGTCCGAATAGGGACCATCCGCCGTCCGCACCGTGCGGTCCGGCCGCCATTTGAACCACTCCGGATGCTGCGCCAGCCAGGGGTGATCAGGCGAGCACTGCACGGCGAAGTCGAGCGCGATCTCGAGGCCGTATTCGAGGCAGGTCGCGACCAGCGCGCGGAAATCCTCGATGGTGCCGAGTTCGGGATGCAGCGCATCGTGACCGCCCTCGGCCGAGCCGATCGCGTAGGGCGAGCCGGGCTCACCCTCGCTGGCCACTGGTGAATTGTTGCGGCCCTTGCGGTGGGTGCGGCCGATCGGATGGATCGGCGTGAAATAGAGCACGTCAAAACCCATCGCTGCGATATCAGGCACGCGCGCGATGCAGTCGCGGAGCGTGCCGTGCTGACCGGCAACCGCGCTCTGGCTGCGCGGCATCATTTGATACCAGGCGCCAAAGCGCGCTCTGTCGCGATCGATAACGAG